>NZ_JAVKGN010000001.1:1200000-1500000 GCF_031432215.1 Halodesulfurarchaeum sp. HSR-GB | reverse complement strand
ATCTCGTCGGGATAGCTCCCGACCTGCACGTCGAACCGTCGGGTCGTCTCGGCGAGGACATCGACCAGTTGGCTTTCGGGCTTCTCGGACGTGAGTACTTTCGTCGTGGCCGTCGGTCCGTCGAACGTCGGCGCGATCAGTTCGAACATCGCCTTCATTTCGCGCGGGACACCGGGCAGCACGTACACAGACTCGATTTTCGCACCGGGGGCCACTCCCTCCGGGTTCGGAAGGAACTCGGCGCCGGCCGGCAGATGGGTCGTGCCCTCGACCAGGTCCGGGATAGCATACTCGGTTTCATGCTCGAACCACTCGATCGCGTCCGAATGTGGTTCCATCTCACTGTCGAAGGCCTGTGCAACGGCTTCCATCGTCACGTCGTCGTGGGTCGGTCCCAACCCACCAGTGACGATCACCGCGTCGTGCTCGGCCACAAGCGAGCAGAGCGTTTCTGCGATCGCCGTCAGTTCGTCGGGGACGACGACGATCCGTCGGAGGCTCGCACCACGATCCTGCAGTCGCCGTGCGAGCCAGGACGCGTTCGTGTTCTCCGTCTCACCCGCCAATAGCTCGTCGCCGACGGTCAACAGGGCGACGGTCTTCGATTCGGAAACGGTCTCCGCTGTCATACTCGGTCACTCTAGGCCGTCTTCCGGTCCGATCTCGCCGGTGCGACGCGCGAGTTGCCGCAACTGCGTTCGGAAGTACAGCATGCCAGCGGCAGCGACCAGTCCAAGCAGGCCAACCAGGCCGGCGAAGATGTAGAGGTTCCGCTCCTGATAATACTCGACAGTAATGACCTGGGTCTCCGGGTTCGACCAGGTGAGAGTTACCCGCTCACCAGTTCGGTCGGCCTCGTAATCACCCGGCGTCGCCCGGCCGATGACTGGCAAGCTCACGTCCGTCCCTTCGGGCAGCGTGACGGCGTAACTGCCGTTCACGGTCACCGGAAGGAAGAGGCGATTGGACTGTACTGTCGCTCTGTAGGCGATTTTCCCGCCGCTTCGAGGCGCTTCGAGGACGGTACGGTCGTCCCGTTCGGCCACCTCGACCGCGGAGGCGTTCACTACCGTCCCGTTCGGGTACTGGTACTGAACTGCGGACACGGGAATTGCGGATTCGCCGCCGAACTCACCGGGCCCGAAGAGACTCACGTTCGACTGGTTCCCGAGGGCGGTCACCGACTGATAGCTCCCACCGGTAACGTTGACTGACACCTCCGCAGAACTGTCCCAGTCGTAGGTCGCCGGTTCTTCGAGCGCGTTTTGATCGACGACCCCGCCGGTACAGCCCGCCAGACCGACCAGAACGACCAGTGCGAGCGCGGCGAGGAGACGTCTCATGGAACGACGGCGAGGAGTTCCGAATCGAGGTACGACCCGATGCTTGCGAGCAGGCCTGGCGGGTCCGTCCCCGACTTGCAGACGATGCTCTGTTCGAGCAGGCCGAGTCGTTCGACCGTGATGATGTCCCCGGCGTGCCCGGCCCGGTTCACCGTGGCACGGACTTCGGCCCGGGTCGCGCTGTTGACGTTGACCCGCCCGGTCTCTGCACGCTGCCAGTCGTACAGCCGATCACGCTCCACGTCGGCGATTCGAGGTGTGTCACCCGCCTCATAGCGAATCGGAAGATGTTGAACCAGCCCGAACCGCTTGCGGATCTGTGACGGTGAGCCGCCGCCGAGGTCGATCTCCGTGGCCGGAATCCGTACCGTGTCACCGGCATCAAGCGTAAAGCCGTCTTCGTCCCACGATTCGAGAGTTCCCGTCGCGACGGTGCCCGGTTCGGGGTCGGGCACGATTTCGCCCCACTCCTCCCGCAAAAGGTTCCTGGCGACGACGGCGTCGGGACCCTCGACGGTCACCGTCGGAAAGTCATCGTGTCTGAGTCCGACCTCGAACTCCACGTCGAGGTCGCCGATAGCGTTGCCGACGAGCGATTCGAGTGAGTCAAGCGCCCGTTCCCGGGCCCCGCCGTGGACATACACCTTGGATGCGAGGACGACCATTATGTCGCCAGCCCGAGTTCGTTTCTCAGTTCGCCGATGCGCTCGTCGACGGCCCCGATCAACTCGTCGTTACCCATCGCTTCGAGCTGCGATCCACACTCCGGACACGAAAAGCCCAGATCCATCGCCTCGCCGAACTCAAAACGGATCGAGCACTCCGGACAGAGGTAAAACTCGTTGTTCAGCTCGTATTCACGGCGTTCCTCGAGCGCCTCGAGGAGCCGCTCCATCTCCTCGTGGAGGTTGCCCGGGATGTGTTCGTATTCGAAGGTCCAGAGGTAGGTGAGCCAGCCGGAATCCTCGTCCCGGACGCGTCGGTACGACGCCAGATCGTTCTCATAGAGGATAAAGAGGGCGCGTCGAACGTCGTTGAGTTCGAGTCCCAGTCGCTCCGCAAGCTCCTCGTCGGTTACCTCACCGTCCGGCGGGGCCGCGGCAACGGGCATGCCCTTGGGCCCTACCAACTCGTTGAGGTACTTCTGGATGACAGGGTCCTCGAGTAGCTCCTCAAAAGCCATTATGGGTATATGGGACCGCCACGGTAGGTAAGTCTTTTGAGCCGTCTACGGCTCCTCGCTTCCCGGCTCTTTGACCTCCTTGCCAAGCGCCGTCGGGACGACCCGTCGTTCGGCGTTCTCGAAGCTCCGATCGAGTTCCCGGCCGTCGAAATACCGATCGAGAAACACGGCGAGGGCTGCGACTTCCGAGTGGGGCTGGTTCGTCACGCCGACGTTCCAGTCGGCCGCCTCGTACACATCGAATGGAACTTTCTCCGAGCCGACGACGACCAGTAGATCCTGGCCAACTGATTCGGCCTGGATGGTTCCCACGCGTTCCTGGACCGGCTCACCGTACATCGTGAGGTGGACGACCGGTCCATCCCAGCCCCGAACCTCACCAACCGGCGAATCCGTCGGCCTCGCTTCGAAGGGCCCACCGAACCGCTCGGTGACATCCCGGGTCGTCTCCAGGGCGTCGGTGGCGTTTGCTGGGAAAATCACTTCGTCCGCGCCCAGTGCGCGCGCCGTAAGGCCGACGTGGGTCGTCATCCGGTCGTCCCGACCCGGTCGGTGTCCCAGGCGAAGCACCGTCACCGAACGGTCGTCCTGCATACCGCAGCATTCGCCCTGCAGAGGGAATATGTTGTGATTCTCCCGAGTACCGCAAAACACTTGGCCGCCGGTTCGGATCCGCCCGTATGGATCTGTCTGAAAGTCATGCTGTCGTGACCGGTGGCGCGGGCTTCGTCGGCTCTCATCTCGCCGAACGCCTGCTCTCGATCGGGGCCGCTGTCACCGTCGTCGACGACCTCTCGAACGGCCGGCGCGAGTGGATCCCCGAGGGGGCGTCGTTCGTCCACGGCGACCTCACCCGGGACAGCGTCGTCGCCGAGGCCATCGACGCCGACACTGACGTGGTCTTTCACCTGGCCGCCAGAAAGGACGTGAACGACCCGAACCCCCGCTCGCAGTTCGAGGAGAACACTGGAATGACCCTCTCGATCCTGGAGCGCATGGCCGAGGTCGGTGTCGAACACATCGCCTTTACCTCCTCCTCGACGGTGTACGGGGAGGCCCCCCGGCCGACACCGGAGGACTACCCCCAGGAGCCGATCAGCGCGTATGGCGCGGGAAAGACCGCCGAGGAGGCACTCGTCTCGACGTACGTTCACAGCGCGGACCTCACCGCCTGGATCTTCCGCTTTGCGAACATCGTGGGGCCGCGACTCCAGTCCGGGGCCGTGATCGTCGACTTCATCGAGAAACTCCAGGCCGATCCCGAAACCTTACAGATCAAGGGCAACGGCCGCCAGGAGAAGTCCTACATGTCGATCGAGGCGTGTGTGGACGGGATGCTCACGGTCGTCGAACAGGCGACCGGGGCGCGAAACGTGTTCAACCTCGGGACCAGAACCACGACCTCGGTGATCGAGATCGCGGACATCGTCAGCGACGTAATGGGGCTGGACCCAGCATACGAGTTCTCCGGAGGCGACCGTGGCTGGACCGGCGACGTGCCCAAGATGCGACTCTCGATCGAGAAAGTTCGAGCACTGGGATGGGAACCGGACGAATCGAGCAACGAAGCGGTCCGTCGGGCGACAGAACGACTTTACGAGGCGCGGACGGACACTTAAGCTGTTGGCTGAACGTACTGAGACTCCCACTCGCGGCGTTCCTTGAGCAGGGTGAGCCCGGATTCCGTAACGTGGTAGGCGTTGGTCCGTTCGTCCTGTTTGGTCTTCTCGACGAGGCCCCGCTCGACCAGGGTATCGAGGTTGGGGTACAGTCGCCCGTGATTGATCGTTGACTCGTAGTAGTCTTCCATCTCCGATTTGATTTCCAGCCCGTTTGGCGCCTCTAGCCCGGCAATAACCGTCAGCAGGTCCCGTTGGAACCCTGTCAAGTCGTCCATCATCCTTGCTTCGAGATATGTCGCACAGCCTATTAACATCGTCGCCCAACGACGTTTGTACGCAGTAGAGATGGGAAAACCGGCCGACTGCGACTCGGAGTCGTGTCGTCTTGGTGAAAATAGTCCCCGTCCGCGCCGGACCCAACGTTCGTGGACCTGGGCATATCGACTGATTCCATCGCCGGGAGTGATTGACGCCGGGTCGAAGTTGTGGATATGCGACGATTTATGCCCGTTCGCCACGACAGGTTTCACAACTACTCCAAGCCATGAAACGACTTCTCCCCCTGCTTTTCGTTCTCGTTATCGGTTTGACTGTCGCCTCAGTTCCGGTCGCAGCACAGATCGAACCCGACATCGACGCGACGGTTTCCGAGCCTTCGGTCGCGCCCGGTCAGACCCAACAGGTCGTGGTGACGTTCACGAACGACGACGATGACGCACCCCCGGCCCGGGTGGTGACCGCCGAAATGGAGAGCGGTTCGACCCCGATGACCGTTCGTTCGGGCACGAAATTCATCGAGCCGATTGCTTACGGACAGCCAGTGACCGGTTCATTCACGGTCGAAGTCCCGGAAGATGTCGAGCCGGGAACCTACGATCTTGAGATCGATCTCGAATACGAGTACGGGCCCGTCAACAACACCGGCTGGAAAACTGTCGACGCAGAGGTCGTCGTCGAAGATCGGGCCCACTTCGCCGTGGAATCGGTGAACGGAACTGTCCCGTCGGGCGGGACGAACGAACTCGCAGTGAACCTCAAGAACGTCGGCACCCAGACGGCCCACGACGCGAGCGTGCAGACGACCGCACAGGGAACTGGGTTGCGTGTCGGTGGCCAGTCCGAGATGGTAACCCAGTTCGTCGCGGAGTGGGAGCCGGGGGAGACCCGAACGGTGACTGTCGACGCCACCGCAGTTTCCGGAACGAATCCCGGCACGCACGCGATTCAAAGTGTGGTCGAGTACGAGAAGCCCAACGGAATCGATATGACCGCGATCCCCGCCACGGCAGAAGTGCTCGTCACCGAGGCCCGGTCGTTCGACGTCACCGCTCTGGACAGCACGTTACGGGTCGGTGAACGTGGCGAGGTCGTCGCAACGCTGCGCAACACGGGGCCCCGAGAGATGACAGACGCAGTCCTCGAACTGGGACAGACCGGACCGGCCGTCCAACTAGAGATGTCCCAGTATGGCGTCGGAACCATCCCCGTCGGTGAGACCCGGACCGTGACCCTGCCGATTACGATCGCACCCACGGCCGAACCAACACCCCAGCGACTCTCGCTCGCGCTCTCCTATGCGGACGCGGACGGCAACTTGCAGCGAACCGGCGAGACGACTGTCATGGCACCGGTCGGGTCCGAGCGAGATCGGTTCGTCCTCGAACGGACCGATTCGACACTCCGGGTCGGCGAAGAAGGGGTGCTCGAACTCGCAGTCACCAACAACGGATCGGCCGTCGAGGACCTGGTACTCAGCCTGCCCGGGGCCGGACAGAACGTCCATCCCCTGGAAACCGAATACGCGATCGGGGCAATGGCCGCAAACGAGTCCACGACGGTCCGATACCCGATCGAGGTCTCCTCGAACGCCGAAGCGATCCCCCGACAGCTTTCCTTCCAGGTCCAGTACGAGGAGGACGACCGTGACTTCGAGATGGGGCCCTACAACGTTCGAACGGCGATCGAACCGCAGAAAGATCGGTTCGACATTACGGCCACGAACGCCACGGTCGCGGCCGGCGAGAGTGGGGAGATCACCGTGGAACTGACCAACACCGGGGAGTTGCCCGTCAGCGACGTCAACCCGAAGATCTTTGCGGACGACCCGCTCTCGGCCGATGACGACGAGGGCTACATCAGCGCACTCAAGCCGGGCGAATCCTCGACGGTGACCTTCGAGGTCGCCGTGGGGGCGGGCGCGCTGACGAAGGACTATCCGCTGTCGATGGACGTGCAGTACGAGGAGGGCGGGGATACGAAGCTCACGGAAACCGTCCAGGTTCCGGTCACCGTCACGGAACAGGAGGGCGGGGGCTTCCTGCCGATCGTCGCCGTCCTCGTGGGAATCGCTCTGCTTGCCGGTGGCGGCTACTGGTATCGCCGTCGCTGACCGATGGTGGACCACGACGCGATCGTCGAACAGATCGCAGCGGTCGTCTCCCAGCGCTCCAGGACGGTCATCCTCGTCTTCCTGGTCATTACCCTCCTGATGAGTGCCGGACTGGGCAACGTCTCGACCGAGACCGGGACGAGTCAGTTTTCCGAGGGCACCGATGCCGAAGCGGCCCTCCAGGACGTGAACCGGGAGTTCGGTCCCGCTTTCGCAGCCGACGAGGGGACGACTCAACTGATACAGGTCTCGGAGAACGCCCTCTCGAAGCCGGCGCTGCTGACGATGTTGCGAACCCAGCAACGGCTCGAAGATCGGACTGAATTGCGCATTACCGCGACCCGGAGTGCCGCTAGTACGATCGCCACCACGCTCGATCCGAGCGCGCGGTCCGTCGAGGACCAGATCCGGGCCGTCGAGCGGGCCACACCGAAGCAGATCGATGCTGCCGTTCGAGAAGCGACTGCCCAGCCTGGACTGACCGGGATCTTGAGTACCGACTTCAACCGGGAGTCGGCCACCGCGGGAGCGACGATCGCCGTGATCACCCACGAAGTGCCGGCCGGACTGGCAAGCGGGGCCGGCACGAGCGGCGACAGTCCCCTCCAATCGATCCAGCTCGAAACCCAGCGAGTCGTCGAGGCTGGCGGCGGTGACATCCGGGTCTTCGGGACCGGGATCATCTCCGCCGAATTCGCGAGCGTGATTTTCGACTCGCTCATCCTCGTGATCCCCGCCGCGATCCTCCTGATCGTCACGTTCCTGATCTATGCCTATCGCGACCCCCTCGATCTGGCGGTGGGGCTTTTGGCACTCGTGATGACGATCGTCTGGACCTTCGGGTTCATGGGTCTGGCCGGGATCCCCTTCACGCAGATGCTCACGGCGGTCCCGCCGCTGTTGCTAGCGGTCGGCATCGACTTCGGCATCCATTCGGTCAATCGCTATCGGGAAGAGCGGGTGACCGGCGTGGGAATCGCCGAGTCGATGGACGTCATGACCCGCCAGCTCATCGTCGCCTTCTTCATCGTGACTGGCTCGACGGTCATCGGGTTCGCCGCGAATCTCACCAGTTCGCTGCCGCCGCTCCGTGATTTCGGCCTGATCGCGGCCATCGGGATCATCTTCACCTTCCTGATCTTCGGCATCTTCCTCCCGGCACTCAAATTGGAGGTCGATCGATATCGGGAGCGCACCGGGTTCCCGACCTTCGCCAGTGCACCGATCGGCCGTGAGGGGAGCGTCCTCGGCTCGGCTCTCGACGTGGGCGTCGTGATCGCCAGACGAGGGCCCCGGATCTTCCTCGCCGTGTTACTCGTGTCTGGGCTGGCAGCCGGCGCGTACGGTACGGGAATCGACACCTCGTTCTCCGAGGAGGACTTCCTCCCGCCCGAGGAGGTCCCCGACTATCTCGCCTCGCTCCCGGAGCCCTTCGCCCCGGAGACCTACACGGTGACTCGCGATCTGAACTTCCTGGAGGCCGAGTTCGAGAGTGCTGCCAGGGACTCGGTGACTGTCTACGTCTCGGATTCGATGCGACGGGACACGGCGCTGCAGTCGATCGAACACGTGAACCGTGACCCACCGGACGCGATCCTGCAGGACGGCCGGCAGGCGGCCGCGACAAGCATCATCGACGTCATCGACGACTATCGCGCGGCCGACCCACAGTTCGATGCGCTTGTTGAACGGAACGATCGAAACGACGACGGGGTCCCGGATGATGATCTCACGACGATTTACGACGAACTATTCGCCTCGCCCTACGCCGCCGAGGCCAGTCAGTACCTGACCGAGGATTACCGCTCGGCCCGGATCGTCTATGACACCGAAGCCGAGTCCTCACAGAAAGAGATCTCTGCAGACGCGAAGACCTTGGCCGACCAGTACCGGCTCTCGGCAACGGCCACTGGCCAGATCGTCGTGTTTCAGGCGGTTTCGGACACCATTCTGGACTCGGCTGTGAGGAGTCTGGCCGTCGCACTCGGGTTCACCGCGATCTTCCTGCTTTTCATATATCGGGTGCTCGAAGGAAGTGCCACCCTCGGGATCGTCAATCTGGTGCCGATCGTCCTCACGGTGTCGTTCATCATCGGGACGATGCGCGCTCTGGGGATCCCGTTCAACGCCATGACGGCGACCGTCCTCTCGATCGCGATCGGCCTCGGAATCGATTACTCGGCACACATGACCCACCGGTTCGCCGACGAGTACGACGGGACGAACCTCCACGAGGCCCTGGACGAGACGGTGTTCGGGACCGGCGGCGCCCTGACCGGGTCGATGCTCACAACCGCGACCGGGATCGGAGTGTTGGTCATCGCGGTGACACCGATTCTCGGTCAGTTCGGCTTTGTCACCGGCATCGCAATCGTGTACTCGTATCTCACGTCGGTGCTGGTGCTGCCCTCGGTAGTGGTCGTCTGGGAGAGCGCGGGTGGGCTTTCACTTCCCTGATTCAATTCGAACCCTGCCATTCGCCCATTCCCTCGGGGTCGAGATGAATGTGCACGTCCCCGACCGAGGGCCGTTCGAGGACCCGATCGCGAAGCTCCGTCTCGAGGTCGTGAGCGGCCCCGAGCGTGAGGTCACCCTCGACTTCGGCGTGAAGTTCGACCTCGATACTCGTGCCGACGTAGTGACAGCGCAGGTCGTGGACGCCGTGAACAGAGGGATGATCGAGGACGGTCTGTCTGATCGATTCGATCTCCTGCTGTGGGGGCGCGCCACCGGTGAGATAGTGCACGTTCTCGCGGGCGATGCCAAGTCCCTCCTTGAGTACGAGGAGACTCACCAGCCCACCGGCCAGTGGATCGACGATCGGCATGCCCACGCCCGCCCCGAAGATCCCTAGCACTGCGGCAAAAGACGTGTAGATGTCGTTCAGGGCGTCGGTGGCCAGCGCGTTCAGCCCCGTGGAATTCAACCGCTGGTTGACCCGGTCAGTGTACCAGTAGACCAGAATCATGTCGGCGATCGCGAAGGCAAGCCCGAACACGAGCAACACACTGAAGCGAATCTGCGGCCCCTCAAGCAGTGCCGTGACGGCGTCGTAGAAGATCTTCACCGCGAGGCCGACCAGCGTCACGCCGACAAAGAGCGCCGTCAGTGGCTCGACTCGTTCGTGACCGTGGGGATGGTTCGAGTCCGGGCCCCGAAAGGACAGCCGACCCCAGATCAACACCACGAGACTCGCCAGAAGATCCCCCAGCGAGTGGGCCGCGTCGGCCACGAGCGCGAGGCTGCCGAACGTGAGCCCCAGCGTCCCTTCGACCGCGATTTTCGCGACGTTCCCCAGGACGTTGACCCAGGACGCCCGAAGGAACGCGGCCTCGTCGCTCGTCATCGGCCCTTCGTTTGGGGGGCGGGCCCATGACGGTTTCCTTCGGGCTCGACCGCCAGGAACGGACTCGACCGATACGTTCACCGGGTCCGCTGGCCAAGGACGGATAATGGTTGAACGAATCGCTCACGACCACCCCACCGTCGAGACCAGATCGGCGACTATCGAGCGCCGCGGGCGCACGACCCGTCCGGAAATACGGATCGCAGGGGATCTGGACGAGGAACCTGGGTCTCTGATCAGACTCGTCCTCGACGGCCGGGAGTACCGGGCCCCGATCGAGGAGCGAGACGACGGGACACCGGTCATTCGACACGCTGCCGAAACACCCCGGTTGGCCCGAAACCGATCCGCTGGTGAGAATGCCCTTGTCGAGTGGGTCGAGGCAAGTGGGCTCGAAATCGGCCGGAGTGTGGAATTTGACATCGTGGAACCTGGCTACCGGTACGGGCTTCGGAAACCGGGGGAGCGGGCGACCTACGAAAGTGGCCGGCCCGAGGACTCGCTTTCGAGCATCGCCGAGAATCTCGACGGCTGAATTTTACGGGATCGAAACCGACAGAATCGCAGGACAGCGAGCGACAGGTCACCGATGGAAACTTAAGGGAGGTGTTGTAGTTTGGTAAACCCCCGCACAATTTTTAGGGCGTCCAAAAGCGGCAGTATTTTCGGGTTAGAGCGGTCCTCCCCGAAGAACAGTATGTACAATCATGACCGATTTTTGCAAAAGACTTATATGGGTTTCGGTCCTACCTTGGAGTAAGGAACAGGGGAGTCGGTCCCACCCCTCTCCGTCCTTCCACCATGAGTGATGCCACAATCCGAACCTATAGCGGCGAGCGGCAGCGAACACGGGTAGACGAATCGGAATCGGAAACAGAGGAGTCCGTCGACGAGCACGTCTGTCCTGAGTGTGGCGGACGACTCGACACGGACGAGGAACGCGGCGAAACCGTCTGCTCGGAGTGCGGACTGGTCGTCGAGGAAAACGAAATCGATCGCGGTCCCGAATGGCGAGCCTTCGACGCCGCCGAAAAGGACCAGAAGTCCCGCGTGGGCGCCCCCACGACGAACATGATGCACGACAAGGGGCTCTCCACGAACATCGGCTGGCAGGACAAGGACGCCTATGGACGGGCCCTCTCCTCGCGCCAGCGCCAGAAGATGCAGCGGTTGCGCACCTGGAACGAGCGGTTCCGCACCCGGAACTCGAAGGAGCGCAACCTCAAACAGGCCCTGGGCGAGATCGAACGGATGAGCTCCGCGCTCGGGCTTCCCCAGGAAGTACGAGAGACTGCTTCCGTGATCTACCGTCGAGCGCTGGAGGAGGACCTGCTCCCCGGTCGCTCCATCGAGGGTGTCGCCACGGCGTCGCTTTACGCCGCGGCCCGCCAGATGTCCACGCCCCGGAGCCTGGACGAGATGGCCAACGTGAGCCGGATCGACGAGATGGAGTTCAAGCGGACCTACCGGTACATCGTCCGCGAACTCAGTCTGGAGGTCCAGCCGGCCGACCCCGCGAGCTACGTGCCCCGGTTCGCCTCGGAACTCGACCTGGCCGACGAAGTCGAGCGACGGGCCCGCCAGCTACTCACGACAGCCCAGGAGAAGGGAGTCACGAGTGGCAAGAGCCCAGTGGGTCTGGCCGCAGCAGCGATCTACGCGGCGTCCCTATTGACCAACCGCCGGGTCACCCAGAGCGAGGTCAGCGAGGTCACGAACGTCTCCGAGGTAACCATCCGAAATCGGTACCAGGAACTGCTCGAAGCCGCGGACGTTCCGGCCTAACTCGGATTCGGTCTCACTCCTCTGTCGGTCTGCCTTTTTCACCTGCCCGGACGGCCGCCGAAATCTCGTTTTCGATTGGTGGAATCGCCGAACTGACAGTCTCGTCGTAGACACAGAGCGGGTGATAGGCGAGGTTGAAATCGACGCGAACTGATACGCGGCCCGTTTTTTCGGGCGGGGTGAGGTTCAGGTACCGGCCCTGTGACCACGTCTCCTCGCCGTTCGTCTCGTCACGGAAGGGAACGAGCAGCGCGTCGACCCCCTGGGCCCGATACACCGCGAGGACGTGGAGTTCGCCCGCGATCTCGACGCCGAGTTGACCGACGTGCTCGAAGGGCACCGGTGGCCCCCGGGTCGCTTCCAGGGACACCGATTCCGGGTCCGACAGCGGTTCAAACCGGCCCGTCACCCGATAGTTTTCGTCGATCGGAAAGAAATCCAGCCCATCGAAGGTCTGCTGGGCGGGCTCGCTGAGCGGCGAGTCCGCCGACTCGAAGGCCCGGGATTTCGCTTCACGATGTTCCCGGACCGATTTGATCCAGTCGGGGGCTGACGAATCGTCGTCCATACGATGGGGAGGGGCGGCCCACACAAACGATTTCGGACCACTCGTGAGATTACACCCGCAAGTTGAATGGTTGGCCCTGCGAAGGCTCGCTATGAAACGGATCGACGGACGAGCGGGCGGCGGGCAGCTCGTCCGCCTCGCAGTTGCCCTCGCCGCGATGGAAGGCGTTCCCGTCCGGATCGACCACGTTCGAGGGGCCCGAGACCAGCCGGGTCTTCGGGCCCAGCACGTTACAGCGATCCGAATCATCGGGGCCCTCACCGACGCAGACTACGAGGGGGCTGAAGTCGGCTCGGAGACGGTGATCTTCCGACCGGGGCAGATCGTGGGAGGCGAGGTCGAGGTCGACGTGGGAACCGCGGGGAGCATTTCGCTGGTTTTCGACGCGGCCCTTCCCCTGGCGATGGCGACTGATACCGAGTTTTCCGTGGCCGCCACTGGCGGGACCGACGTCAAGTGGTCGCCCCCGATCGGCTACCACCGGTTCGTCAAACTCCTCTTCCTCAGGCGATTTGGCCTTGCCGCCGAGATCAGTGTCGAGCGCCGGGGGTTCTACCCGCAGGGCGGCGGTCTCGCGACACTCAGCGTCTCGCCGTCCGACATGGCTCCGATCAACGGTCTCGAACGTGGGGCACTGGAGGCGGTGACCATCCACTCGACCGCAACCGCGGACTTACAGGAAGCCGAGGTCCCGACACGACAGGCAAACGGAGCCAGGGACGCCCTGGAAAGCGCAATCGACGTTCCCATCGCCACCCGCATCGAATCAGTCGATTCAGACTCGACCGGAACCGTCGTGCTGGTAGTTGCCGAATACGAGCATTCGGTCGCGGGGTTCGACGCCCTGGGCGAGCCTGGCTGGCCGGCCGAAGACGTCGGTGAAGCCGCGGCCCAGCAGTTCCGTCGATTTCACCAGGCAACCGGGGCCGTGGACCGGCATCTCGCCGATCAGCTGCTCCCCTTCCTGGCCCGAAGCGGCGGGTCGATCACGACGCCCACGCTGACCGATCACGTCCGTTCGTCCCGTACCCTGCTGGAGACGTTCGGCTACGAACTGGACATCCAGACAGACACGGACCGAACCCGAATTTCGGCCGGATCACCCTGATTTCAGCGTGGTTCGGGGCCGTTCGGCTCGACGGTGACGTTGGTCGCGTACTCCAGATCGCTTCGCGAGAGTTCGACCGAGAGCGTGGCGTTGTAGATGGCCGGGTGGGCCATCGGATCATCGACGCCGTCGAAGGCCGAATCGTCGAATTCCGCGTACGGCACGTCGTGGATCAGACGATAGGTTCCGGTCGCGGTCGAACCGTTGCTGATCCATAGCTCGAAGGGGCCCTCGAACTGGGACTGAACTCGCAGGTTGTCCATCTCGGTCCCGTTCACGGTGCCGTTCGTCGGGCGCAGGACGACGGCTGGACCGTCGTCCGAGTGAACTGATGTGGTTCCCGTGACAGACTCGACTGTCACGTCGTACCCATCAGCCGACCCCTGAACCGAGACTGACCAGCTCGCAGACCCGTTGGTGGCGTTGAAGACGACCGGCGTGGAAGTAGAGGCGTTCGTGACGGTGATCTGGCCCCGCCGCACGTCTGTGACCCCCGAGCCAACCTGCCAGGTGTCATGCCCGCCGGCTGACTCGAAGGTGGTGTCGGTGGTCTGGTGCACCATCGTGCCGTTGTGTGTTTCTTCGAGGCGGACGTGGTGGACTGCTCCCTGGGTAAGCGAGTGATTGAATTCGGCCTGGCTGTACGTGTCGATCCGATCTCGATAGGCTCCCACGAGCGTAGCGGCGTCGGTGCGAAGGCTGTCGTTTTCGTTTGTGGCTCGCAACAGCATGTCGCCGGTGTCTGTGGCCGCGGCTCGCAGATCGATGGCGTCGTGTTCGTCGACGGTTTCGCGGGTCGCCAGGTTCTCGGTGAAAATCGCCGTGTTGAGGACGAGCGCCAGGGCGACGAAGACGACCGCGAGGGCAAACGCCGCGACGAGAATGATCTGGCCCCGCGAACGCTCCATAGACCTCTTTCTTCGCTCGCCCCGAAAAGCCTTCCCCGGCAAAGGCTATGAGCCATCCCGACTAATCCCCGCCCATGCGCGTGGCGATTTTGGGAGCCGGGGCGATCGGATCGGCACTCGCCGGAGCGCTCTCGAAGTCCGCCACGGTGACACTGATCGGCCACGAGAACGACCACCTGCGGGCGCTCCAGCGTGGTTCGCTGCAAATCGAGTATCCGGATGAGCCCGCCCACTCGCGGGCGATCGAGGTCGATACCGATCCCTCGGCCGTCGCCGGCACGGACCTGCTGATTCTCGCCGTCAAGAGCTACGACACCGACACCGCCATGGCGGCGGTTCAGCCGTTTCTCGATGGCGTCGACGTACTCACGCTACAGAACGGCCTGGGGAACATCGAGACGATCCGGGAGGCCGTCGGCGAAAACCGAGTGATCGCCGGGACGACGACAATGGCCGCATTCGTCCCGGAGCCAGGCCGTGTCCGTCTCGAAAGCCGGGGACAGATCCGTATCGGTCGCCCCTGGGGCGGAAATGAGGGGTTCGTTACGGTGACGGCAACGTTCAGGGAGGCTGGATTCGATATCCAAATCGAGTCAGATATTCGGACCGCCATCTGGGAGAAAGTGCTCGTCAATGTGGGCATCAATCCGGTGACAGCCCTGGGTCGAGTGCCAAATGGGCACCTTCGATCAGGGCCCGGACGCGAACTCCTCGAAGCGGCAATCGAGGAAGCCGCCCGCGTCGCCGCGGCCGAGGGCTATCGGGTCAGTAACCCGGTTGAACAGGCAGTCCAGGTCGTCGAAGACACGGCGACGAATCGTTCCTCGATGTTACAGGACTTGAAGCGAGGCACACGAACGGAAATCGATTCGCTGAACGGAGCCATCGTCGACCGAGCCGAGGAACACAATATTCCCGTCCCGGTCAATCGAACCCTCGCGGCCGCGATTCGCCTGGCGAGTTCTCGGGCTGAAACACATCCGTCAAATGGGTCGCGTGAGTAACCCGGCTATGGCCCCGCCACTCGCCGTCGATATCGATGGCACGTTGAGCCGGCCGGACCGATCGATCGACCCCCGGATCATCGATGCCCTCGGCTCCTGGCCGGCCCCAGTCATTGTTGCGACGGGCAAAGCCCTCCCCTTCCCCGTCGCACTGGCCCAGTATTCCGGGCTCGAACCGATGGTCGTCGCGGAAAACGGCGGGATCGCCGTGGCCGAAGACACCCTCCAGGTACACGGCGATCGGGCCGCTGCGGACGCTGTCGCCGAGGCCTACCAGCGCCAGGGCCACGACCTGGGGTTTGGCGAACTGGACCTGGCAAACAAGTGGCGTGAGACCGAAATCGCAGTGAGCCGCGAGTCCCCGCTCGAACCGCTCGAAGCCATCGCTGCGGAGCACGGGCTGGAGGTCGTCGACTCCGAATACGCCTATCACGTCAAATCTCCGGACGTGAGCAAGGGGGCAGCCTTCGAGGCACTCGCCGCACACCTCGAATTCGACCCGGGAACAGCCCTCGCGGTGGGCGATAGTCCCAACGACGTGTCACTCTTCGAGGTTGCTGGAACCGGTGTCGCCGTCGCCAACGCGACCCCAGACGCAAAAGAGGCGGCGGACATCGTGACCAGCGGGAGTTACGCCGACGGGTTCCTCGAGGCCCTGAACACGGTCCTGTGATTAGAAGGGCAACAGCGATCGGAGCCAACCCTGGAGGCCAGCACCGTTTCGTCTGGCCTCGAAGACCGGATGGAGCGCGTTGAGCAACTCCTGTCGGGATCCGAACTGCCGTTTTTCGACGTCCTCCAGTGCGGTTGTGAGTGAGACAGTGTTTCCCCGGGGATCGTAGGGGACGACCCGATTTCCCAGTGCCGTCTCGACGGCCTGGCGATCGGCGGGGAAGTCCAGGTCGGTTTCATCGAGCAGACCGTCGACAGCGGCGATACCGAAGGCGATGGCTGTCTCGTCCTCGTCTGTTTCCGGTGGCGGCACAGCCATGGCTAGCCTTCCGAACGCCGGTTACAAAACACCCCGGGAGTTAGTTCTCGGTGACCGCCCGTTCCTCGTACTGGTCCCGGAACTGGGTGATGAGCTGTCCCATCTTGGCATACCAGTCGTTGAGGAGTCGCTGCATGTCGTCGGCGATCCGATCCGGATCCGTGGGGCGGTAGACGTGATAGTACCCGCCCTGTTCGTAGTTCACCTGCTCTTTCTGGATGAACCCGGACTGGAGCAGACGTTGGACGGACCGATAGGCCGTCGAGCGCTCCCGGTCGACGGCCTCGGCGATGTCATCGACTGTGAGCGGTTCGTCGGCGTCGGTCAACACCAGAAACACATCCTTGTCGAGCTCCTTGAGCCCGTGCATACATTCCAGAAGCCCCTCACACTGCATGTCCTGGGAGAGATACTCGCTCATCGATTCCGACATTGTTAGTGGAGTTTTGGGGTAGCCGGACAAAAGGGTTGCTGTCGGGGGTGCCGATAGCCGTATTCCAGCCCGTCCGAATGGGTCCTCACGGCGGTTTCCAATCAGGTACGGTACGAATTCGGTTGAAAATTGCGTCCCCGTCGACAGCAGTCCCGTCCGGAACGCGAAAGAGGAGGTCACCCTCGACCGCGGTTTCCTCGATGTCGCCCACGAGAATAGTGGGAAGGGCCGCAGTCTTGAACCCCTCGACGAACACCCAGTCGACGCCCTGCTCGTGGAGTTCGACCAGCCGGTCCGTCAGTGTTACCCCATCTTCCTTGCCCACCGGTCGGAACTCCGCAGACTGAGTCGGGGTGATGCCGATGACCCTGTCTGCTCCGGCCAGGCGATGGCGGTGTGTATCCGTTCCTTCGGTGTCGAACTCGATGTCGTGATGAATCGATTTCACCGTCGCGACACAGATCGACTCGGGGAGGGCCTCGAGTAGCCGCTCGAGTAGTGTCGTCTTCCCGCTGTTTCGACGGCCGGCAACGCCAACGACTTTCATTACCTGGTAGCTTCGGGCCCATCTACTTAGCCTCCGCGGGACCTCGACTTCGCCCCGAACGGAAGGATTTCAACCCTGGGGAATCCCTATGTGATATGGACTGGGGGAGCTTTCGGGCACTGGGATTGGCTGTCCTCCTTCTGGGCGTCCTCGCGGGCCCGGCGACGGCCGGCACGACGCTCGGGTCGGACACCCAGCAGATCGGGGAGATGGAATCGGATCTCGTGATCATCGGTGCAGATGTAGCCGAGAACGGCACGGCGACGTTCCAGATCGAATACGCAATCAGACTGGACGACGAAAACGATACCCAGGCGTTCGAGGAGTTGGCAGGTGACATCGAGCAGAACGAATCGACCTACGTATCCCGCTTTGCCGACCGCATGCAGAACACGGTGTCCGCGGCGGAAACATCGACCGGCCGGTCGATGACCGTACGTGATTTCGGCGTCACGGCCCGAACGAGTCCGACACTCGGGAACCAGTATGGGACCGTTACCTACACCGCCACCTGGGAGAACTTTGCGAACGTGACAGACGGGGAAATCCAGGCCGGGGACGCATTGCAGGGGCTGTTCCTCGACGAGGAGACACGACTGCGGATCGAGTGGCCCGAGGCCTACCAGCAGGCCACGGTCGATCCCACGCCAACCAGTTCGAGTGATGGGGAAGTCGTCTGGCAGGGCCCTCGCCAGTTCGAAGGAACACAGCCCGCGCTCACACTCGAACCCACACCCACGACGAGCCCGGATCTGACGACGACCGAGACGACAGCGGCCGGGGACGGCCTTCCCTGGGTCCCGATCGGACTGCTTCTCCTCGCACTGGTTGTACTTGGCGGGTGGTACGTCTATCGCGAGACTGAATCGGAGCCGACTGACAGCGCGGGCTCGGTCACCGAGCCGGCCGAACCGGAGGGGGAATCCGGCGAACCGACCCCACCGTCGGAGCTTTTGAGCAACGAGGAACGCGTCGAGCAGTACCTCGCCTCGGTCGGCGGTCGAGCGAAACAACAGGAGATCGTCGAGGCGCTTGACTGGACGGAGGCCAAGACGAGCCAGGTACTCTCGGACATGTCGGAGGCCGGTGAAATCGAGAAGTTCCGGATCGGTCGAGAGAACGTCGTCAAACTCCCCGAATCCGGGGACGAATCGGTCTAAATCGGGCTTAATTGGGCCCAAACCGCGTTCAGGACCGGCCGGGTATAACTGTCCGTGGCTACTACGGCAAGTCGATGAGACGTGCACTGGCTGTATTCACAGCGATCATGGTCATCCTCGGTATCGTCGCCGGAGCTGGAGCGGCCGGCGCCGTAACGGCGGACCAGGAGGCCATCGACGCTGGCCCGATCTATGCGGACACGAATAACACGACTGAAACGACCACTACGATAGCGGACGAAAATACGACCACGGAAAACACGACGGTCGACGACAACACGACGACAGAAAACACGACGGATTTGAACGAAACTGAACCGGTGAACGACACGGACACGAACGAGACCGACTCGCTCAACGAGACCAACGAAACCACGGAGACGGTGGCTCCGGGCGCACAGCTCTCGGCCATCGTGAGCACCCAGCAAGCTGAGATCCGCGGGAGTGTCTCGGAACGCGCCTTTGGCCTCTCGGTCGCAGCTGCCCACTCGAACCAGTCGAAAGCACGGCTCGTGGCGAACGAGACCGAACAGCTCGAACGCCAACTGGCCCACCTCCGAAATCAGACCGAAGAATTCGAACAGGCCCACGAGAACGGAACCATCCCCGAGGGCGCGTACTACGCGCATGTCTCCCGACTGGAGGCCCAGATTACCTCCATGGAACGGCTAATCAACCAGACGGAATCGACGAGCGAGGCGATCCCCGAGGACGTCCGGCAAGCCCACGGAATCAACACGACCCAGCTCGAAACCCTTCGATCCCAGGCCCGGAACATGAGCGGTCCGGAGACCGCAGCCGTCGCACGGTCGGTCGTTGGACCGAACCCTGGACAGCACATGGGACAGGGCCCACCCGCACACGCAGGCCCACCTGAGGACGCCCCCGGTAACGGGGCGATGGGACCCGGCGATAACACGACTGGGCCAGCAGCGAACGAGTCAATGGGACCATCAGCGGACAACCGAACGACGGGACCATCAGCGGACAACCGGACGATGGGTCCGCCTGATGAGAACTCCCCCGGCTCGAACAGCGGAAACGGTGGCGGCCCCTCTGGACAGACCGGACCACCGACGGACGCGGGCAACCAGAACCCAGGGTCCGGGAACCAGGGACCGCCACAAGAATCTGAATAGCGCGCTCATCCCCTTCACTATCGCGGCCGACTGACTCCTTTTGTCTCGACGGGTGTTCTCACCAGTTTTGCAGGAGGTAGATCAGAATCGCGGTTACAAGCACCAACGACCCGAATCCTCCCAGTGCGAACCAGATACCAGCCAGCCGGGGACTCGGAAGCCCCGATGGCAAGAAGAGAACGGAGATAGTGGCCACTCCAGCCAGCAGCAATCCCCAGACGTAGACCCGGGCCGCAATATAGAACGCCCGGCCGTAGTCCATACTGGCTCAACGAAAGCCGGCGATAAAACCGTTTGTCCGCTCAGTCCTCCGCACCGCTCTCGACCACGTGGAACCCGCCAGTTTCTCCCCGACCGGAGAGTTCCCGCTGGGGGAACGGAATCTTGATTCCGGCCTCCTGGAAGGCTCCCGAGACGGCCCGAATGGCTGCACTGATCGCCTTGGCCCGGCGACGGGCACTCGGCTTGTCGATCCAGAACCGGAGTTCGAGGACGATCGCCGAGTCGTCCAGGCGACTGGTAATGACCCTGGGCCGGGGGACAGAGAGGATGTTGTCCACCTCAGATAAGGCCTCGTTCGCGACATCCATGGCGCGGTCCGGGTCCGCCGAATAGTCGATTCCAACCTCGACACGGAGGCGGAGCCGTCCCTTGGTCGTCCGGTTCACGATCGTGGCGTTGCCGACCGCGTCATTTGGTAACACGACGAGCTCGCCGTCGAAGTTCTCGAGCCGGGTGTTGACGATCGTGACCTCGCTGACGATTCCCTCATGTTCACCGATCTGGACCCAGTCGCCGATCTCGAAGGGACGGGACAACATGAGGACGAAACCGGCGATGAGGGAGCCAAGCGTCTGCTGGGCGGCCAGCCCCGCCACGATACCGAGGAAGCCGGCCCCGACTAGCAGGCCCCCGAGGTCGATCCCCCACAGGGAGAGTGCAGCGATCGCCGCTGCAGTGAGGAAGATGATCTGTACGACCCGAAGCGAGATTTCCTCCTGATGGGCCGTGATGCGGTCCGATCGGGCCGTCAGCTCCTCGACCCAGTGGTGAAGAATCCCCATCCCAGTGTACGCACCGACAAAGAGCAGAACGGTAATCACACTCTGAATGACGAGCGAGGAGGGAATCGAGAACGTCTGGACGACCCGCAGGACCGGTTCGATTTCACCCCAGATAGCCAATATCCCAATCCCAGCGATAACGACCACGACCACCCGTAGCAGTTTGACGATCAACGACTCGGGCCCCCAGTTCGCTTCCGGGCGGTGAACGGCATTGTAGACCGCCGTCAGCCCCACCAGTCCGAAGACCCACTCGATCCCCAGGAAGACCAGTCGCACGAAAACGGGGACTAACACGGCGACGAGAAAGACCGCGATTCCGAGAACGATTGCCGTCAATAGCACCTGTGTCTCGAGGGAGCCACCACCGTGAAAGATCGCACTCCAGTCGTACCCACTGCCCACTACCATTTATCCGGGGTTCGAAACCCCACTACTTAGTGGTGCTGGCACGGGCCGACCCGAGTGGCGAACATTCTTAATCGCGCTTTTCCTTGATGGAGTATGGAGCAGGTCGACGTCGCTATCGTCGGCGGGGGACCGGCCGGGACGGCGGCGGCACGGGCGGCAGCAACGCGCGGAGCGTCGGCACTCGTGCTGGAAAAAGGGGTCCCACGGGCGGATAGAGACCGTCTCGGTCCGGACTCGACTGACGCAGCCGGCTTCCTCGATTACTGGACCGAAATTGCGGGCCTCGATCCCGACACGCTTCCCGACGGGGTGATCCACCAGACACTCACGGGGGCCGAGTTCGTCGGGCCGACCGAATCAGTCACCCTCTCGAATACCGGCATCGATTCGGAGTATCCGCATTTCGGCTTCGCGTTCGACCGTGCGAAGTTCGACGACTGGCACCGGGAGCAGGCAGAAGCCGCTGGCGCCGACTACCGAGTTGGAACCGGCGTCCGTGACGTCGAAACGACACACACAGGCACGCCAACCCACAATCTCGTCCTCGCGGACGGCGCTGAGATACGGGCCGACTACCTTGTACTCGCTGATGGCCCCCAGCGGCGGATCACGATGGGAGTACTTGATGAGTACCTGCCGACGGAGAAGGCGGCCTCGAAACTCCTGTCCCCACCCGAGGCCAACCACATCGCCTACCAGGAGTACCGCCGGTTCCCGGCGGACGCCTTCGATGCGGATCGGATCAAGTTCTGGTGGGGCTGGCTCCCCGGCCACACGGCCTACCCGTGGGTGTTCCCAAACAGCGATCGGGTCGCCCGCGTGGGGCTCACGATGCCGATCGGAATGTCACTCGACGACGTCCCGAATCCGCAGGCCTACGAACTCCTGAAGCCGGAGGACGAGTCGATGCCCTCGCCCCGGGAGTTCCTCGATCGCTTCCTAGAGACCGTCTACGGTGCGGAGTACGATATCGAGTCCGAGATGCCCCGGCTTGAGAACTACGGGAAAGACGCCGGCACCGAGACCTATCCGATCTCCTCGACCAGGCCGATCGACTCACCGACCGATCTGGGCATCGCCGTCGTCGGCGGGGCGATGGGGGCTACGTCGGCCTTCCACGAAGGGGGTGACCATCTCGCACTTCGGACAGGCCGGCTCGCCGGTGAGTTCGCAGCGACTGATAATCTGGGCGAGTACAATCAAGCCTGGAAGGACGTGGCAGGCGCGGAAGTTCGGCGGAACGTCGCGCTGGCGGATATGGTCCGTGGCTACGGGCCCGGGGACTGGGACCGAGTCCTGGGGATCGGGAACCGGATGCTCGAGAACCAGGCCGGGGCGGTACCGAACATTCGCTCGGCGCTCTCGGTGGGCGTTCCAGCGCTCAAGCTCTTTCTTGCCTACCGGTACACGAAGTTCGGGCTCCGAGGCGATCGTGTCGTGCAAATCGCCGAACGCGACTACGAGCACTGATGGGTCCCGGAACCTACACGGTCCTCGTGAAACTCGACACCGCGAGACCGATCACGTTCGGGGCCGCCGGCGAACGATCACTCGACGCGGGATACTACGCCTACACCGGGAGTGCATTCGGTCCCGGCGGCCTCTCCCGGGTCGATCGCCATCGACGGGTAGCGGCTGGCGAAAACGATACCCGACACTGGCACGTCGACTACCTCCTTGGGGCCGAGGGAACGAGTTGGGTGGGCGTGTGGATCACCCCAGAAGCGGACCGAG
This sequence comes from Halodesulfurarchaeum sp. HSR-GB, assembly GCF_031432215.1. NCBI lineage: Archaea > Methanobacteriati > Methanobacteriota > Halobacteria > Halobacteriales > Halobacteriaceae > Halodesulfurarchaeum > Halodesulfurarchaeum sp. HSR-GB. Next base: position 1,477,265 of record NZ_JAVKGN010000001.1, on the reverse strand, counting down.
AGTGTGAGATCGCCCGTTCGCTTTCGGGCGACCCGATCACGGGTATCGGGGCGACTGACTGTTCGTGTGTGAGTCATCTGACCTACAGTGCAGATCGTGAGTCACTCGTGGATTCGATCGCGACGTGCCACGAGGACCCGGCCTGAGTTTGGCGGAGAACTCAATCGAGGGGGACCCACTCCGTCGGCGGGTTTCCAAAGCCACGGGCCCGTATTTCCCGACCGCCCGCATCCGGAACCCGGATCTCGAACACGCCGTCGAACAGTTGGTTTAGCGTGTTGATGACCTTCGACTCGTGAGAGTCCGGGTCGATTGCGAACATGCCGATCCAGTCTTTCGACTGGATCTGTCGGGTGAACACGTGCAAGAACCGGAAGAGCCGTTCCAGGTCGACGTACATCAACAGGGCCGAAAGCGAGTCGAAGGCCACCCGAATTCGGTCGACCCCGTTGCCCGCGGCATCCTTCGAGATCTGGGAGAACTCGATCCCCATACCGGTCAAATCGCCTGGCGAACTGACCGATTCGACGATCCCCTCCAGATCGCCATTCCCGGTCGACCCGATGCTATCGATGATACGAACGTAGGCCTCATCGGCGGGGGCGATCTCGCGGTACTCCCTGTAGATCTGCGCGCCGCCGTCGTTTGCCGTCACGACGACCGATCCATCGCCCTGTCTGGCACCGTGGCCCAGTATCTCGAGCATCAACGCTCGCTTGCCGGACATCGCGGGACCACTGACGAGGATGTTGGTCCCCGGGTCGACGGAGTCCGCGAGCGGGGCGGGCACGGTGTCACCGAGTTGATAGCTCATTGTTCCTGACTATGTGGAGGGTGCCCTCCATCGAGACGGTCTGTTCCCGAATGTAGGCCCACGGAACATAAGTGTACATGGATACGCGCCCACACGATCACCGCAACGATCCCACGCCCCCCAGTTCCTGGAACCGAAGCAAGTCCTCGTCCGTCCCGACGACCACGAGGGAGTCACCGTCACGAATCTCGAATTCGGGGCCCACATCGGAGTAAGTCTCCTCACCGCGTTCGACGGCGATGATCGTACAGCCGGTCCGTTCTCGAATCGCGGCCTCCTCGATCGTGGATCCCTCGAAGCCGGGCGCCTGCATCCTGACGATGTCGATCTGGGTGTCATAGGAGATGACGTCCTCATCGAGGATGCTCGAGGCGAGCATACGCCCGGAAACAGTCGGCAACGGCAACACGTAGTCGGCACCGGCCGAGTACAGTTTCGCCACGTTGTCAGCGTCGTTGGCCCGGACGATGATTTCGAGATCGGGGTTCAGCTCGCGGGCGACAAGGGTCGCGAAAATGGCGTCGGTGTCGGAGTTCAACGAGACGATGAAGGCACCGGCCTCCGCGAGACCAGCCTCCCGGAGGACCGCGGCCTCGGTCGCGTTCCCGACGACGTCGACCGCGTTGCGGTCCACAAGGTCGATAATCCGACAGGTGACGTTCGCGGACTGCAGTGCGTTACAGACTGCTTCGCCAACCTCACCGTACCCTGCCATCACGACGTCCTCGTGTGCCAAGCGGTCGCCGGCCCGGGTGCGGTCCATGACCGCCTCGAGCTGGGATTCAGTCCCAGCGACCAGCAGCACAGTTCGGTCTGTCAGTGTCGTCTCCGGGGTCGGGTTCGGGACGAATTTCCCGTCGACCCAGGCACCGATCACTGCGGCCCCCGTCTGTTCCCGGATCCCGGCCGAGCCGAGTGTCTCACCGTGAACGTCACTCCCGGCGAACACCGGGAGTTCGATGACCTCCAGGTCGGCACTGATATCGACGGTTTCACCGAGTTGGGTCGTGATGACACTCGAAACCTTGTCCGCGAGGCCACGGCCCAGTAGCTCACGGGGGTGAAGCGGCTCGTCGACACCGGCCAGAAGCAGGTACCGCGTCAGCGAGGGATCCTCGACGAACGCCACCAGCCGGACCGTGTCGTTCAGTTCTCGAACCGAGAGCGCCATCGCCGCGTTTCGTTCGTCCGGCCCGTCAAGCACGACCGCCTGGGCGGACCCGACGTTCAAATTCGAGAACGTCGCGGTTGATTCCGGGTCGCCGAGGACCACGTTGTAGCCCGCGCGGGACAACGAGCGGGCCCGATCCTCCGCATCCACCAGGAGCACGTAATCGAGTCCGTGAACCTCCAGGTCGTCGATCAACACGTCCGAACGGTCACTGAACCCACAGATGACGACGTGGTCTTCCCCCTGGTAGGTCCGGGGAATCGTGTCCTCGAGCCGTTCCTCGATCCAGGGCACCAGAAACAATGGCAGCGTGAGAAAGATGAAGAAGATCCCGGTGAACTGCATCAACACGACGAGGATCTGTATCTGGGGTGAACTCCACGGCGCGTCTTCACCATATCCAGTGGTGGTAAAACTCTCGACGACGATCTGGAAGGCCTGGATAACAGTCCGGTGTTCGCCTTCGAAGGCGCTCATACCGAACTTGTAGAGTATCGTGTAGAGAACGAGGGCGCCCAGGAAAGAGAGGACGTAGTACACCCCCCGCCGTCGGGTCCGTTCCATACCGTGTCTGTCCGTTCCCGAACCATAAACCATCGGGCCACGGTGCCGATCGGGCGCGTAGATGCGGCCCTCGAAAACACGTATTGGGCCCCGTCACGAAAGCCGGGTATGCACGATCTAGACGAGACCGACCTGGAAATCCTTCGGTTGCTCGTCGCGGACGCCAGACGACCCTTTCGCGAGATCGCCGAGGCCGTCGACCTCTCCGCGCCCGCAGTCTCGGATCGGGTCTCCCGGCTGAAAGAACAGGGTGTCATCCGTCGGTTCACGGCCGATATCGATCGCCGACAGCTCCGGGAGGGGACACCGGTTCTGGTGGATCTCGAGGTCGCTCCGGAGTCCGCTGCCGGCATCAGGGACGTCGTCGGAGAACTCGACGCCGTGGAACACGTCTACGTGACCGTCGACGGACACGTGATCTTTCACGCGAACGCCCCTGGGGAGGTCGGCCCGTGGCTCGATCAGGTCCTCGAGGTCCAGGGGGTGCGTGACGTTGCCGTTTCGCTGTTGCGAGAGAGCCAGTGGTCACCAACCGTCGGGGCAAGCGACTTCGCCCTGGTCTGTGATGAGTGTGGGAACACCGTCACCAGTGAAGGGGTCACGACCCGTGTCGGGGGCGAGGTCAAGCAGTTCTGCTGTCCCTCCTGTGAGGCACGGTACGTGGAGCGCTACGAGGAGTTGCGATCCGACGCCTGACTTTCGATTCAAAATTTCCTGGCCCGTTTTTCTTCGGTTCGTGAGGAACAATCGGGATGAAATACGAGCCCCTACTACAGGACATGCTTACCGAACGGCTCTCGGTGCGTGGCATGACGTGTGCGAACTGTGCCAGCACCGTTACCAGCGCCCTCGAATCACTCGACGGGGTCGCCTCGGCTGACGTAAACGCTGCGACCGAGGAGGCACGCGTCGAATACGACCCCGAAGGAGTCTCCTTGAGCGCGATCTACGAGGCAATCGAGGACGCAGGCTACGAAGGCGTGACCGACCGGCACCGGATCGACGTCGCGGACATGCACTGTGCGAACTGCGCCGAGACGATTGCCTCCAACCTCGAAGGGATGGCCGGCGTGCTCAGCGCGGAGGTCAACTACGCGACTGACGACGCGACGGTGACCTACAACCCGGCGACAGTCACTCAGGCGGACCTATTCGACGGGATCGAAGCCGCCGGGTATTCTCCGGTTCGCCCGTCAGGGGACGACGAAGAGAGTGAGGAGTCAGCCAGCGACGTTGCTCGCAATCAGGAGATCACGAAACAACTTCGTCTCGTGGCGTTCGGTGCGGCCTTCTCGATCCCGCTGCTCTTGATGATGGCCGGCGAACTCTTCGCGCCTGGCTCCTTCCCGGAGTCGATCCTCGGAGTTCCAATGGGCTGGATCGCCTTCGGCCTCGCGACCCCCGTGCAGGTCGTCCTGGGCCGGGAGTTCTATCGCAATTCCTACACCGCCCTCTTCCGCAACCGAACCGCGAACATGGACGTCCTCATCGCCCTGGGCTCCACCACGGCCTATGGCTACAGCGTCGCGGTCCTCCTGGGCGCGATTCCAGGGGGGCTGTACTTCGACTCGGCCGCCTTGATCCTGCTCTTCATCACGCTGGGTAATTACCTCGAAGCGCGCTCGAAAGGCCAGGCCGGGGACGCGATGCGGGAACTCCTGGAGATGGAGGCCGAAACGGCCACCCTCATCGGCCCGGACGGAAGCGAGCGCGAGGTCGACCGGACCGAGGTCCAGGTCGGGGACATTTTGAAAGTCCGCCCCGGCGAGCGGATTCCTACGGACGGCGAGGTGATCGGCGGCGAGAGCGCCGTCGACGAGTCGATGGTGACTGGCGAGTCGGTGCCGGTCGAACGGGGCCCGGGCGACGAGGTGCTCGGGGGCACGATCAACGAGAACGGCGTGTTGCGCGTGCGGGCGACCCGCGTGGGCGAGGATTCGACGGTGCAGCGGATCGTCGAGCTAGTCAGAGAAGCCCAGTCCCGCCAGCCGGACGTCCAGCGACTGGCCGACCGGATCAGCGCTCACTTCGTCCCGGCAGTGATCATCAACGCACTGTTCTGGGGCGGGCTCTGGTTCCTCTTCCCCCAGCAGCTCGCGGGGTTCGTCGAGATGCTCCCGATCTGGGGGCTAATCGCAGGCGGACCAGCGATCGTCGGCGGAACTGTGAGCACCGTCGAGTTCGCCATCGTCGTCTTCGCGAGTGCGGTCCTCATCGCCTGTCCCTGTGCGCTCGGCCTGGCGACACCCGCGGCCACGATGGTCGGGACGGCAATCGGGGCGCGAAACGGCGTCCTCTTCGCGGGCGGGGACGTGCTCGAACGGGTCAGGGACGTCCAGACAGTCATCTTCGACAAAACCGGGACGCTCACCGAAGGCTCGATGGCAGTCAGTGACGTGATCGTCTCCGAGCCCCGTGCAGACGGCGGGCTCCTGACCGAGCAATCGATCGACCAGGACGAATTACTCAGATTGGCCGCGAGCGCCGAGTCGGGGAGCGAACACCCGATCGCACGGGCGATCGTCAGCGCGGCCGCGGATCGCGACCTGGAGGTCGGGGAGCCCGAAACCTTCGAAAACGAACCGGGTCGTGGGATCACGGCGACCGTCGACGGCCGAGAACTCCACCTGGGGAACCGAAAACTGCTCCAGGAGGCGGGGATCGAACTCGGCCCCCTGGAGGATCAACTGACCGAACTCGAAGCGGCCGGCAAGACCGGAATCGTCGTCGCGGTCGACGGCCAGGTAGCGGGCATCGTTGCGACAGCCGACACGGTCAAGGAATCGGCCAAAGCGGCCGTGGAACAGCTTCAGGACCGAGGGATCGACGTCTGGATGCTCACCGGGGACAACGAGCGAACCGCCCGGAGTGTGGCCGAGGTCGTCGGCATCCCGTCGACGAACATCCGTGCGGAGGTCCTCCCGGCCGAAAAGGCTTCAGTCGTCAGAGAAATTCAGGACGCAAGCGGCGACGCGATGATGGTCGGGGACGGCGTCAACGACGCGCCCGCCCTCACCGAGGCCGCCGTGGGGGCAGCGATCGGCAGTGGGACGGACGTCGCCATCGAGGCCGGGGACGTCACTCTCGTCCGGGACGATCCCCGGGACGTGCTCAAGGCCATCCGGCTCTCCGTGGCGACCCTCCAGAAGATCAGGCAGAACCTCTTCTGGGCGCTGGGGTACAACACGGTGATGATCCCGCTTGCCTCACTCGGGTTGCTCCAGCCAGTCGCGGCCGCGGCCGCGATGGCGAGTTCCAGCGTGAGCGTGCTCACGAACAGTCTCACGTTCCGGAACTACACCCCGGATCACGACTATCAGCTCCTGGGTCGGTTCCGGCGCTGACCCGGTCGAACCCGAAACGCCCTAAGCCCCCCATCCCCAACCCGCTTGCATGTCCATCACGCTTCGCGTCGAGGATATGAGCTGTGACGGCTGTGAAGACATCGTCGAAACTGCCCTCGAGGAGGTCTCCGGGGTCGAGGAAGCAAGTGCCGATCACGAGGCGAATACCGCCGTCGTCGAGGGCGACGCGGACGTCGAGGACCTACTCGACGCCGTAGATTACGCCGGCTATACCGCCGAGTTCCAGCCGGGGGACGAGGCCGCCGACGAACAGGACGAGTCCGAGGAGTAACGCCCGTTTTCGGTGTCGTCAAGTGAGGTTACCATCGGGTAACCAGGTTACCGATCCATCCCATTAGGTATAAAGTCCCTCCGTACTTTGGGTTAACTACCATGGTGGTAGCTGAAACCCAGGTGGAAGACCTGCCCCCGAGTGCCAAGCTCGTCCTGAAGGTCCTCGAATACAACGGCGGTCTCACACAGAAACAGATCGTCGATAAATCCAGGCTCTCTCAGCGGACGGTCCGAGACGCCCTCGAGCGGCTTCAGGATCGAACCATCGTCGAGAAGAACATCTACATTCCCGACGCTCGGCAGAACCTCTACACGCTCTCGACACCCGGTACCGACGGCCCGGCCGAGGCCGAGGTCTAACTCGACCGACGGGCTCATTTTTTCTCGCGCCGTCTCAACGGCTGTGAAGGTCATCACTGATCGCACGCGAAATCCGTTCGGATTCTCCCCGCCCTGTGAGGAGTTCATCCCGGGCAGTGGGGATCCAAACGCCGATTTTCACCTGATCGGAGATCGGCCGTCCGAACCGACTGCAACGGCTCTCCTCGAGGACGAGCGCTTCGAACCGCTTCGAGCCGTCCTCGAAGCAGTCGGTTTGCTAAATGGTGGTGCGCCGGGTGGCCTCTATACGTCCTATCTGTACCCGTGTTACCAGAACGGCGAACCGACGCCCGCGACCCGCGAGGCCGCCGAAGCCCTCTTCGACGCCGAACTCAGGGCGATCACCGCCCACGTATTGCTTCCGGTGGGCGAGGCGGCCATCGAATACGCCCTTCGGAACTACAGTTCGATTGCCCCGGGCGAACAATCGGCGGCGATCCACGGAACCGAAATTACGAACGGTTCCTGGATCATCGTGCCCATCCGTGACCCGACGGTGTGGGAACCCGGTGACGCCGAAACGCTCGAAGCAACCCTGCAATCGCTTCGATCCTTCGACTACCGCCGCGAGAGTGACCTCGGCCGTCACGTGACCGGGCCGGGAAGCTACCGCGTCAGATAGGCGTCTCTGCGCCCCACTCATCGAGGGCACGGCCGAGTTCCTCGTGGCTCTCGCCCGCGTCCGTTACGGATTCGCCGGCCATGTAGGCGTCGACCGCCTGGCGGAGCGCTTTAGCGCCGGCGTGAGTCCCGTCTGGATGGCCGTGGATGCCACCGCCAGCCTGGACGATGAGATCCGTGCCCAACGCGTCCAGGAGTGGTTCGACGGTGCCCGGATGGAGGCCGCCCGACGCAACTGGGAGAACGTCGTTCATCCCGTGCAGGTCGGATTGTAACCACTCGTTGATGCCCGCCGTGTCCTCGTTTTCGAGTTTTCCCAGGTTTGCCGTCCCGGTGTGAATGTGATCGACGCCCGTGAGACGAGCGATCTGGGCGAGCACGCGCATCGAGACGCCGTGATGGGAGAGTCGATCGAAGGCCGCGTGCATCGCCCGGTGAGCGTGGATCGCGAGCCCGCGCTTTTCGGTGTGCTCCCGGACCGACTGGACCGCGCCCCAGCCGGTGGTGATGACATCGACCATGACGAAGTTCCCGCCCTGGTCGGCCACGAAGTCGGCCCGCTCTTTCATCGTCTCGACGTCGGCGGTGATGTTCACCAGGTAATCCTTGCGGTCGCCGGTCTCGTCCTGTGCCCGATCCCGCATTTCGAAGCTCTCGGTGACCCGGTCGGCAAAGCTGTTGAAGGACTGGTCGGTCAGGTTCTCGTCGTCTTTCAACAGATCGATGCCACCGGTCCAGGCCTCGTAGCCGATCTCAGCGTGGCGCTTCGTCGAGAGCCCGACTTTCGGCTTGGGGACCGTCGCCAGCGCGGGTCTGTCCCCGGCGTCCAGGAACGTTTCTTTGACGGCCGAACCGAACTGCGGGCCCGGGAAGGACGTGGCCAAGTCGGCCGGCCACGAACAGTCCTGGAGTCGAATCGAGTCCACAGCCTTCATCCCCATAATGTTGCCCGCGACACAGGAGAGGACCTGGGGCATGTTCCCGAACTCGAACAGCGTCTCGGGGTAGGCGACTCGAATCGTTCCGTCACCGATCTCGAAGGCTGTCGCGCCCACGTCGGTGAAGTCTTCGCCGACCGCCAGCGCGGCCCAGGTTCCATTGGAACTTTCCGAGGCGACACGCCCGGCTGCGTCTTCCATCGACAACCCCGACGCGGGTTCGATGGCAAAATCACAGACGAGTTCCTCTGGCGCTGGCTGGTAGTCCGTATCCACGAAGTCCGCGTAGGCTATCCCGGTCATACCCCAGAAACGTGGGGCTCCGGGGGCATCAAAGTTCAGGCCGAAAACGCCTACACCGCTTCTTCCAGTCGGTGGATGTACGATTCGTTGCCCACGAAGGTGGGCGTCCGCTGGTGAAGGTCCGTGGCCTCGATGTCCAGCAGCGACTGCTCGCCGTCAGTCGAGGCCCCGCCGGCCTGTTCGACCACGTAGGCGATCGGCGCGGATTCGAAGAGCAGTCGGAGTTTTCCGTTCGGACGGGAGGACAGTGCCGGATAGCCGAAGATGCCACCGTAGGTGAGCACCTGACTTACGTCCGCAATCATCGCGCCGCCATAGCGGAGCTTCAGTTCGTCCTGCACCTCGCTCACGTACTCATCGAAGGCTTCGGACCACTCCGGAACCCGACCGCCAAATCCATACACGGTCGGGTCGGCGGGCAGTTCAACCGGGCCGGTCGACCGACGGGTGCCGTCCTCGACGACGTACCCCTCGGGCTGCCCCTCCTGGGCGATAACCATGGTGGTTATGGGTCCGTACAGGACGAACCCGGCGGCGACCAGGTCCTGTCCCGAAGTGGGAAGCGAACCGTCGTAAACCCCGACGACCGTCCCCATCGGGTTGTTCGACCGGAGGTTCGAGGAGCCATCGAGGGGATCCAGGGCGACAGCATAGCCCTCGCCGATGTCTGTTACGGTTTCCCGTTCCTCACTGGCGTACTCGCCGATCCCCTCGACCTCGCCAAGCCGGTCGTAGAGCAGTTCGTCGGCCCAGACGTCGGCGGCCAGCTGGGTGTCGCCGGTGACGTTCTCCGAGTCGAGGGCGGTTCGACGACCTGGCAGCCCAGCACGGATCTCGGGGGCGACACTCGCTACGACCTCGAAGACGGCCTCGATTGGGTCTGTGTCCGTCGCCATCTACATCCGATCGAGTGCGGCATCGACCCCGGACTCCTCGAAGATGAGGGCTTCGAGGGCGTCGAGCATCGCCTCGGCGTTCTCGCGCTGCCAGACGTTCCGGCCCACGGCCAGGCCGTCGCCGCCAGCGTCGAGCACGTTCTGAACGGATTCGAGGAACTCGCGGTCGGAGGTTTTCGACCCACCGCTCATAATCACCTTGACCGGCCCGGCCGACTCAGTGACCCACTCCATGGCCTTCGGACTCCCGGGGTATTTGACCTTGGCCACGTCGGCCCCGAGTTCCAGGGCCTGGCGGGCCGCGTAGGCGATGATCTCGTCTTTGGTGTCGTTTTTCACACCCTGGCCACGCGGATAGGACCACATGATGGCTGGCAGGTCGTGCTCGCGGGCGGCCTCCTGAGCCTGCGCGAACTCCTCGGCCATCTCGACCTCGTGATTCGAGCCGCCATAGAGCGTGAAGCCGATCGCGTCGGCCCCCAGCTCGTTCGCGTACTCGACCGACCAGTTGACGGCACTGTCGTACTCGCCCATCCAGAGGTTCGACGTGCCGTTGAGCTTCGCGACGAGGTTCACGCTGTCCTCATAAGAGGGATAGTAGGCCTCGGCGACGCCCTTCTGGACGGCGAAGCCGGTGACCGCGTCGTGGGTCGCGAGATCGAAGACCGTCTCCGGGTCCATCGTCTCCGGCACCGGATCGAAGTCAGTCGGCCCGTGCTCCAGTCCGTGATCGTAGGCGAGGACCAGCAGTTTGCCGTCCCTCGCGATCGGGGAACCTTCGAGTGATCGCATCAGGGAAAACTGGGGGAGACACGTATAATAGTCTAACTGAACCCGTCTGGACTGTGGTCTCGGGCCGCCGCCCGCCACGACCGGACGGTCTCGGCTGCAATACCCAGCGAGTCGGCGACCCGTTCGGGATGACAACTCGCGAGACGGGAGACCGAAGTGATCCCAGCCTCCGCGAGAGTGGCCGTCGCCGACTCGTCGAGTTCGGGAAGTTCCGAGAGCGGCGTCGGCCGACTTCGCTCGCGCCACTCGGCTTCGGCCTCGAACTCGGTTTCCGGGTCCGGTTCGGTGGGCCAGGGGCGGCGCTCCCAGCCCGAATCGTCTTCCGTGGTCGTCTTGACCTCCTCACCGCGCTTGGTCGTGTCCCAGCCGTTCGCGCTCGCGGCGACCCACTCGCGCTCCCCGTCCTGGAGCCCACGGACCTGCTCGGCGCGGCGATCCAGGTCGTCCCCACTGCCGTCGAAGGACCACGGCAAGGAATGTTCCCGACGGATTCGGGCGGCGACGCCCGGATTGACCCCGACGTCGATCAGCTGCGCGTGAGAGACCTGACGGTTACTGATGTCCCCTGGCTCGATGTCGGCGGCTTCGAGGACGGCCGCAGTCGCTGGCCCGACGTGGGTCAGCGCGGTCAGTTCCTCGGGCACACTGCAAGGGGTGACCGGCAAGTGGCTTGAGTGTTACCACAACCAATGGTACACAGTCGACTGGCCGGTGCTCGCCCCGATACCCGATGACTTTTATCGCCCGTCGACAAGTATCGGGTACTCATGACGCGGGTACGAGTCGCTGGGGGTGGATTGACCCACTTCGGCGTCCATCCGGAGCGAACGAGTCGAGCGCTCTTCGGGGAAGCAGGCGAGGCGGCCCTGGAGGACGCCGGAGTCGACCGCGAAGACGTAGAATCGGTGTTCTTCGGGAACTTCATGGGCGAACTCGCCGAGCACCAGGGCCACATGGGCCCGCTCGCCGCCGAGGCCCTGGGCATCGACGCCCCCTCGACCCGATACGAGAGTGCGTGTGCCTCAAGCGGCGTGGCTGTCAGACAGGCCGTGCAGAACGTCCGCAACGGCGAGGCTGACGTGGTGCTCGTCGGCGGGGCCGAGCGGATGAACAACCTGCCCACGGCGGAGACGACCGACGCGCTGGCGATCGCCGCCGACGACCTCTACGAGGTGCGAGCGGGGATGACCTTCCCGGGCGCGTACGCGCTCATGGAGGACGCCTACTTCGAGGAACACGGCGGCACACGGGAGGATCTGGCCCACATCGCCGTGAAGAACCACCAGAACGCACTCGGGAACGAGTACGCCCAGTTCCAGAAGGAGATCGACGTCGAGACGGCGATGGAGGCCCCGCCGGTCGCGGAGCCCATCCACCTTTACGACGCCTGCCCGATCACCGACGGCGCGGCCGCGATGGTCCTGGTCAGTGACTCCTATGCGGAGGAACACGACCTCGATGCCCCGGTCGCGATCACGGGGACCGGACAGGGCAGCGATCGACTCGCGTTGCAGGACCGCGAAGAACTGACCCGCACGCCCGCCGCCGAGGATGCGGGTGCGGAGGCCTTCGCGGACGCGGGAATCGATCCCGACGACGTGGACCTCGCGGAAGTCCATGACTGTTTCACCATCGCCGAGGCGCTGGCCATCGAGGCGCTGGGCTTTTTCGAACCCGGCGAGGGGATCGCCGCCGCCCGTCGCGGCGAGACGACGGCCACGGGTGACCTCCCGGTCAACCTCTCGGGCGGTCTGAAGGCGAAGGGGCATCCGGTTGGGGCGACCGGCGCGAGCCAGGTCGTCGAGATGGCAAAGCTCCTGGCGGGCACGCATCACAATTCCGACGCCGTGGCCGACGCCACGGTCGGGGTGACACACAACGCCGGGGGCACGGTCGCCAGTACCGCCGTTCACGTCCTGGAGGTGGTCGAATGAGCGACGAACCCGCCCGGGACGCCGGCTACGACGACTTCCTCGATGCCATCGCGGCGGGCGAACCCTACTACCTGGAGTGCCCAGAGGGACACGGCTCGCTACCACCGCGGCAGGTCTGTCCCGACTGTGGCGCAACTGAACTCTCCGAATCGGGACTTCCCGAGGTCGGGACGATCGTGGCCCACAACGTCGTCCACGTTCCCACCCCACGGTTCCTGGACGATACGCCCTATGCCACCGCGATCGTGGACTTCGGACCTGTCAACGTGACTGGCCAGGTTCGCGGCATCGACCCCCAGGATGTCGAGAACGGTCAGGAAGTGACGATCACGATCGGTGAAACCGAGACCGACGGCGATCGACTCGTCGTCTTCGAACCGGTCTGAGCTTTCACTCGTCTGTCAGCCGTTCGGTCGCTTCGACGAGCGGGTGTCGGGCGTAATCGACGATCTCCACGTCAGCCAGCGATTCCAGTCCCTCTTTGCGGGCGGTCCGGGCCATCCCGAGATCGATCCGGCCCGGAAGCACGATGACGTAGGCGTCCATCTCCTCGATTCCGGCCCGGCGAGCCGCCATGACCCGGTGGTGTCCGTCGGCCAGGAGCAGGTCACCGCCGTTGTCGATGACGACCAGGGGTTCGGCGAGACCACGTTCGAGTTCGTACTCGCGGCCTTCGAGTTCGTCCGCATACACAGTGCTCTGTGTCGGCGTGAGATCCCCAAGCGATATCGTGCGGCGCTCCTCGTCGGCCTCGATGTCGTGGATTGTCTCCAGGGTCCGCTTGAGTTTGCCGACCTTCTCGGGGGTCGCCCGTTCGATCTGGCTGCGGATCACGTCGGCGTTCGAGATAATTCCGACCAGGTTCCCGGCGTCGTCGACCACGGGGAGTTTCTGGATGCCCGACCGGAGGATAACTCTGGCGGCGTCTGTGACTTTCATCTCCGGATGGGCGACGATGAGCTCCTCGCTCATCACTCGGAAGAGTGGCGTGTCCGGATCCACCAGTAGAAGATCGCGGGCCGAAACAAATCCCTCGACCCGCCGACCGTCGGTCACCGGGAAGCCGTTATGATCCTCGCTTTCGATAATCCGCTTGGCGACGGCCCCGACAGTCTCGTCGGCCGAAACTGTGGCCACGTCCTGGGTCATGTACTCCTCGACCCGAGGGCGATCGGAGCTACTCTCGAGGTCGGTTTCAAACGGCGAGTCCATCGTCTCCTCCTTTCGATCGCGGTCTCGTCTCGTGGTTCATACGCGGGTTTGGGGCCCGCCGTCCTTCCCTCTTTTCAGTCCTGGTGGGCGGAGTTCGGCAGCGGATTGCCCTCGAGCCCGGCGGCAAGGTTGTCCGCGGCCATCCGGGCCATCTTGTTCCGGGTCTGGATGCTCGCGCTCGCAATGTGCGGGGTCACGACCAGCTTTTCGGGGATGTGGTCGGTCAGTTCGTGATCCGCCGGCAGCGGCTCGGGTTCGGTCACGTCAAGCCCGGCACGGGTGATCCAGTCCTTTTCCAGGGCCGTGTACAGCGCGTCGGGGTCCACGACCGGGCCGCGGCTGGTGTTGATCAGGATGGCTTCCTCCTTCATCTGCTGGAACTCCGACTCGCCGATGAGGTGGTGGGTCGCGTCCATCAGCGGGACATGTAGCGAGACGAAGTCACTCTGAGCCAGCAGTTCGTCCTGGTCGACGAACTGGGCGTCGACGCCGACTTCGGCGAGTTCGGCCTCGGCGTCCTCGTTGGGCTCGACGTCGGAGTAAAGCACGTCCATGTCGAAGCCGGCCGCCCGGCGGGCGACCTCCGTTCCGATGTTGCCCATCCCGATCACACCGAGAGTCGCGTGGTGAACGTCCGGCCCGGTCAGCAGGGTCGGACCCCAGGTCTCCCACTCGCCATCGAGGACGTAGTCCTGACCCTCGACGGTCCGGCGGGCGGTGGTCATCAGAAGCGACCAGGCGAAGTCGGCGGTCGTCTCCGAGAGGACACCCGGCGTGTGTCCGACGGGGATGTCCCGTTCGGCCGCCGCGTCCATGTCGATGTGGTCATAGCCGACCGAGAACGTGGAAATGACTTCGAGGTTCGGCGAGGCGTCCATCACCTCACCGTCGATGTCATCGGAGAGCAGACAGAGCAGTCCCTCCGCTTCGAGGTCTGCCAGGGTCTCGATGATGTGTTCTTTGGAGGGTGGTGTCTTCTCCTCCCAGACGTGGACGTCATAATTTTCTTCGAGGCGTTCGATACCGGCGTCGGGGATTCGACGCGTGACGTATACAGTCGGTTTGTCTGCCATGGATATGTCTCCTTGTGGGGTGGGTTTGAAGGTCGGGGTCGGGTGAAATTTTGCGACTACAGGAAGCCGGCGTCCTCGAGCCGGTCGATCCCTTCCTGGATGCGGGACTCGGTCTCGACGAGTGACGCACGGACATAGCCCGGCGTGTTGAAGGCCTGACCGGGCACGAGGCCGACACCCGCCTCGCGGACGGCGTCCTTGCAATACTCCATGTCGTCATCGGAGTCGATCTCGAACATCACGTAGAAGGCTCCTTCCGGGACCATGACGTTGATGTCCCGCTCCTCCAGCAGGTCGACCAGGAGATCCCGACGGGCCTCGAAGGTCTCCATCATGTCGCCCGTGAAAGCGTCGATGTCGGTGTTCTCCAGAGCCTCGATGCCCGCGCGCTGGACGAAGTTCGAGGCACAGGAGACCGAGTGGGAGTGAACCTTGCCGGCCTGGGTGGTGTGATCGGTCGGCGCGGCCATGAAGCCCAGCCGGTAACCGGTCATCGAGAAGGTCTTGGAGAACCCGTTGATGGTGATCGTCCGCTCCATCATGCCGTCGTAGGTCGCGAGGCTGCGCTGCTCGTTGTCACCGTAGAGCAACTCGGCGTAGATCTCATCGGAGAGTACCGGGAGGTCATACTCCACCGCGATGTCACGGACGCCCTCGAAGGCGGCCTCGGAGAACACCATCCCGCTGGGGTTGTTCGGCGAGTTGAGCATGATGAGAGCCGTGTCGTCGCTGACAGCGGCCTCCAGATCGTCGAGTGCCGGCTCGAGCTGGAAGTCATACGGCGCGGTCCCGACGTGGACGGCCTCGCCACCGGCCAGCTTGACCATCGGCTCGTAGGAGGACCAGACCGGGTCGATGACGATGACCTCGTCGCCGGGGTCGACGATGGCCTGCAGGGTCTCGTAGAGGGCGTGCTTGCCACCCGGGGTCGCGATGATGTTCTCGGGCCCGTAATCCAGATCGAACCGATCCTGGAGGTAGCCTGCGATCGACTCGCGCAGGGAGAGCAGGCCGTTGGAGGGTGTGTAGGTCGTGTGTCCGGCGTCGAGAGCATCCTTGGTCGCGTCGATGACGTGCTGGGGCGTCTCGACGTCTGGTTGGCCGACACTCAGATCGACGATGTCGGCGTCTTCCTGTTCCTCGAGCTCGGAGACGAGATTCGAAATGACGAAGGGGGCCGCCGGTTCGACAGCGTGGACGCGCTCGGCGAACTCCATTAGCGGTCACCTCGAATCGAGTGGTTCCGGCTCCCTTCCGTGGGGACGGGTACAAATCGTGGCTCCGGCGTGGCTCCGGTACGGATTGCCATGGTGTGATTGGGGAAACTCGATAGCGTCAAAAATAGGTTTCGTTCGACTCTCGGGCCTGTGACCCCCGTTTCAGGCAACGTTTGCGTCCAGATCCTTCAGGGCGGCCCGAAGACGGCCCTCGATCTGCTCCTCGACGATCTCGGTGAGCTGGGTTTGCACGCGTTCGTCCCCGAGGGCCTGGAAAATCCCGAGTGAGAGCTGTGCGCCCGCCATCGACTCGTGGCCCCCAGCGCTCCCGAGGTCGTCAAACGCCTGGCGAAACACCTGTCCGAGGTCGGCCGTCCCACCTCGCGCTCGCCCGGAAAGGTGTACTGTATCGTCAGTGTAGCCGTAGACCACCGTCACTGTGACATCCTCTAATCCCAGGAGTCGATCCGCCGCCTGGGCCAGCGAGTCACGCGACTGGATCATCCCCACACAGGTCGTGAGCACCCCATCTGCCACGTGCCGTTTCCGAATCGCCTCGCCGATCGTCTCGAGGGTGGTTGGACTCAGTGAGGGACTTTCGATTCGAACCAGCGCGTCGAGATCGGCCCGAGGGAGCAGCCAGGCGGCCGCCTCGAAGTCCCGTTCGGTGGTCTCACGCCCGAAATCCCGCGTGTCGACACGGATCCCGTAGAGGAGTCCAGTGGCCACCTCGGTCTCGACGTCGATGTCGTACCCACGGAGGTAATCGACGAGCAGCGTACTGGTGGCCCCGACATCCGAGCGGACGTCCACGAAGGACGCCTCCGGGAGTTCCGTCGGCGGGTGATGATCGATCACGATGTCGACGGGTGTATCGGGCGCGAGCTGGTCGTTTACCCCCGGACGGCTGTGATCGACCAGGGCGAGGTGATCCGCCTCGAACTCCGCTGGGTCCGCCAGCGCCTCCAGATCCACGTCGAGCAGATTAACGAAGGCTCGGTTCTCCTGGTGAGTGATATCCCCGAAATAGCAAATCTTGGCTGGCACCGAAAAGCGCTCCGCGATCGCCCGAAGCGCCAGCGCAGCGCCCAGCGCATCCGGGTCCGGATTGTCGTGTGTGCAGATGGTGAGTGTCCCGTCCATCACCCGCAACGTATCCCGAAGCGCCGCCAATCGATCCGGCTCGGCCGCAAAGTACCGTTCGTCGAGTTCGTCGAGCAGCAGCCCACCCGGTGAGATCACGCCGTCGACCACCGCCGGAATCTGTGTATAGTCGCCCGTTTCGCCCGGCAAGGAGAGCAGTTGGGCCCCGGGATAGGCCTCGCGGGCTGCGTGGGCAGCCGCGGTCGCCCGTGGTCGATACTCGGTCAACACGACGATCACGTCCGGGTCGATGCCACGTTCGCCGATCGCGTCCGGATCGGTAATGTCACCAACCTCCGCGTTGACCGACACGTCCCGGAGATGATCGACTGCCCGCTCGTCCGGGTCGATCACCATCAGATCGCCCTGCCAATCGCGGATCTCAGTAATGATGCCGCGGCAGAGTTCCCCACAACCCAGCACGAGCCGGTCGACCATGCGACCCAAATTGTGTCGCCCGGAGTGAAAACAGTTGTCTCTCCGGTCAGACGCCGCCTTCGAGCAGCAGCGAGGCCGCAGAGATGGCCGTCTCGGCGACGGGGTCGAAGGCGAACAGCAACACGACGGTCACTGCAGCGGCACCGATCACAGCCGCGTACATCCCCGTCGGCGTCTCACCGATGGAGAGTGAGTCGGCCGGGTCCTCGATCCAGAGGGCCTTCACGACCCGTGAGTAGTAGAACAGCGAGATCGCACTATTGATCGCGGCGATCCCGGCGAGCCACCAGAACCCGGCCTGGACGGCCCCGGCAAAGAGGACGTACTTCGAGAGGAAGCCGCCCCCGACCGGGAGCCCGGCCAGGCTGAACATGAAGATGGTCATCGCGACGCTCACGTACGGCGCCTTCCGGGCGAGGCCGTTGTAGTCCTCGAAGGTCCGGCCGACGTCCCAGTGTTCGGCCAGGGCCACGAAGAGGAAGGCCCCGGTGTTCATGAAGCCATAGACCAGCAGGTGCATCATCGCAGCCCCGAGCACCAGGGAGTCCGTCGCCAGGTCACCGGGCCCGGCCAGGGCGGCCAGCCCGATGAGGACATAGCCCGCGTGTCCGATCGAGGAGTACGCGAGCATCCGCTTGACCCGCTCCTGGGTCGCGGCGGCGAAGTTCCCGAGAGTCATCGTGACGATCGCGAGGATCACGAGCACCCAGGCCCATGGGACCGTCTCGGCGACGGCGTCGAGTGGGAAGCCCCACACGAGCACGCGGAAGGCAACGGCGAAGCCGGCCGCCTTCGAGGCCGAGGAGATGAACGCCGAAATCGGCGCCGGTGCCCCCTCGTATGCCTCGGGCGCCCAGAAGTGGAAGGGCACGCTGGCGGTCTTGAAGAGGAAGCCGCCCAGCACCATCACCAGTCCGAGACCCAGCAGGCCGTCAAGCCCACCGAGCGAGGGAATGGCTTCGGCAATACCGGCGAGATGCAGCGTGCCGGTCGCCCCGTAGACCAGGCTGATACCGTAGACCATGATCGCCGAGGACAGCGCGCCGATGAGGAAGTACTTCAGACCGGCTTCGACACTTCCCTGGTCACGCTTGAGGTAGGCCACCAGCCCGTAGGAGGGCAGGGAGGCCAGTTCGAGGCTGATGAAGACCATCGCGAGGTTGTTCGCGCTGGCCATCAAGCTCATCCCGAGGGCCGCCAGGACGACGAGCGAGTAGTACTCCGCCATCCGTTCGGACCCCTCGAGGTAATCGTAACTCGCGATCACCACGAGCAGGGTTACGGCCCCGAAGATGAACGTGAAGAACAGGCTCATCCCGTCGACCACGACCATGCCCTCGAACAGGGCCGGGACCGTCGCTGCCTGACCCGTCCCGGCTGCGAGGAACCAGGCACTGCTCAATGCGACCAGCGCCGGGCCGATACCGGCGATCGCCGCCAGCAGGTCGGGCCGACGCGATTTGGGGTAGATCGTATCGGCGATCAGCAGCGCCATGGCCGTGATCGCGAACAGATACTGCGGCGTCAGATAGGGCAGTTCGACCATCTACAGTCCACCTCCGATTGTGAGGATCGGTTGCACCGCGTCCTGGATCATCCCGTAGATCAGGTCGGGCGCGGTCCCGAGCAGGATCACGAGGAGGACCAGTGCCACGATGGCGATCCGGTCGGTGACCGGTGCCGGAACGATCTCGTGGTCGGTGTCCGCCTCGAAGGGCCCGAAGAGGACCCGCTGCATCGCGAAGAGCAGGTAGCCGGCCACGATCACGATGCCGAACATCGCGAGCGCGGTGAAGATCGGCGCGTAGGGCAGCGCCGTCGACTGCATGCCGCCCAGGAAGATGTAAAGCTCCCCGGCGAAGCCAGCCATCAGCGGCAGGCCCATGTACCCGAAGGCCGCGGCCGTGAAGACCGTGGCCGTCAGCGGCATCCGATCGGCGATCCCGGAGAGGTCACCCACCATACGCGTGTGGGCGACGTTGTAGACCACACCGACGGACATGAACATCAGTCCGGAGATGAGGCCGTGGGCGACCATCTGGAAGGTCGCGCCACCCAGGCCATAGAGGTTGTACGCGACCAGTCCCAGAAGGACATAGCCCATCGAGGAGACCGAAGAGTACGCCACGATCCGCTTGAGGTCCTGCTGCCCCAAGGCGAGCATGGCCCCGTAGATCACGCTCACGACCGCGAAGATCGCGATCGGGACCGCAAACGCCTGAGCCTGGTCGGAGAGCATCGTGAAGTTGAATCGAAGCATCGCGTAGGTCCCCATCTTCAGGAGGACCCCCGCCAGGATGACCGACACCGGCGTGGGGGCCTCGACGTGGGCGTCCGGAAGCCAGGTGTGGAACGGGACCATCGGGACCTTCACGGCGAAGCCGGCGAAGATCGCGACGAATGCCACGGCCTTGAGCGTCTCGGGCGCGATGCCAGCCAGCGAGCCGAGTTCGCCAGCCTGCAGGGACTGGGCGATCGTCGGCAGGTCGAACGTGTTGACCGGCAGGCCAAAGACCAGCGCGACAAAGCCGATGAACATCACCAGGCTGGCCACGTTGGTGTAGACGAAGAACTTGATCGCCGCGTACTTGCGACGCGGGCCACCCCAGATGCCGATGAGGAAGTACATCGGCACGAGGACGAACTCCCAGGCGACGAACCAGGCCAGGAAGTCGAGTGCCGTGAAGACACCGAGGAGGCTGGCCTCCATGAACAGCATCAGGCCGTAGAACTGGGACTGGCGCTCGTCGATCGGCGTCCAGGCCGAGAGCAGCGCCAGGCTCATCAGCACCGTGGTGAGGACCACGAGGGAGAGCGCGATCCCGTCGACACCGACGTGGTAGCCGACTTCCAGGTCCCCGAGCGTGATCCAGCTCAGTTGTGTTTCGTAGGCGATCTCGCCGCCGAGCAGTGCGTTCCCGGAGCCATCGAAGCCCAGGAACATCAGAAGCGACCCAACGAGGGGCAGCAGACTCAGCCCGAAGGCGAGGCGACCGGCTCGCTCGTCGTCCGCGAACATGACCGCGACGGCGCTTGCCACCGTCACGAGAATGAGTGCCTCGATCATCATTTAGAACCACCCCCCGACGAGGGCGATTGCCACGACGAGAACCACCAGCCCCAGCGTGAGGAGGGCGGCGTAGTTCGTCACCCGTCCCGTCTGGAGCCGCCGGATGCGCGAGCCACCGAACAGGGCCACCGAGGAGATGCCGTTGACGACACCGTCGATGATACCCTGATCGAACTTGTCCGCGACTCGTGCGAGCGGCAGGGTCAGGCCCTGCGCGAGCCAGACCTGGTACTCGTCCTGGTAGTAGTTGTTGTAGAGCAGCGTCTTGATCGAACCGAGTTTGTCCGTGTGTGCGGTCGGCGCCGGCCCACGGTAGAGGACCATCGCCAGGAGCGCCCCGGCAAGGGCCAGTCCGAGGGAGAGTGCCGCCGGCAGGAACGGCGCGAGATCCGCGGCGTGATAACCAGCTGCGGACTCGAGCAGGTGATGATACTCGGTGAGTGAAACCTGCGGCAGGCCGGTCTCGAACCAGTGATGCAGATAGGTGATGTCCCAGCCGGTCAGCTCCTTGACCGGGGCCATGTTCACCAGGCCCATCACGGCCGCGAGGATGCCCAGCACCACGAGCGGGAACTTGACGTTCCAGCGCACGGGATGGGGATCCTCGGCCGTCTCCGAACGGGCCTCACCGTGGAAGGTCAGGATGACCATCCGGAAGGTGTAGAAGCCGGTGAAGAACACGGCGATGAGTCCGAAGGCATACGCCAGAAGGATCAGCGGCTGGCCGCCCAGGCCATGGATCAGCGCCTCGTAGAGGATCTCGTCTTTCGACCAGAAGCCGGCGAAGGGAAAGATGCCGGCCAGGGCGAGTGAGCCGGAGAGGAAGGTGTAGTAGGTCACGGGCATGCGCTTGCGCAGGCCGCCCATGTCCCACATGTTCTCGTTGTGGTGCATCGCGATGATGACCGAGCCCGCTCCAAGGAACAGCAGCGCCTTGAAGAAGGCGTGTGTCATCAGGTGGAAGGTCGCGGCGACGTAGCCGCCGGCCCCCAGCGCGAGCATCATATACCCGTACTGGGAGATCGTCGAGTACGCGAGCACCTGCTTGATCTCCCGCTTGACGATGGCCATCGTCGCGGCCATCAGGGCTGTGAAGCCACCGACCAGCGCGATCAGCGCCAGCACGGTCGGAAGCTGTGCGTAGAAGCCGTACATCCGCATGACCAGGTAGACACCGGCTGCGACCATCGTCGCTGCGTGGATGAGCGCCGAGACCGGCGTCGGGCCCTCCATCGCGTCGGGCAGCCAGGTGTGAAGCGGGAACTGTGCGGACTTCCCGATCACGCCGCCCAGCACGAGCAGGCCGATGATCGCGAACCACGTCTGTGGCTCCATGCCGATCGTCCCGAGGAAGTTCGAGACGACAGCGGGCATCTCGCCGCTCAGTGCCTCCGTCGCGAGCTGCGGGAAGCCGAGTTCGTCCCCGCGCGGGGCGAACAGGCCGGTGCCGAAGGTCGCGAAGATGGCCACCACACCGATGAGGAAGAAGTAGTCCCCAAAGCGGGTGACCAGAAACGCCTTCTTGGCCGCGCTCGGCGGCCCCTCCTGGCGGAACCAGAAGCCGATGAGCAGCCAGGAACACAGGCCCACGAGCTCGAAGAACATGAAGGCCATCAGGATGTTCGAGGCCATCACGAAGGCGAGCATCGAGAACGAGAACAGGCCGAGCCCGGCGTAGTACCGGGGCAGGCCGATCTCGCCCTCGTCGTTCATGTACCCGAGGCTGAACACGTGCACGAGGAAGCTGATCAGCGCGACGATGACCAGCATGTACGAGGACAGCGGATCGAGGAGGAGGCCGAAGGACAGATCGAAGGTCTCCCCCGCGAGCCCGGTCGTCCACGTGTATATCTCTTCGTTGTAATACTGCTCTGTACCACTGACTGTGACCAGAAGCCACACCGACACGAGCAGCGAGCCGAGCGTTGCCAGGATCCCCGGGATCGCGCCGCCTTTCGGCAGGAGCCGCGGGGTGAAGTACCCCGCGAGGATCGCGACCACGAAGGAGGCAAACGGCAACAGCGCGATCGCCGCGGCGAAGTCAAATGCACCTGCCATCTTACCACCTCATCGTTGTAGGTTCGGTTACGTCTACGTCCCTGAAGTTGCGGAACAGCACCAGGATGATCCCGATACCGACCGCGACTTCAGCGGCTGCCAATGCGAGTACGAACAGGCTGAACGTCTGTCCGGTAACGTTCCCCCACTGGGCCGAGAAAGCGACCAGATTGACGTTGGCCGCGTTCAGCATGAGTTCGACCGACATGAGGAACCGGAGTGCGTTGCGGCGAGTCAGCAGGCCGAACACACCGATGCTGAACATCGCCGCCGAGAGCAGCACGTAGTACTGTGTTTCGACTACCATCAGTTCTCACCTCCATCACGTCGCGAGAGCATCACGGCCGCCCCCAGCGCGGCGTCCAGCACGAACGCCACGACGAAGAAGGGCAGGAGGAAACCCTCACCGCCCACGATCGGTGCGGCCCGGTCGAGGTTAAAGAGGGCATAGCCGATGCTGCGGGTGATTTCTGCGGCCGACTCGAAGCCCGCGATCGCGCCGAAATCGGCGGTCAGAATGGCGACTGCCATCGCGGCAAACAGCGCAAGGGCCGCGATGCCGGGCAATACGTCGATGTTCGTGGAAATTTCCGGCCGGGTCGTCATGC
This sequence comes from Halodesulfurarchaeum sp. HSR-GB, assembly GCF_031432215.1. Lineage (NCBI taxonomy): Archaea > Methanobacteriati > Methanobacteriota > Halobacteria > Halobacteriales > Halobacteriaceae > Halodesulfurarchaeum > Halodesulfurarchaeum sp. HSR-GB. The sequence goes on along the minus strand of NZ_JAVKGN010000001.1, from coordinate 1,454,394 downwards.
GCCAACACCTCCGTCAGGATCGCGGGTCAGCATGACCGCGAAGGCGATCAGGATCAGCACACCGCCCACGTAGACCAGCACCTGTACAGCCGCGAGGAAGGCGGCCTGCAGCAGGAGGAAGTGGACAGCGACACTGAGCAGTGCGCCACCGAGGAAGAGGGCGGAGTGCCAGACGTCGTCCACGAGGACCACGCCCAGACTGCTGCCGATGGTGAACAGCGCGAAGAGGAGGAAGGTGAGTTGTTCGATCATTGGTAGTCCACCTCGCCTTCACCCTCGTCGACCCAGGCCTCACGATCCGATTCGCGAGCGTTGACCGGGTCCATGTCCTTGTACCACGGTACGTTCTTGAGCTGTTCTTTGTTGTAGGCCAGGTCGTGTTTGGTGTCGCCGGTGAACTCGAAGTTCTCCGTCAGGAGAATCGCCTCGACGGGACAGACCTCCTCACAGAGCCGGCAGTAAATGCACTGCCCGACGTGGAGGTTGTACTGCTCGCCGTTGCGATCCTCGTCCATCACGATCTGAATCGTGTCGTTGGGACAGACCGTCTCACACTGGCGACACCAGATACACCGCTCCTGGCTCCACTTGTGAATGCCCCTGAATCGGGGGCTCACTTCCGGTGCCTCTTCGGGATACTCAACGGTGATCGTGTCCCCGTTGAGGGCATGCTTCATCGTCGTCGCGAGAGATTTGAGTACGCCTATCATACGATCACCCCGACGATCACGGCCGTCAGGAGCAGGTTCACGAAGGCCAGTCCGAGCATCCCCTTCCAGCCGATGTCGAGCAGCTGGTCAGGCCGAACCCGTGGGACCGCCGACCGGGCCCACTGGGTGAAGAAGAACACGCCCCAGACTTTCGCGATGAACCAGACGATACCGGGAATGAAGTTCAGCGCGGTGATCGGGGCCGTCGGGCCGCCGAGGAACAGAGTCGTGATGATCCCGGCGCCCAGGAAGATGTGGAGGAACTCTCCCAGGTAGAAGAGGACGAAGTACACCGACGAGTACTCCGTCTGATACCCCGCCACGAGGTCGTTCGGTGCCTCCGGCAGGTCGAAGGGGTTCCGACCGATCTCGGCCATATTCGCGACCATGAACAGCGCGAAGGCGAAGGGGTTGACGAAGCCGAACCAGGCCGGAATCGCAATCGGGCCCAGGGAGATCAGGTCGACTGCCTGGGCAGCGACGATGTCAGAAATCCGGAGCGAACCGGCGAAGATGACGACCGACGCGCCCGTCAGCACGAGCGGAATCTCGTAGGCGATGTTCTGTGAGACCGCCCGGAGTCCGCCCAGGAACGAGTATTTGTTGTTCGACGCGTACGCGCCCGAAACCATCCCAAGGGAGGCGATCGAAGAGACGGCGAACAGGTAGACAACACCGACCGACGGATCGGCCAGGTGAAGGCCGCTCCCGAACGGGATGACGGCAAAGCCCATCGTCGCGGAGATGACGACCAGCATCGGACCGAGGTCCCAGGCCGGCCGATCCACGTTCTCGGGAACGATCCGTTCCTTGGTAAGCAGACGGATCGCGTCTACTGCGATCGTTCCGATCCCGTAGGGACCAACCCGGTCGACGGAGATCCGGTCGGTAAACGCCGACGTGATCTTCCGCTTCATGTACGGGCCCGCGAGGGCCGCAAACAGCAACACGATGACCGCGATGATCAGGGAGCCGAGGATCCCGGAGACGATCTCCCCCAGGAGTCCCTCCAGGTTCAACAGCCCGGAGATGTGATCGACCAGCGGTGCGGACGAAGCCATCAGCGATCCACCTCCGCCAGGACGATGTCGAGGCTTCCGATGGTCGCGACCAGGTCGGAGATCAGCTCACCTTCCGACATCTCCTTGAGAGCCGAGAGGTTGACGAAACTCGGACCACGGATCTTGAAGCGAGCGGGCTTCTCCGTTCCGTCCGTTCGGATGTAGATGCCGAGTTCGCCTTTCGCCCCTTCCACGGCCTTGTAGATCTCCTGGCCCGGGTCGGGCTTGAGGCTGCGCGGAACGTTGGACTGGATCTCGCGTTCCTCTTCGTCGAAGTCCTCGAGGATGTTGATACACTGCTCGATGATCTTCGCGGACTCTTCGACCTCCTGCATCCGGACCATCAGACGAGCGTAGTTGTCCCCGCCCTCCTTGGTGATGACGTCCCAGTCGAGTTCGTCGTAGATGCCATAGGGGTCATCACGCCGAAGGTCATAGTCGATGCCGGAGGCACGAGCGACCGGCCCGGTCGCCCCGTAGTCCTTGGCGACTTCGGGGGCCAGGTAGCCGGTGTTCACCGTCCGCATCTGGAAGAGTTCGTTCTGCGTGAGGACGTTGTGGTACTCGTCGGTCTTCTCCGGCAGCTGCTCGAGGAACTGGCGGATCTTCTCGAAGAACTCGTCCCGGGGCTCGGGCAGGTCCCAGACGACCCCGCCGAGGCGGAGATAGTTGTACATCATCCGCTGGCCGGTGAGGTCCTCCAGGATGTCCATCACGTAGTCCCGGTCCCGCATCGCGTACATGAACACGGCCGCGAAGTCCCCGACGATGTCGAGTCCGAACGTCGCCACCGCGAGCAAGTGAGCCGAGATGCGAGTGAGTTCCGCGGCCATCGTCCGGACGACCTGGGCGTAGTACGGAACCTCGATGTCCGCGAGGTCTTCGATCGCACGCGCGTAGGCCCACTCGTTCAGGATGCCCGCCGGCGTGTAGTCCCAGCGATCCGGGTAGGGCATGATCTGGTGTCGGAACGTGCTGTTCTGACACATCTGCTCCTGACACCGGTGCAGGTAACCGATGTCGGGTTCGACGTCGGCCACCTGCTCCCCGTCCAGGACCGTCTTGAGGTGCAAGACGCCGTGGGTGGCGGGGTGATGGGGCCCGATGTTGAGGAACATCGTGTCCAGATCGTCGCCGTCGGTCTCGACCTGCATGTCCTCCTCGATCGGATTCTTGTGCTTCTCGAGGGCGACGATCTGGGGTTTGTCCTGATCGTAGTCCTTGCTGAGGGGGTGTCCCTGCCAGGTCTGTGGCAGCAGAATACGTCGCAGATCGGGGTGCCCCTCGTAGTTCATGCCCACGAGGTCATACGCCTCGCGCTCGTGCCAGTTCGCCGTCGAGTAGACCGGTGCCGCGCTTTCGTGGGACGGATCGTTACGCGGTGTCGGGACCACGACGCTCACTTCGGCCTGGGCGTCGTCGTACTGCCGAAGGTGATAGATGGACTCGTAACGGTCATCGAGTTCCTGTGCGCTCACGCTTGCGAGGTGGTCGAAGCCCTCGGCCTTCAGCGTGGACAACGCGTCCTGCACGGCGTCGCCACGAACGACGAAGGCCTCGGCGTTGTGATGGGTCTCGCGATCGACCACACTGTCTCCCAGGAGCTCTTCCAGCGCGTCGTAATCCACCGCACCGGCGTCCGGCTCCGTCGCTGTTTCGTCCTGCGTGCTCATGGTGAATCAGCCCAGTTGTACCGCATAACCAGCGTTTCTTCGTCGATCTCGCTTGCGAGGTGGTCGACAACCTCGTCGCGGTCCAGGTCCCCGAACTGTTCGAGTTCGTAGGGTTTCACCGTCACCGCCGAGGACTCCCCGTTGGCGATGCGCTCCTGAAGCTTGACGATGCCGTAGATGAGCGCCTCGGGCCGCGGCGGGCAGCCCGGAACGTGGATGTCGACCGGAACGATCTCCTCGGCGCCTTTCACCACGTTGTAACCCTCCTGGAACGGACCGCCGGAGGCCGAGCAGTTGCCCATGTTCACGACGAACTTGGGCTCGGGCATCTGATCGTAGACCCGCTTCATCCGGGGGGCGAACTTCGAGACGATCGTCCCCGGAATGATCATCACGTCGGCCTGCCGCGGGGAGGCCCGCGGAACGCCGGAGTGGAAGCGGTCGAGGTCGTGTTTCACCGAGTAACTGTGCATCATCTCGATGCTGCAGCAGGCGATCCCGAACTGCAGCATGAACATCGAGGACCCCCGGGCCCAGTTCATGAACTTGTCCAGCTTGGTCAAGATGAACGGGGTCGACCCGAGCGCCTCTCGAAGCTTCGAGTTGAACCGGTTGTCCACGCCCTCGCCGATCCGGGTGTCCCGGGTGTCGGTGGAGGGAGCAGCCGGTTCGACGACGTCGTCTCGTGGCTGTTCTCTACTCATGTCTCGACATCCTCCGTTCGTAGCGCGGGTTCCGCACCCAGCCGAGCGCGCCGTTGCGCCAGGCCCAGGCCAGGGCCACGATCAAAATGCCGATGAACAGGACCATCGGCCCCAGGGCCCACAGCAGGCCTTCCGTCCCAGCGATATCCCGGTAGATCGACGTCCACGGGAATATCAACACGGTCTCGATGTCGAACACGAGGAACAACAGCGCGACCATGTAGTACTGGATGTTGAACCGCACGTGTGTGTTACCAGTCGGTACTTCCCCACTTTCGTAGGTCGTCCGTTTGCTTTGTTCCGGCACGTCAGGGCGCAGCAGTCGCGATATACCCATCATCGCCCCGATGATGGCAATCGCGACGACGGCCAACATGCCGACAGCGATCCATGGATTCATAAGTGGATTCGTAACACTCGGGGCTTTGTTTCCCCCCACTATAAACATTGATTCTTGCGATAGTTCCCGTGTAACCCGTATTTTTGGGTGTTTCAGCTGTTACCATATGCAGAGGATTGACACACATTCGAGTCGTGGTGACATCCTTCAATTCGCCTTCACTCGTGTCTGGCAGTTGAGAGCTGACCGATTTCTGAGAGAGATCGATACAGGCGAGCACCGGGCGTGGGACTAATTTTCCACCCTCGGACAGCCGAAGGGATAGAGACACCAGACGAACGGGGCCCGGGCCTGACCGGTGTCTCCCCGTTGGGATGACATCCCGAATCTGTGATATGAATCGGAGAGGTCGGAACAGCTAGAGAATTGGTAGCACGATTTAGCCCGGGTTTTCGGGCAGTATTGGGCGTCTCGCGAAACCAGTGATTCTTGAGTGAAACCACCAGGGCCTTGTTACTTGAGCCGATAGGAAAGGTATGGGCCTGAAGACGCTCGGTCTCGATGGGGTGACGGACATGTTCGTCTCCGAACCGGACGTGACCTTCTTTCACCCACCCAGTATCTACGACTTCCGGGAGCGTCCGGAAGTCATCGGACCGATCAGCGACGTCATCCCGTCATCGCCGGTCTTCGAGATGTATCCGATCGGGCTGACGAGTATCGCGGACACCCTGGAACGGAACGGGTACAACGCCCAGATCGTCAATCTGGCCCACGAGATGCTCGTCGACTCCGAGTTCGATGTCGAACGAGAGATCGCCGAATCCGACGCCTGGATGTTCGGCGTGGACCTCCACTGGCTCCCACACGCCCACGGGGCGATCGAGATCGCGCGACTCATCAAGAAACACCACCCGGAGGCCCCGGTCGTCTTCGGGGGGCTCAGTTCGACGTACTTCCACGAAGACCTCATCGAGTATCCCTCCGTTGACTACGTGGTTCGAGGGGATTCGACCGAGGAGCCGGTCGCAAAGCTCGTCGAAACGATCAAAACGGGCGGTGACCTCTCCGAGGTTCCAAACCTGACCTACCAGGCAGAGGGCGAAACGGTCGTCAACGAACTGACCTACATGCCGGAGGCCCTCGACGACTCCTCGATTCCCTCCTACACCTACGCGGTCAAGTCCGTGTTCAAGTACGGGAGTGTCCGCAAGGTGATTCCGCACCGGGGGTGGCTCGACAAGCCTATCACGATGTTGCTCACATCGCGGGGCTGTCGGCACGCCTGCTCGTTCTGTGGCGGCGCAAACTCGTATGGCGACGTCCACGGCCGGCAAGAGCCGGCATTCCGGTCGCCCGAGAAACTGATCGAGGACATCAGGACGATCCGCTCGTTCTCGGAGGGGCCGATATTCGTCGTCCACGACCTGCGGATGGGCGGCTGGGATTACGCCCAGGAGTTCTTCGACAGACTCGCGAGCGAGGACATCCCGAACGAGTTCATCTTCGAACTTTTCGGCCCGGCCGACGAGGAGTACTTCCAGATGATCGACGAGGCCGTCGAGAGCTACAGCCTGGAGTTGAGCCCCGAATCCCACGTCCCCGAGGTTCGCAAGGAGATGGGGAAGTTCGCCGTCTCGAACGAAGCCATCGAGAACACGATGCAGGCGGCCCTGGACAACGGCTGTCAGAACATCGACCTCTTCTACATGATCGGCCTCCCGGACCAGACCTACGAGGACGCGGTCGGGTGCGTGGAGTACGCCGAACACATTCTGGAGGACATCGACGACGAGCGAATCATCCCGTTCGTCGCACCCTACGCCCCGTTCCTCGACCCGGGGAGCCCGGCCTTCGAGCAGCGCGGGGAGTACGGCTTCGAGGTTCATGCCGACTCCCTGGAGGATTATCGCCAACTCCTGCTCGAACCCAGCTGGAAGCGGATGTTGAGCTACGAGACCGAGCACCTCAGCCGGGACGACATCGCGGATGCGACCTACGAGGCCGCCCGGAAGATGAACAGGCTGAAGTACGAACACGGGCTGCTGGAGCAAGATACCTACGAAACGATGATGGAGCGCCTGGAGACTTCAGAGGAACTCGTCAATCGGGTCGACGAGGTGTACGAGAACACCCCCGAGGCCGAACGGGACGAGAAGCTCAAGGCACTCTTCGACGAGTACTCGGCCTTCGACGACTTCGGCGAGAACAGCATCGCCGGCGCGGACGAGCTCTGGTGGCCGAGCAACGGATTCAGGAACGGTCTCGCGCTGGCTGGCCTCGGTGCGAAGCTACTCGTGCAGGACCTCAAACAGCGAGTCGGCAACGGCCGAACGACCCGGAAGTAGTTACCGCGATTCGCGGAACGCCGTCGTCCCCTGACGGTGCAGCGACTCCGAAACCGTCGCCACGTCGGCGGCCTGTGTTTCCTGGCGCTCCACCAGCCGCTCCCGCAGTGTTTCGTCGGTCCGGGCGAGGATCTGAACCGCCGAGAGCGCCGCGTTGAATGATTTCCCAGCGTCGACGGCGGTAATCGGTGCGCCTTTCGGCATGCCAAGCACGGAGTCGACGGACTTCTCCTGAACTGGAATCCCGATCACCGGGATCGGATACGCGATCGACGCCGTCATGTTCGGCAGGTCGGCGGATTTGCCGCCCGCACCGGCGAGGATGACGTCCAGCCCCCGATCCGGGGCAGTTTCGGCGTACGCATAGAGCAGATCGGGAGTCCGATGAGCCGAGACGACCCATGACTCGTAGGTGTACTCGGCCGCTGGGGGGTCATCGTAATCAGTGAGTTCGACAAATCCCAGTTCATCTAGGGCCTCCCCAGCCCCAGCCATCACATCCAGATCGGAATCACTTCCCATGATAATACCCACGTCCGGCCGGTCGCTCTCCGGACGGTCCCGCTCGGCTTCGGCCTCGAACAACTTTCGAAGAGCAGCAACGTCGGTCATGGCTCAGGTATCCGCCGGCCCGAACCTGAGTGTTTCCCTCGCCGCTTTGACTCGCTCGTGGTTCGCAGCCAGGTCCGACCCGGTTGTCGTCACGTGGCCCAGCTTTCGCAGGGGCCGCACCTCCCGTTTGCCGTACCAGTGGAGGTGAACGCCATCCATTCCGAGCAGGGCATCAACTCCGAGAAGCGAGACCGGTCGCGAGTCACCGCCGTCGCCGAGCAGGTTCGCCATGGCGGTCGGCTCCCGGAGGGTGGTCGATCCAAGCGGGAGGCCCAGAACCGCTCGAACGTGCTGTTCGAACTGGGAGGTCACGGCTCCCTCGATGGTGTAGTGTCCGGAATTGTGCGGTCGCGGGGCGATCTCGTTGACCAGAATTTCGCCATCGCTCGTTTCGAAGAGTTCGATCCCGAAGACACCACGTCCCTCGAAAACCGAGAGGACCGAACGGGCGACCTCACTCGCTCGCTCGCGACGCGATTCGGTCGTCCGAGCCGGCACGAGTGTCTCACGAAGGATCTCTTCCTCGTGGACGTTCTCTCCGACGGGGTAGGTCGCCGTCTCCCCGTCTCCCCGAACCCCGATGACGCTGAGCTCCCGTTCGAAATCCACGAGGGACTCAGCCACGAGTCCCGAAAGCGAGCCGAACGCGGCGGTGGCCGCATCGACGCTGTCGACGATCGCGTTGCCACGCCCGTCGTACCCGCCAGTCCGGGCTTTGAGCATCAGCGGCGAGCCGAGTTCCGCGAGAGCAGACTCGAGTTCGGCCGCTGAATCCACCCCCCGATAGGGAGCGACCGGAATGCCAGCCGCATCGAGTGTCTCCTTCTCGGTCAGTTTGTCCCGGGTCACCCGGAGGTCCTGCGGCGCCGGATGGACTGGTGTCCCCGTCGATTCGGCGACCGCTTCCAGACTCTCCGGATCAGCGAGTTCGATCTCCAGGGTGAGGGTATCTACGCGTTCGGCAAGCGCTTGCACGGCAGACTGGTCGTCGAACGCCGCTTCGATCTGGTCAGCGGCCGGCGGAAAGGCCGGACAGTCCGGTGTCGGATCGAGCACGACAGTCTCGACCCCCAGTGGACTGGCCGCCTCACCCAGCATCCGGCCGAGTTGACCGCCACCCACGATTCCGAGGGTCGTCTCGGGAAGCGAATCCGTCATTCGGTGGAACGGTTGTGGACGGAAGTGGATAAACGTTGCCGAGTGAGGAGCGAAATACTCACGTTCGTGGATTATCCAGGGCCGCGGGGTCCAGAAAGACGACCGTTTCGGTTCCGTGGGAGGTCAACTCATAGGTCCGGGACTCGTAGCCTTCGAGGTGGTCCGCGAGTTCACCGTAGTGTTCGACCCGGGCGATGACGACCGGCGGGTCCTCCGGCAGTTCGTTCGGACTGGTCGCGCTGGCCGTCGTCGCTCCGGACCGCTCCAGATACCACGCGAGCGGGAGCCGATTCAGCCAGTTCGAGTTCGCGGGATACTGATCGGCCACCGACTCGTCGGCCACGCCGAAGTGATCACCATAGAAGACCACGTCAGTCCCAGTGTTCGCCTGCACTACCGCGTCGATGTCCGTGAGCGTGGGTCGGAGATCTCCCGCCGGCTGGCCGTATTGTACGAGCGGGTTGTCGTCGTCCTGCGGGGCCCGATAGGACGTGTCGTAAGCGGTGAATCCGACCTGTCCGACCACGGACAGGAGAACGATCGCCACGAGCGCGATTCCGATCCAATCCTCGGTGTCCCAGGCATCCAGGCCCCAGTCCAAGAGAACTCTGAGCCCCACCGCAGCCGGAATCGCGAGCGGAACGAACGCGTGAACGAGACTCCACGGGGCCGAGATGTCCGTGATCGCGGGATAGAGCAGGTAAATCGTGATTCCCGTATAGAACGCAAACGAGACGAGATCCCGCGGGCGGTCGCCAGTGTACCGATCCGCGAGGAACCCGAAGACGGCAAAGGAAACGAGCGGGAGACTCACTGTGGCGGTCGTCAACAGTGCCTCGCCGAGGAATGCAACGTAGCTGTGCTCGTGGCCACCCGCGATCCACTGGCCGAACAGGGCCCGGGCGCTCTCCACCGTGGCCGCGTGGACGACCCCGGGAAGTTTACTCGGAGCGGCCAGGGCCTGGTACAGGTCCGGGCGCGGCGCGAACAGCAACACGACGAGGAAGAGAAATTCCCCGAGAGCGAGGCCGATCGGCCATCGGTACCGTTTGAGACCGCGAACGAGTCGCTTCACCAGGGGCTCAGTGACCGCCAGCCAGGTCCGTCCTTCCTCGCGAGCGACGAAGAGGCGATGATCGAGCAGGAGAAGGAGTGCCCCGAGCCACACCCCCACGTAAACCAGTGCGATCTCCTTCGTCCCAAGGGCAAGCACCAGCCCCGGGACGGCCGCGTACAGGTTCCACTCGCGACGGGTGTCGATGAACCGGAGGACGAACCCAAGCGCGACCAGCGCGAACCCGGCGGCCAGCACGTCGTTTCGCATGAATCGCCCGTAGTAGAGCAAGACCGGCTCCACGGCGAGGATCAGGCCGAAGAAGATCACCTCGTAATTCGAGAGTCGCGAACGGAACAGGTACGCCGCGAGCGGGAGCAACCCACCCACCAGCGCGACGACCGAACGGGCGACCGCGTCGCTCGTTCCCACGGTCTCGAAGAGAAACGCGTTGACGTGAAAGAGCACCGGGCCGTGGACGATCGGCCGGTACTCCCAGACACCGGTTTCGAGGTAGCGAAGCGTCCAGTAACCCACCCGGGCTTCGTCCCAGTGAAAGACCCGCCCGCCGAGGACCGCAAAACGGGCGAGCAGCCCGAACGCAGTGAGAACGGCGAGCGCCGCGAGGACGTGGCGGCGATCGACCCGGCGGAGATTCATGGCCGGGATTTCAGGCCCCGAAACAAAAAGTGAGCGGGTCCGGGTCGAACCGCCGAAGAACCTACAGGGGTGCCCGTCAAAGACTAGCGTGATGGGGACCACAATCGAAATCGACGCTGACCTCTACGAACGGCTCCAGGGCCACTGTGAAGAGGGGGAATCAGTCGAGGAGTTCATCTTAGAGCTCGTCACGATGTACGAGACCGACGGGGCGTTCATGCAGGAGGGCTACTCCGAGTAACCCGAACGGGCGGGGGAACGGTAGCGTTTTGAGCGCGGCGACCGACCGGTCGGCCATGGTGGTTCTTGGGTTAGTCGTCGCCGAATTCAACCGACACATAACCGAACAGATGGAGGCCGCCGCCAACGAGGCCGCCGCCGAGGCGGGCGTCGAGATACGCGAGACGATTCAGGTTCCCGGTGCGTACGACACGCCACTCGCCGCCGACCGACTCGCCCGCCGGGCGGACATCGACGCGGTCGCCGTCCTCGGGACGATCATCACGGGCGACACGGACCACGACCAGGTCATCGCGAACGCCTGCGCGCAGGGGCTCACCGACGTGAGCCTCGATCGGGACACTCCGGTCGCGTTCGGAGTCACGGGCCCGGGCATGACTGCCGAGGAAGCCCGCGACCGGATCGACAAAGGAGCCGAAACCGTGGAGAGTGCAATCGCACTCGCGGAGGACCGATGAACTACACTACTCGTGTTACGCGGGTCGAGCCGAGTGCGACCCTCGCCGTGAGTTCGCTCGCCGCCGAACTGACCGCGGACGGTGTTGACGTGGTCGACCTCTCGGTCGGTGAACCGGACTTCGAGACCCCCGAGCACATCAAAGTTGCCGGCCGGGACGCGATCACCCGTGGCGAGACCCACTACTCGCCATCGAAGGGGATCCCCGAACTCCGCGAGGCCATCGCGGAGGACCTTGCCGCCCAGGGAATGCCCTACGGTCCGGAGAACGTGATGGTCACGCCCGGTGCGAAACAGGCGCTCTTCGAGGTCGTCCACACGGTCGTCGAGGACGGCGACGAGGTCGTCCTTCTCGACCCCGCCTGGGTCTCGTATGCGGCGATGGCCGAGATCGCCGGTGCGGACCTGACCCGGGTCGATCTGCGGGAGACCGACTTCCAGCTCGAACCGGCACTCGACGCCCTCGAAGCGGCCGTCTCCTCGGACACCGAGCTCCTGATCGTCAACTCGCCGAACAATCCCAGCGGCGCGGTTTACTCACGGGCGGCCATGGAAGGCGTTCGTGACCTCGCGGTGGAGTATGACATTACGGTCATCGCGGACGAGATCTACGAACAGATCCGGTACGCGGGCGAGCACGTGAGCCTGGCGACCCTCGACGGGATGGGCGAGCGCACCGTCACGGTCAACGGCTTCTCGAAAGCGTATGCCATGACCGGCTGGCGACTGGGCTACTTCGCCGCGCCCGAAGGCCTGATCGAGCAGGCCGGCAAGATCCAGTCCCATTCGGTCTCCTCCGCGGCAACCTTCGTCCAGCATGCGGGCCTCGAAGCGCTGGAAGGGCCCTCGGAGCCGACCGCCGAGATGGTCGAGGCCTTCGAGGACCGGCGGGACATGCTTATCGAGGCGTTTGCCGAACACGGCATCGACGTGCCGACCCCGGAGGGGGCCTTCTACATGATGCTTCCCGTCGATGATGACGACGAAGCCTGGTGTAAAGCAGCCTTAGAAGAGGCCCACGTCGCGACGGTTCCGGGCAGCGCGTTTGGCGCGCCGGGCTACGCCCGCCTCTCCTACGCGGCCGACGAAACGCGCCTCCGAGAAGGCGTCGACCGTCTCGCCGAGGCCGGTTTCCTCGGTAATTAGGGCCAGACGCCACGTTCCGCTGCCGCCTGCCGGATGCGGTCGATTGCAACGGTATAGGCCGCCGTCCGGAGGTCCGAAACGCCTCGCTCCTCGACGGACTCGGTTATCTCATCGAAGGCCGAGACGATTCGATCCTCCAGTTCCGCGTTGACCCGCGATTCCTCCCAGTAGTGACGCTGTCGGTTTTGCACCCACTCGAGGTAGGACACGATCACGCCTCCCGCATTCGCGAGGATGTCAGGCACGATCGTGACACCCCGAGATTGGAGCTGTCGGTCGGCGTCGTCCGTGAGCGGGCCGTTTGCCCCCTCGACGATCACGTCGGCCTGGACGGCCGGCGCGAGGTCGGCGTCGATCGCGCCTTCGAGCGCGGCCGGAATCAGCAGGTCCACGTCTCGAGTCAGGATCTCCTCGTTCGTGATTTGTTCCCCGGGTTCGTGATCGACCACCGAACGCTCCTCGCGCTTTGTCCCCAGCACAGCCTCAGGATCCAGGCCCGACTCCAGATAGACCCCACCCGAGGAATCACTCACTGCGACCACGTTGGCCCCGGCCTCGTGGAGGAATCGGGCGGCCGTCGCCCCGACGTTCCCGAAGCCCTGGACGGCCACCGTGGCTCCACGCAGGCCCCGGTCCAGATAGGAAAAGACCTCCCGGGCGGCGAGAAAGACAGAGCGCCCGGTCGCCTCGACGCGGCCGGCACTCCCACCGCTCTCGATCGCCTTCCCGGTCACGACCCCCGGTTCGGTGGTCCCTTCGAGGGTCTCGTAGGTGTCTTTCAGCCAGTTCATCTCGCGCTGCCCGGTGTTTACGTCGGGGGCTGGAATGTCTGTGTCGACTCCGATGATGGGTCGAAGTTCGGTCGCGTACGAGCGCGTGATCCGCTCGATTTCGGCCGCCGAGTACGAGCGAGGGTCGAAGGCAATGCCGCCCTTGCCCCCGCCGAAGGGCAGTCCCACGACAGCGGTCTTGAACGTCATCCACCCCGAGAGTGCGATTACCTCCTCGCGAGTCACTTGGGGGTGGTACCTGATCCCACCCTTGTATGGACCGCGAGCCCCATCGAACTGCGAGCGATAGGCCGTGAAGGTCTCGATCCGGCCATCGTCCATCCGCACTTCGAGTGTCGTTTCGAGGAGCCGATCGGGGGCTTTGAGGCCGTCAAGAATCCCCGGATCGAGATCCAGGGGCTCGGCGGCCCGGGCTACCTGTGCCCGGAGGCTCGCGAGCGGGTTCGTGCTATCCATGCGCAAACACTCCGGGTGAACGCCGAAAAGCATGTCGCCCCCGTCAAACGGAACGGTACCGATTTACCGCCCCCTGCCCGAACTGCGAACGTGCAAGTAGTGGGCTACGAACCCGGGACGCCGACGGCACCGGCGGCCCTCGAACTCGCCACCGACGGCACCGTCAGTACCTTGGAACTCACTCGGGGGAAAACCCTTGATTACGGCCTCGGTGAGCGTCACTGTGCAGGTGCGACGGACGGAACGGACCACCATGCTTGCGCTCGTCCGACGGCTCCCTACTGTGACATCCACTCGACGACCTGGGCCTGTGCGACCTGCCGTGGAAACTGTGGGATGCCCCTGGAGACGTGTCACGAGGAACACGTGGTCTACCTGGCCGCGTTCGAGCCGGCGACGTTCAAAGTCGGCGTGACCCGCTCCTGGCGGTTCGAGCGCCGTCTCGCTGAGCAGGGCGCACGCCGTGGGGTACAGATCAAGACGGTCGAGAACGGGCGGATCGCCAGACAGATCGAGGCCGACCTGGCAGCCGAGGTTCCCGATAGAATCCCAGTCGAGTGGAAAATCGACGGGCTCGCTCAGACGCTGGACCACGCAGCCTGGGAATCGGTGATCGAATCCCACACCATCGAAGAAGCGGTCGAGTTCGACTGGGGCCTGGACCTCTCGACGCGCCCGATCACGGCTACCATGGCAGCCGGAACGGTGCGTGGGACACGAGGCCGTGTGCTCGTCCTGGAGCGCGGTGAGAGTACCTATGCCATCGATTTGCGCGATCTTGTCGGGTTCGAACTGCAGGACGACGCTGCCGAGTCTGAACGACAGGCCAGCCTGGGCGCGTTCGACCGACGTTAACCGATTGCGGGTAGCTTTTCAGTCGTCCCATCAAAAGCCGGGCCATGGCAGACGAATCCGCTGACGACGAGGAGAAGTCCTTCCGGGAACGCGTCGAAGAGATCCGCGAGCAGCGCGAGGAAGAAGGGGGCGAAGAGGATCGCCGCGAGCGAATGGAGGAGATGATGGGTGGCGAACCCGGCGGCATGGGCGGTAACCCCTTCGCACAGATGATGGGCGGCATGATGGGTGGCGGCCCCGGCGGCATGGGCGGCGGCCGAAGCGAAGGCGGCGACAACGTTCGCCTGGCCCGAGAGATCGAAGCGCTCCGTGACGAGGTCAGTGCGGCGACCGACCAGCTCGAACGCATCGCCGACGCGCTGGAAGACGAGTAATTACCAGTAGAAGAGGTTCTCGGGGTCGCTTGGCTTCGCGAGGACATTCAAGATTCGGGCCTCGAAGAGGTCCCGACTGTTCGCGGACTTGATCGCGAGCACCGTATCGGCCCCGTCGCCGGTTCCGGCCACGGCCAGGACAGTCTTTCCGGCCGGGACGTGCCCGGCATCACACGCCTCCAGGACACATTCCAGTGTGACTTTCGTCCCCTGACCGAAGAGCCTGAGCACGTCTGCGACCAGTTCGTGGGCCGAGAAGCCGTCCTTTTCTTTGATGGCCGCGCCGACGTTGCTGAAGACCATCGGTCCCAGGAACACCGTGCCACCGGCCGCCTCGATGGCCTCGCGTGCGCCGTCGTCGAACTCCTGCTCGTTAGGCTCGCTGTAGCCCACGGCGTGACCCACGACGGTCAGGTTTCGCGCAGCGAGGTCGAAAATCTCCGCGGCCTGTTCGCCAGTTGCCCCGGACGTCGAAGCGACGACCACGTCCTCGATGTCGTGTTCGTCCGCATAGTCGGCTGCGAGTTCCAGGACCGATTCGGTATCCAGATCGTCAGTCTCGATCATACCCGCGGTTCGCCCGACGTGGCCGTAACGTTTGGTATCAAACTCGACCGGGATCAACGCACCCGATCGTACGCGGTTTCGATCTGGGTGATGGCGTTCGAGAGACTGATCTCGGATCGGTGGGCCAGACAGGTTTCGGCGAGTTGTTCCTGGGCGGCCAGTGCACGCTGAATTCCATCCCGGAAGTCAGCGATATCCCCTCGCTCGTAGTGATAGCCAGTTTCACCCGCCACGATCGTCTCTCTGAGCGCTCCTGCGTTCACTCCCACGACCGGCGTCCCACAGGCCGTAGCCTCCAAGGCGACGATCCCCTGGGTCTCGACGGGGCTCGGGAACGCGAAAACGTCGAGAGCGCTGTAGAAGGCCGGTAACTCCTCGCGGTCGAGAAAGCCAAGGAAGCGGGCGTCCACGTCCTGGGCCGCGGCTGCTTCCCGAAGGGACTGTGTCGCCGGACCTTCGCCGCCGAAGACGACCGTGACGTCAAGCGGTTCGACCGCGTCGATGATCGCTCCCAAATTCTTCTCGTGACCATGTCGGCCCGTGTATCCCACGAGCGGTCGATCCATGGGGAGCCCGTATGTTTCCTTGAACGTCGTCGGGTCCTGGGGCTCGAACCGAGTGGTGTCCACGCCGTTTGGAAGGTCCTCCACGACCACCCCGTGGAGCCGTTTTCGGAGCGAGCGGGCGGTCCGGTCGCTCGGAGCGAGAACCAGGTCAGCACGCTCGAGAAACCACTGTTCCCACCGACTGCTCACGGCCGCCACGGGGCCCGCGAGGGGCCCTGGTGCGACGTAGGAGGCGTACTCGGCCGTGGGGGTGTGATAGCTCACGACGAACGGAAGCGATTCGCGACGGGCAAGTCGGTATCCAGCCACGCCGACGGCAAAGGGTGAGTGTGCGTGGACGAGATCCACGTCGGCCACCGACTCGGGCACGCTGGGGACGCCCAGCCGGTAGCCCTCGTAGAAGGGAAACGGGAAACTCCGGACGGGATGTTCGCCCGGAGCCGGATCATAGGAACTGCTGGGATAGACCACGTCCATGCGGCCGTCCCGTTCGATGTAGCGGTCCCGCCAGGCGGAGATCGTGTAGGTCACGCCGTTCACGGTCGGCAGATACGTGTCCGTGAAGGCGGCGACCGCAGGTGGCATTAGTCCCGGGTTTGTGGTCGGTCGTTAAGAGCCTACTCACTCGCCCACGATCGCCCGATAAAGCGAGACGAGATCGGCCTGTACCGCATCCAGGGTGAACGCCTCGCTTCGGGCCTTGGCCTGGGCCCCGATCTCCGCACGCCGCTTTTCGGACAGCAGGGATTCGATCGCCGGGACGAAATCGGTCTCGGCTTTGAGACAGTCCCGGCCCTCATCCAGCCACTCGAAGGTCGGGATGTCCCGCACGACCGGCGGGGCCCCGGCGGCCATCGCTTCGAGCAGCGCCATCCCTTCGTTCTCGTTGTGCGTCGGGAAGAAGAAGATGTCACCGGCCGCGTAGGCCCCCCGGATATCTTCGATGTATCCCGTGAACGTGACGTTCTCGGGGGCGGATTCGACGAGCCGTTCGGTCTCACGACTCCGGAGGATCCGATCGAAGTGGCCCCCGGTCGGGTTCAGGAAGCCAAACCAGGCGAAATCGAGGTCGGGGAGCCGCCTGGCCGTCTCGACGAACGTCTCCAGGCCCTTCCGGGGAATGACGTGCCCGACGTTGAACACGACTGGCGGCGAGAGGTCATACCGATCCAGATACGTCTCACGCAACGACTCGAACCCGGCGATCTTCTCGGGATCGTAGCCGTTCGAGATGACCGTGGAGGGCGTGTCGGTGTAGGTGCGGATCGTTCGCTGGTTGTACTCGGAGGGGCAGATCAAGTGATCGCCCTGGTCGTAGGCGTACTCCAGGTAGGGGCGCAGCGGTTTCGCGAGGAAATCGGAGAGGGCAAAACTCCCCTCGAAGTCCTCCGCAGTCTGGTGGGTGTGGATGAGAACGGGAACGGAGGCGGCCTGGGCACGCTTGGCCGCGAGCAATGAGCGGGGCCCCATGTTGTTGAGATGCAGGAGGTCCACGTCCAGCGAGGGGCGGGTGGTGTACTCGATGCCGGCCCGGTCCAGCATCGTCCGCTGATTTTTGACGGACTGTGCGTGCCCGCCCGTAATGTGCTGCTCCCATTCGAAGTAGTGACTTACCCTCATTTTCGCCCCGGTGTCGTGTGAGGCCAGGCGAGGCGGCAATAAATATCCACCACTCCGGGCGTGACGCGACACGTTCTTTTCCGCCCGTACCGATTCCACTCCCATGTCCATCCCGGCAGAACGCATCGAGCGGTTGACGGATCTCGCTCACGCCGCCGCGAAGGCCGACCGGATGGACCGGGCCCGCCGGTACGTGCGACTGGCCCGCCGGATCGCCGAGCGAAATCGGCTATCCCTCCCGACCCGACTCGATCGCTTCACCTGTAATGGCTGTGATGCCTATCTCATCCCTGGCCGGAACGCCAGAGTCCGCACGCAGTCGGGACACGTGGTCCTGACCTGCTCGTGTGGGGCCCAGAAGCGCTATCCCTACTAGCGGCCCGGAGAACAAACTTTGACGTGGCTACCCCGGTTTGTTCGAATCGATGAGCGAAAAGTACCGCGCGCAGGCCCAGGACCTCGACGTCACGGTCTGGGTCGGCAAGTCCGGCATCGAAGCTGTCCGGGACGAACTGGACGACCAACTGACCGATCGGGAACTGGTGAAGGTGAAGTTCCTTCGGTCTGCCCGAGGCGGAACCTCGACTGACGAACTCGCGGCCGACCTCGCTGAGATGGTCGACGCTGAACTGATCGAGACACGAGGCAACACGGGGGTATACCATCGATGATAGGGGCCCCACTCGCGGTGGGCCCCGTCGGGTCCGCTCTCGACGGGATGGGGATTCCCTTTGCCGCCCCGCTCGGCTCGGCGATTACCTTTGTCGTCGTGTTCCTGATCATTTACACCCTGGGGAAAGGCCTCGTTCAGCCGCTTATCAATCGAGGGATGGACCGTCGAAAGCTCGACGCCCACGCCCGAACACCGATCCGTCGGCTCATGAACGGACTGATCGTCTTCGTGGCGATCGCCGTGGCATTCGGTGCGGCTGGCTTCACCGGCTTTCTGCAGTCACTCGCGACGATCGCTGCCGCCGGAACGTTAGCCATCGGCTTTGCCCTCCAGGACGTCATCAAGAACTTCGTCGCGGGGGTGTTCATCTACACCGACCGGCCCTTCCGGATCGGCGACTGGATCGAGTGGGACAATTATTCTGGGGTCGTCGAAGACATCTCGCTGCGGGTCTCCCGTATCCGTACTTTCGACAACGAGTTGCTGACAGTTCCAAACTCCCAGTTGACCGACGGCGTCATCAAGAATCCCGTCGATGGCGATAAGCTCCGGCGAACCTTCGTCTTCGGGATCGGGTACGAGGACGACATCGAGGAAGCCACCGAGATCATCATCGACGAGGCGACCGCCCACGAGGGCATCATGAACGAGCCCGGTCCCTCCGTGCGTGTCGTCTCACTCGATGACTCATCGGTGGGGCTACAGGCCCGAGTCTGGATCGAAGATCCGAGTCGGTCCGATTTCGTCAAGGTCCAATCCGAGTTCGTCAAATCGACAAAGGAGGCCCTCGAGGATGCAGGGATCGACATTCCGTATCCCCAGCGGGTCCTGCACGGGGACCTCTCGGTCGAGGAGTCGGCACTCGCTGACTGATCGAATAGCGAGATGAATAGGTGGACGGGCCGAGGTGGCCCGGCGTTCCGACCCGGATAGTCCCGGTCGCCTCCTCCACCCCGTGACCCTTCGAGCGACGCCCGTTCGGTGGTCCGCTGCTCACTTCCGTGCCTGACGGGTTGCCACCGACAAGTCGCGGTATCGACCCCCCTGCAGGGGTGACCCGCAAGCCGGTGTCCCCGAAGGACGAGGCTTCGCTGTCGGCTTCCGGGGTCCGGACCGGTCTGTCCGGACGCCCTCGGCGTTCGGCCCCCGCTAATGACCATGGTGCGGGCGAAGGGCGGGGCCAAACCGCCCGGCCTAGTCCACCTGGCGATACACGACTCGCCATTAAGGGCCTTTCGGGTCGGCGACCGTCCACACGCCGAAACGGCCAAAGGGCCACTCTCCCATAATCGGGTATGGGACTGGGAAGCACGGCGAAGAAACTACAGCAGGTCGTCGACGTGGCCGACGACCTCTACGCCAAGATCAACGACCTCAAATCGGATCTCGCGGCGATGCGTGACACGATCGAAGAGACGAACAGCCGTGTCAAATCCGTCGAAGAGGAGCTAGCCGACCAACGCGAACTTCTGAAAGAAATCGCAGTCGCCGAAGGGATCGAGGTCGAACAGGTAGACACTGAACAAACAGACTCCCAACTACCAAACTCCGAAGGGACAGACTCCGATCCGGCCGACAACGCTCAGTAGGTACAGGCCCCGGAACTAGCCAAAAACGACACTGACTCTGCCGACGATAAACGCCGCCGCCGCGAGAAACATTCCGTACTTCAGCCACTGCTGACCGGTGTCGGGGTGCGCCCGACTTCGCAGCAGGGCCGCGACCATGAGGAGGTCGGCTGGAACTACCACGAGGAGATAGGACAATCCGAACAGGCCGGTGAGATACGGGACCGGACTCGCGAGGACGGCAACCACGAGTGCGATTGCCGCGATCCCGAGGGCGCGATCCGCCCCCAGCGCGATCGGGAGCGTATTGAGGCCCTCGGCCCGATCGCCCGCGATGTCCTCGATATCTTTGATCACCTCGCGGGCGAACGTCGAGAGCGCCGCGAGCGCGAACAGGACGACCCCGTCACGGGCCCGGCCCACAGCAGCAGCACCGAAGAGGAACGTACTTCCGCCCAGGTACGCCACCAGTGCGTTCCCCGCTCCCGGGCGACCCTTGAACAGCGTCGTATAGGCCACCAGGCCGAGGAAATTGAGGATCGCGATCAGAATTGCCACCGGTGGCAGCGTCACCGCGAGCGCGATCGCGACAGCGAACAGGCCCACACTCCACAGAAGCGCCCCCATTGGGGGCACGTCGCCACGTGGAATCGGGCGCTCGGGGTTGTTGATCCGGTCGATCTCCCGGTCGAAGTAATCGTTGATGGCATTGCCCGCACCGGTCGCGAGGACAGTCGCAAGCACGGCTGCGCCGAGCGGCCAGCTATCGGCGGCCAACCCGGCAGCGACGAATCCACCAATCAGCGTGAGAACGCCGGCTGCAACGCTGTTCACCGGCCGTGTGAGTTCCAGATAGCTCCACGGGGCCCCGCTCATACAGGCGCTCACTGTCGCCGGGGGGATAAGTGAGACGACTCCAGTCGGCGGGTCAGATGTTCCGGATCGTCTCGGTCGGGACGACTTTCGCGCGCTCGGCCCGCTGCTGGATCGACTCCAAGAGCGTCGGGTCGAATGGCGCCTCGACCGAATTCGACTCGACTGGCTCCCCGTCCTGTCGTTCGACCGTGAACTGCAGGCGTTTGGGCGCTTCGAGAACCGAAGCGGTTACCAGCGTGTCGGCGAGGTCACCGACCGCCCGGGCTCGATTCGCGAGCATCGAGGTCGACACACAGACCAGTGAGGTTACCTCACGATCGAACACGTCACCCACCGTCTCGATCAGGGGGTCGGCATGGGTCGGGGAGAGCAGGGGCAGGTTCAACGCGGTGGCGAAAAAGAGGATGCCGGGACCCCCGCCACCCACCGACTCGATCGCGGTGTCGAGAGTTTGCTCCCAGTTCTCGGGATCGACCAGGTTCGCACGCAGGGCTTTCTCACCGGTGTGCTGCACCCCGTCGATGTCCGGGTCGAACCTGACGTGGACGTACTCACCGGATTCACGAAGATCGTAATCGTAGAGATCAGCCGCTGCATGGGCCAGGAAATCCGGATCGGGGAACTGCAGCGGGGCTCCGATGACGCTCCCGCCGGCCTGGAGCCACGAGGTCACGACACCGAGCGCGATGAGGGGCTTGCCGGCGCCACCTGGGCCCGAGATGACTGTCGCAGACGGTGTCGAAATGCCATCCTGCAACGGGGCGTCGAGCCACTCCCGACCAGTCTCGAAGCGGGTCATCCCGAATTCCACCTCCGCCTCGCGGTTTCACAACCGTGCGGGTCTAAGAGCGGACGCGCGGGGATAGTTCGGTACATCCATAGAGATGTTTTCGTGTTTTCACAAATTGGTATCGACGGGCCCGCGGGGTTCTTACAGTCGTGTGCGCGCCGTCGCATCGGGAAGTTTAACAGGCCCCTCGGCATACCAGGATTTGCGGGCGTTTAGCTCAGCTTGGACAGAGCACTTGGCTTCGGACCAAGGGGTCGCGGGTTCAAATCCTGCAACGCCCATTTTCCGACGAGCGTCAGCGAGTCGTGGAAATTGGCTGGATTTGAACCCTGGAAGCAGAGCGACCAGCGGGAGCGATCCTTCCTCCGGTTCAAATCCTGCAACGCCCATTTTCCGACGAACGGTACCACCCCGAAGTCACTGGCTCAGGTAGCCACCATCCACCGCGAGCGTCTCGCCGGTTACAAACGACGCCTCGTCACTACAGAGCCAGACGACTGCCGACGAGATCTCCGCAGGGTCCCCGAGACGGTTCATCGCGTGGCGACCCTCGATTGCGTCCCGGACTGCGGGATCGCTCGTGATGCCCCCTTCCTCCAGTAGCGGCGTATCGATGAATCCGGGGCTGATCGCGTTGATCCGCACACCAGTCTCCCCGTTCTCCAGCGCCGCCGTTTTCGTCAACCCGAGGACGCCGTGTTTTGCCGCGACGTATCCGGAAGCACCCTCGAATCCGACCTGCCCCAGCACGGAGGAGTTGTTGACGATCACGCCGCCCTCCTCCTGGTCCTGCATCGCATCGAGCTCGGCGTGCATCGAGTTGAACACGCCCACCAGGTTGATATCGACGACCGTCTGCCAGTCCTCGGGGTCGGTCTCCTGGATTGGGGTCTGTGGCCCGCCGATCCCGGCGTTGTTGAACGCAAAGTCGAGTCGACCGAACTCCTCGAGAGCGACTGCTACCATCGCTTCGGTCTGTTCGGGATCCGTGACGTCTGCCTCGACGAACCGGGCCTCGCCGCCAGCCGATTCGATCCGCGAGACGGTCTCTTCGCCGCCTTCGACGTCCACATCTGCGACGACGACGGCCGCCCCTCGCTCCCCGAACTCTTCGGCGGTCTGCCGTCCGATTCCCGATCCCGCGCCGGTTACGACCGCAACACCATTGCTGAGTTCTACCATACCAATAGTAAGCATTTCAATACGTATTACCTTTCGGGCAGCGGCGTATTCCGAACCGGTTCTGCCAATCGCCCAACCGTGGGCTGCGTGACCGGGTCAATCGAAGCTGACAAACGGTTACGCTCCCGTATCAACGGCCAATGTGGCCCTGGGGACACCTCGCGTTCGCCTACGTGACCTATCGAGGGTGGACACGTTTGCGGGGTCGGGCCGCGATTGCCGGCGGAACACTGGGGATCCTAATACTCGGTGCTCTGGCCCCCGATCTCGTCGATAAACCACTGGCCTGGACCCTCTCAATCCTCCCGAGCGGGCGCTCGCTGGCTCACTCGCTTCTCACGGCCGGGGTTCTCGGGGCCGGCAGTGTTCTGCTGATCAGAAATCCGGGCCGGCGGCGCCAAGCCGGCGTGTTCCTCTTTGGATACGTCGGCCACATTCTCGCCGATGCCGTCCCCGACCTGGTGGCTGGTGATCCCGAAGCGCTCTTCTTCTGGAACTGGCCCTTTGCTCCGCACCCGACCCTCTCGAATGACTACTCCTTCGTGGGCCAACTCTCCGAACTCGGCGGTCAACTCCGACTGCTCGTGGCCGGCGAATTTTCCGCCCTCGGATGGGTCGGGATCGAATTGATCTTTGTCCTGTTGGTCGGTCTACTCTGGCTTGTTGACGGTGCCCCCGGTTGTCCATGCCTCGAACTCGGTCGTCACCGTCACTGAACCGCGTCGCCGACGAACAGCCCACCGAGTGCGATTCGATCGGTCTGATCGGGGACGAGTCGCGTTTTCGCCGACCGCGAGAGCTGTTTGATCTCGTACTCCCGAGATTGGGCGGCGGAACGGGAGCGGTATGCCTCCACTCGGCGAAGGGTCAACGGGCCCCGACCGCGGGTGTACTTCGCACCCTCGCCCGCTCGATGTTCGGCTACCCGGCGACGAACGTCGGTGGTGTACCCTGTGTAGAGAGATCCGTCACCGCAGTGCAAAAGGTAGACATAATGCATCTCCTACAGCGAATCCAACCCGAGCGGACAAAAACCGCTGTCGGTTAGCGAAAACCTATTACTCGTCTTCCCTCAACTCACGGTCATCGCTGAACTCCTCGTTAGCTTCTTGCTCGGTGACTAGGATGCTCACATTCGAGACCGGACGGCTCGAATCAGGTATCTCGATCAGCCTGACGTGTTGCAGTGCCGTTGTCGCCATACGGCGGTTCTGTTCGAGCGGCAACATACGAACGTTATTTATCAGTTACCAAATATAAGTCGTTTCCCACACAGTAGTATCATGGATCTATCACGACCCTGTTTCGCAATTCTAACACGCTTATTCGCCGGCGGAGCCCGGATTTTGCGATTTCGACGGGAAAACGGTGTGAAAACGGCACCCAGGTTTGATAATGTGAGAACTTCTAACAAAAATAGAGCGACCAGATGATCGGTGCCATCCGATCGGTTGCTCGTAAAACCTATGTCAAGTGAAACAATAACCACACCCGAACAAACGGGGGCTACCCCGAAATTGTACTGGCAGTTCCTCGCATCATTGCTCAAATTCGGTGAGCGAGTGAAAGATCTCTTCGTGTACACCCAACTCGACATCGTGGGGATGGGAGTCGCTGGGGTGCTGACGGTGATGTTCGTCATGTCACTGCCGCTCTCGCCGGCCCCCCTCGTCATCGGACTCGTCACCTTCGGCGTGTACGTCGGTGACAGAATCAGTGACATCAAACGTGAACCGAATGCGACCTCCGACCGCTCCGCGTTCATGCGTCGACACAAGAGCGTGTTGTCGGTCAGTTCGGCGCTTGCCTACGGCCTAGCGATTGCGATTTCGGTGTTTGGTGGCCCCCTGGCACTCGCCATAACCCTCGTTCCCGGCATATTCTGGATTTTATACGCCTCCGACTGGCTCGATTCGGTCGGTACGTCGGTCAAACGGCTGAAGAACATCCTCTTCGTCAATTCCTCGGTCGTGGCCTTCGCCTGGGCTACAGCCGTCGTGTTCCTCCCAGTTTCCTTTGCCAACGCCTCGATCACGCCGACTGTCATCGTGCTCTTCGCGTACTTCTTCTTTGACATTTACATCAATGCCGAAGTCCCCAACTTCCGCGACATCGAGGACGATGCAGCAAACGGCGTCTCGACGCTCCCGATCGTCTTCGGGACGCGCCGGACTCGCCACATTCTCTACTCGATCAACATCTTCCTCGTCGCCATCATCAGCATCGCCTACGTCCACGAGTGGCTTCCGCTGGTCGTCGTTGGAGCGATCATTGTCGGTCGCCTCTACGGAATCATATTGAACGGGTTCCTTGGACGGGTCGAGAATTACCGCCAACTCGAACTGCTCGGTGAGATGAAACATGTCATCGTCGGTCTGCTCTTGCTCGTGGTCGTTCTGAGCTGAGAAAGCGGTTCTTCCTTTCCAAGACAGGTCGGTCGTCGCAGGATTTTCAATCCGAAAAGTGGCCACAACAATTCTTAAGGGTGGAGGTAGTTGTCAGCAGACACGTGACAACTCCGCTTATCCTTCTCGCTGCACTCTCGCTTTCGATTGTTCTGGGGTCTGCAGCGGCGATTCTGGCCTGGCGGGAGGGGCCAGAACCCGGTGCCAGGCCCCTCGCGTTCTTGCTCGTGGGGCAGGTCTGGTGGTCCATCTCGAGTTTTTTCCGTTTGCGGGCTGCGACCGTGGAGTCGAAGTTGTTCTGGCTGATGGTTTTGTGGGTCGGTGTCGTCATCATCCCACTGGCCTGGTTGCTGTTCGCGCTCGAATACTCGGGTCGAGACCGGTTCTTGAAAACCAAGTATCTGGCTCTGATCACCCCGATTCCGTTGCTCACGATTCTACTCGTCGCCACAGGATCCTTCCACGACCTGTTAAACGTCGTTCATGTGGGTTACACCCCGAACGGGGTGCTTCGAGCCGAATACACCGGCAACTGGTACTGGGTGGTGGCGGCGTACACCTACGCGCTTGGAGCGATCGGCATCGCATTGCTCCTCGAACTGATCGTGAGTCAGGCGTTCACCTTTCGAAAACAGGGGCTCGCGCTGTTCGTGGGCCTGGTGGTACCCTGGGCAACAAACCTGTCACACATCACGGGAGTCGTCGATATCGGAATCGATCCGACGCCGATTGCGTTCTCCTTCTCCGGGGTCGCATACCTGTTTGCCATCAGAAGATACGAACTACTCAGTGCGAATCCGGCCCCGAACAAACGTGGCAAGCGATTGGTCTTCGAAGGGATGGAGGAGATGGCCATCGTCGTCGACAACGATGACCACATCGTCGATTTGAATCGGAGTGCCGAGTCCCTCTTCGAACAACAGCGAGGTGAGTTGCTGGGAACACCGGTGCCAGACGTCCTCTCCGATTATTCAAATTTGCTCGAAATGCAGGGGGAGTCGATGGAAATGAAAAAGTGTCTGGATGGATCCGAGCGAACCTACCAGGTTGGAGTCACTTCGATCACCAATTTGCACGACCGAAAGATCGGCCACGTGCTCACGTTCCACGACGTGACGGACTACGTCCGGCGCGAGCAGCGGTACCAGGTTCTAAACCGGGTGTTCAGACACAACCTTCGGACCGAATCACAGTTGATCCTGGGCCAGGCCGAGCGACTGCCCAAGGAATCAGACCCGGTCGAATCGATCAAAGCCCGTGCGAGGGCTATCGAGAAGATCGGCGACAAGGCTCGAGACCTCACAGCAATGTTCGAGCGGGACGCGAACACCGATCGCCAGGTCGATCTTCAGGGGGCCATCGAACGAAGTGTTGGGACCCTGGCATCCCAGTATCCGAACGCGACGATTCACGATCGCCCTCCCGAGGAGCAAATTGAGGTCTCCTCGCTGATCGAAACGGTGCTGACTAACGTGATCGAGAACGCGGTGGAACACAATCCTGCCCCGGACCCACAGGTCTGGGTGACCGTGGAACGCGCGAACGGGCGGGTGAAGATCTCGGTGGCCGACGACGGACCGGGCCTCGGCGAGTACGAGATCGAGACCCTCGAAGAGGGCTCGGAATCACAGCTGAAACACACGAGCGGGCTCGGGCTCTGGTTGATCAAGTGGGGAACAGAGATCGCGGGCGGAACAGTCTCGTTCAGTGAACGGGACCCCAGGGGGTCGGTCGTGACTCTCGACGTGCCCGCAACGACCAGGTCAAACGGGATGGACTGACTGCCGGCGAATCGTCACGCACTTGGCCCCCCCTTGCCAATGATCGGCTGCGCCGCGGTAGCTCAGCCTGGTAGAGCAGTTGATTTGTAATCAACTGGTCGAGGGTTCGAATCCCTCCCGCGGCTCTCCGCTACATAACTAACGGGTCGAAAACCCCAGAAAGTCACGGCTTGGGCCTGGACGGGAGACGTTGTCCCCGACCCGTACGGCGCACGACGACGGAAACCCGGAGTCGATCCGGTCTTGCCAACTCGGGCGCTCGAACCTCGCCGGTCCCGTTCAAAGGAACGGGGTCGGCTCGATTCGATTCGGTCCCGAGCTAACGAACCGGATTTTCACCGGCCGTCATCGATTCCCGAAGTCCGCTTTCGCGTACTCCGGTACTCGGCCTTCTCATTCGACCGCCATGGCGGTCGAAGCTGGGTCGGTGTGGTTCTCCTTCGGGACCTGTGACCTTGCCGCCCTGTGACGGACGCTTTGGTTGTGGCCCCTACCGCGTTCCGTTTCGCGTTTCGATCCGGAACGTGGCGACCAGCGTACCCCCGCGACTCTCTTGGGGGATGTTACACTATGCCAGTTAGGAACTTAACACTTTTCGCTGACGGTTGACGTATCAGCTTAGCGGAACCAGCGAACCAGGAGACCACTCACGAGCAAGAGTGCCACACCGGTCAGCACGGGCGATATTGGCGCTTTCGTCTCCGTGACCGGAGCCAATGGTGTCGGTTCGGTAACTGAAATTTCGGTGGGCTGCGGCGATGTTCGCACCGTCGAATCCTCGTCGGTAGTCGGGCTCCCCGACGCCGTCGTTCGATAGGGGCGGGTAGTTTCGAGATCTACCTGCCACGTGACCGTGTGTTCCTCACCGACGGAATCCGTCGCATTGAGTGTGAGATCGGTTACTCCAGACGCGAGTGTCAGGTTCTGCCGCACCGAGACGGTTGTGGTCGCGTTTCCGTCGTAAACTCGTTCGTACGCCGTGACCCGGCCGGATCGGTTGCTGGCGGCTTCGAGGACGACACGCTCGATCGACCCGTTATCGACACTCGCTTCGAGGTGGTACAACGTCTCGT
The DNA here is from genome assembly GCF_031432215.1 of Halodesulfurarchaeum sp. HSR-GB. NCBI lineage: Archaea > Methanobacteriati > Methanobacteriota > Halobacteria > Halobacteriales > Halobacteriaceae > Halodesulfurarchaeum > Halodesulfurarchaeum sp. HSR-GB. The sequence continues at coordinate 1,426,654 of NZ_JAVKGN010000001.1, read as the reverse complement.
TCACGAGCCCGGACCGGTTCTCGTGAACGGTGATCTCGGGGGCAGCACGTTCCTCGGGCGTGACGGGGTCGTACCTGAGTTCCTTCGTGAGCGTGGTGTAGCGACCGGCATAGTCGGTCACGTTGAAGGTTACCTCGTAGGTCCCGGCCCGGTAGAACTCGATGGGAATCGATCGATTGACGTTCGTCCGGCCGGCCCCGAGCAACCGACTCGTGGGTTCGATGACTGTTCGCTCTGGCTGGCCGGAGACACGGTACGAGAGCGAGCGAACGGCGATATCGTCAGTCGCCACGGCGGTGGGCGCAATGGCGTCGGCACTCGTATTCGTCGGCCAGTCGCGGATCGAGACGCTTGGGTCGTCCTCGTCGATCACTCGGAGTCGGGTGAACCGCCGCACCTCGTTTCCGTATTCGTCGGTCGCACGAACGCTGAGCGTGTGATTCCCGGGGGCGAGGGTGGTGTTGAGGTCGAACCTGCCATTCGAGTGGTTCGTGAGTTCGACCGACTGGCCGGCCCCGCTGAGCGTCGCGGAGAAGTCAGTGACATTCGAGGTGTCCTCGACGGTGCCGGTCAGGTTGATGGCCCCGTCCGTGAGTCGGGTCTCGTCGGGAAATCGGTGCCCAGCCTCGACGGAGACGGGACTGGTGAGCCCAATTTCGGGTGCGATCGTGTCCTTGTAGATCTTGAACTGATGTGTCGAGAGTGTGCCCGACGTGGTCGTGGCGACCACCTGAACGGTATTCCACCGGGCAGTCAGTGGGGCCACCAGGTTCGTCTGGTACGTTCGACCCTCCGGGGTGGCCTCCACGACGTCTCGGTCGTTCACCCGAACCACGATCGATTCGATCGTGTCGTTTGCCGAAACCCCGATCGAGAAGTTCGACTCGTCGACGACGATCCACTCACCGTCTTCGATCGGGTCCTCGTTGACCGAAACCTGGATTCGGGGCGAGTCTGCGGCGCCAGCAACGGGGACGAGGCTCACGACCATCAAAAGCGTGACGAGCAAGACGACGAGTGCCGTGATCGATCGCCCCTCTGGCATAACTGTTTTCCCTGTTTCCCGACTGTCGGGTTAAAACCTCCGGGGACGGACACGGCTATTTGCCAACCCTTTTCCGCCCACCTTTGAATGTCCGGGTATGGAACTTCGAACGAATCGTCGCCGTTTCCTCCAGACTGCGGGTACTGGACTCACCTTGTCGATCGCCGGCTGTAGCGCACCCGTACCGTCGGACGGTCAGGCAGCCACGGACGAACAGGGTGACGGGTCGGCCACGGTCACCATCGCGCTTGAAATCGACCAAGAGACACTCCAGGAAAAACAGACCTCGCTCTCCGAACAGCTCCAGAACGGGTCGCTCAACCAGACCGAGGCACAACAGCAACTGTACGCGGCCGAGCAGGAGTTACTGGGCGAGGCCGCAGCCACGTTCGAAGACCGGATCGCTTCGGACGAACGGCTCAGCGTCGCCGAGAACGCCGAAGAGATGGGCGTCCTGCTGGTAACCGGGTCCGCAGACGCGTTGATCCGCACACTTGGGTACCCCGAGGTTCGGGGCCTCTTTCCCGAAACAACCTTTGAGGACGCCCTCACGCAGGCCGAGAGCACCGAGTGATCACTCGAGGTAGATGTCGATCGCGACAGTCCGGACGTACACCGACTCGACTCCGTCACAGGTAACGGTCCCACCGGTTGCCGTACAGTCCTCGTCGGTCTCTGATTCGAACCACCGTTCCCAGGCATCCGGATAGGAATCGTTGACGGTGACGGAGATGGTGTAGGGGCCGTCGGTGTAGGCATGCGTCGACCGGGTGGTCGCCTCGGTCCGGACGAGCACCCGACCCGACCCGGCGATACCGGGGTCTCGACCCCGCGTTTTGACCATCGTGATCATCATTTCATCGCCAAAGCGGAACGGCGGCCCGGTCGTGACGAGTGCACCGCCCCCCTCGGCACGGAGCACCGCCCCGCCGGTATAGGCGATCTGTCTGTCGGCACCCTGGGTATACACGAGTGGATCGATCGTCGTCTGGTTGGAACCGACACCCTCGACGGTGACGTTCACCGTCACTGGATCACTGAACCCGAGACGGGCGTCCGCGAGGCGAATCTCGGTGCCGCGGGATTCGACGTGTGATTCGAGGTGATCGTCGACGTTCGTCCCCAGCACGTCAAAGACACGTTGGGCGTTCTCGAACCGCTCGGCGTCACGGACGCTGCCCAGACTGTCGTACCCCCCGACGGTCACGACCGCGACCGAACTGGTGATCAACGCGAATATGAGGACATAGCCAACCAAGTCACTGACGGCTCTATCCATCGGTCACCTCCAGTCCGGTTTGATTGCCACGCACGACGATTGAGCCACCGCTGACCGTCGTTGGTCGGATCGGCGTCTCGTTCACGACTGGGACCGTGCGGGCGAGAGACGGGTCGTTGGTCGAGACGATCACCGTCGCATTTCCGCCGGTCGATTCGATGGCCACCCGATAGCTGCTGCCAGCGACGGTGTTCGGAAGCGACGTGCGGACCGTCACTGAGCCATTCCCGTTCCGGACCAGCCGGTCAGCCGTCTCCAGGTCGGCCGCGATTCGATTGCCGATCACATCCAGTTCGGCCCCCGCAGCGCGCTCCCGCTGGTCCGCGACGAGTCCGGAACCGGCGACCAGCAGTCCCGTGACGAGCAGCGTCGCGATCCCGAGGTTCAGGACGTAGCCCACGGCCGTCGAAACGCCTCGATCTACACGCGCCATACGACCACCTCCACACGAATCACGTTGTAAAGCGGACCCGGAGCGGTGTCGTGGGCGAAGTATCCCGACACGTCCGAGACCGTTTGGTCGGTCGGGGACCCATCTGCGGCCCGGATCTGGTCGTCGTCGTACAGGACGACGGTCCGGGAGGCGGTCACTGCCTGGTCTGATGGGTTCCCTTGATCGACCAGCGTCCGAACTCGCTGATCGCCCGACGAACTGAGGTATCTGAGATGTACGTTGTAGACCATTCCCGTCTCCCCCAGGGTCCCGGCGAGCCGGTCCCCGAACGCAGTGGGTGGTGCTCCGGCGTAGGTCCCACTCGTCCCGGAGTCGTGAAAGCGAGGGGGGCTGGCACTCTCGTTCCAGTAAAGCACGGTCTCTCTGAGCTCCTCGGCTTCGTCCGCCGTCACCAGGACGCCGTTTGCGACCCCACTCCCCTGGGTCTGGAGGTGTTGACTCGCCGTACTCGCGGTCAATGGCGTGACCGCCGTGACCTGGAGGGCAAAGGTGAGACTGGCCAGCACCAGGAGGGCAGCCGCGATGCCTTCGAGTGCGTGGGCCTGGCCGCGGTCGCCGAACCGTTCGCGTGGCTCGGTCCGGCTCACGGTTTCCACACCCGGAGTGTCACCGTCGCCGCCTGGCCGTCGATCGATATCACCCGGTGGGCAGTCGTCACCGACCCCGTATCAGGTGGGACCGGGCCGACCTGTTCGACCGGCGCGGTTCGGTTCGTCACGGTGACGTTGAGTCGAGCCCCGTTGCCGACACCGAGAGCCGTGGCCAGTTCAGCCTCGGTGGAATCATTGATGACGGCCCATACCCGCTCACGGGTCGTGACGTACGGAGACTCTCCGGTCGCCAGTTTGTCGCTGGTGAGGGTTGACACCGCCCGGTCCGCGGTCACTGGATGACCCTCCGTTCCGGTTACGAACGGATCGAGCATCCCGGGCACGAACCCGACGACCATCGTAACGGCGAGCAGGAAGAGCACGATCCCCAGCAGGAAGTCGAGAGTGGACTGGCCACGGTCGTTCATATGAAAGCCCACACCACGAGTGCGATGGTCGGGAGAACGATGGCGTACTTCAACCCGGCAAGCAGGCGGGCGTGACTGATGTACCCGGAGATGACCCCCGCGAGGATGCCCTGAATCGTCACCGCGTGGAAGAAGAGCAACTTCAGGAGCTCCACGTCGAGGCTGGCGCCAAAGGATGCCCCACCGACGGCACCGCCGCTGGCCCCCTCGGCCGAACTGGTCAGGCCCGAGAGGACTTCCAGGAACTGGGTCTGAAGGATCACCATCACGGCCAGAAGCGTCAGGTAGGTCATCACGATGATGACGACCTGCATGCGGGCCCGCGAGGTCCGTTCCCGTTCGATATCGTCCTGGTTCTCACTCGCCTGGGCGGCCGTCGAAAGGACGGCCGTGATGCGACTCGAAGCCTCCTGGGCCTTCGTGACGAGGTTCACCGTTCGGGCGAGTCGAGGCACGTGGTACTTGTTGTTGAACTCCACGAGCGCGCGGGAGAGGGTCATGCCGTAGGTAACCTTGGCGTACATCTCGTCGAACTCGTCGGCGAGCCGGCCACTCGAGGTATCGGCGACCGTCCTGATGGACTCCAGGAGTGTGAGTCCCGTGTCGTTCGCACTCGAAAGCTTTCGAAGGTTCTCCGAAAGTTTGCCCGTGATTCGATTCCGGGTGTGCTGGTTCCACTCGTAGAACACGGCGAGTGGGACTCCGACGACGTAGAGTGGCACGTAGACGTAGATGAACGTCGATCCGACGGGATTGTCGACCAGTCCCGAGAACGAGAGCGGAACCAACCCGCTGGTGATCGCATGCGCCAGGATCCCGATGGTAAGGGGAAGTGTCAGGACGAGCGTGATAAGCGGGTGTTCCCGGAAGTAGTAGTGAGGCTGGCGGAGGAATTGTGAGAGGGCGTACCTGCGCTCGCGGCTTTCGAGTCGGCGGTGGAGAGCGGTTTCGGCCGGTGGGGTAGCCCCGCCGTCACCCACCGTCCGGGTGAGTTCGTCGCCGTCCTGCACGGCCCCCAGATCGAGATAGCCATCCCCGGGTTCGTCCTGCTTGACCGTGGAGACCATGACGAGAAAGGCGACACTCACCATCGGTAACAGGACATAGACCGTCGCGTAGAGGAGGAACTCCTGGGACTGGCCCAGCATGCTCATCACGACCAGGACGATGATGAGCAAGAGCGGGAACAGCGAGAGGGTCATGTACATCTCGCCGAACAGCTCGAGAGTCTGCAGGGTGAGCTCCTGTTGCTGTTTTGCGGTTCGCATGTGGGTCTCCTTCTTGTCCTCGAGGAACGCCGCCATGTCCCCGCCGCTGTTGATGATCGAGAGCATGTCCGTGAAGAACTGCGAGAGGTCCTCACTGGGGGTCTCCATCGAGCGCCGGCGGATCGCGGTTCGATAGTCCACGTCGAAGTATTCAGTCTCCTGGACGATCGTCCGGAACTCCAGGGCGACCTCCCCGTAGGTGTCCTCGGCCTGGGCCATCGCCTCGAGAATCTCCAGTTGATTGAGCCCGCCGATCGAGAGCGCATACATGAACGAGACGGCGTCGGGGAGCAACATGTTGATCTCCCGCTTTCGCGAGGCGGCCCTGTTGTAGGGCATGAGCACCAGCATCCCGAAGCCGGTGACGAACCCGATCGCCCCGAAGAAGAGGCCAGTGACGAGGACGAGCGCGGGCACTTTGAGTGCCTCCAGGAACGCAGCGATCGCCGGGTTCGAGACCGGCAACCCGATCGACACGTCGGTTCCAACGAGCCCCAATCCAAAGAGCGCATATCCGAGACCGGTTCCAAGAACCCAGAGAAACAGGCCAGCGAGAACGCCATACCCGATCGCCCGGGAGACGTACAGTTCGACAGTTTCCTCCATCCGGGCCTCGGCGAGTTTGCGTTCGAGGTCAGCGACGAACTCGGAGTCCTCGCCGAATAGCCACTCGAAGAGCGGATAGAACAGGTCGGCGAACTGCTCCGAGCGGCCACCCAGATGGTCGGTGCTCATGCGGTCGAATCCTCCGAGTGATCGGGCTCATCCGCCCCCGGCCTGTCAGTTTCGCTCGGCGCCTTGCTGTCGTCCTGATCGGGAAGGATGTCGACGAGTTCGGCCCCTCGCTCGCCGCGATACTCGGGGAAGAGTTCCTCCTCGGCCCGGTCGAGGATTTCGGTGGTCGTTTCGAGGATGTCCGCGTCCGGTTCGGGCCGTGGCACCATCGCTTCGAGTTCGGGATCGACGTCGATCAGAACACTTTCCAGTTCCCGAAGGTCACCGAGTGCCTCCTCGAGTTCGTCGTTCGCGATGAGGGTAAGCAGCGTCTCCGGGTCGTTGATGTAGGCCTGGAGAGTCGCTGCCACCTCGCTGTACGTGTTGAGCCCCTGCTCGATGAGCGAGGCGAGGACGACCCGCCGTTCGAAGAGTTGCTGTTGCAACTCGGCTTCCGACCAGCCCCGGTCGAACTTGATCTCGTCGAGCGTGGTCGACTCGGCGGTGCTGCGATAGGTGTCGGTCTCGGGCCGCCACTGGAAGACGTCGTTGACGTTGATCTCGTCGTTCTCGGCGTCGTACCGCCGGATTTCGGTAATATTTCGGCTGCGCCGTACTTTCTTCCCGCGGACCCTGGTCGAGGCCTGGATCGACACCAGATCCAGGGCGGTAAAGAGGGTCTTCGAGACGTTGATCGGTTCGGTGGTGAACCGCTTGATGACCTCGCTGACGTTGTCCGCGTGGAAGGTGGTGTAGGTGGTGTGGCCCGTCGACATGACCTGGAAGAGCGTTCGCCCCTCTTCCCCCCGGACCTCACCCATGATGATGTAGTCGGGGCGCTGGCGCAGGGCCGCCTCCAGGAGGTCGAACTCGTCGATGTCGCCGGCTTCGTCCTCGCCAAACGAGGGGCGTGTGACCGACGCGATCCAGTTGCGCTGGGGCAGTTCCACCTCCCGGGTGTCCTCGATGGAGACGATCTTGGCGTTGCTGGGGACGAAAAGCGAGACCGCGTTCAGGCTGGTCGTCTTCCCCGAGGCCGTGCCGCCGGCAAAGAGCAGGGACTTGTTGTTCTCGATACAGAGCCAGAGGAAGGCCATCTCCTCCAGCGAGAAGGTCTTCCAGTTGATGAGATCGACCGGCGTGAACGGGACGTCCTTGAACTGCCGGATGGTGTAGTTCGTCCCGTGATCGGACACTTCGGTTCCGAGAGTCAACTGGGCACGGGAGCCGTCCGGCAGGGTCGCATCGACCTGTGGCTGGCGCTTGCTGATCCCCTTGCCCGAGCGCTGGGCGAGTTTCACCACGAAGTCATCGAGTTGCTCGGTGCCATGCGTGACATTCGAGATGAGCTGTTCGTAATCCGTGTGATAGACGAACACGGGGCTCTCGTAGCCGTCACACGAGATGTCCTCGACGTTGATGTCGTGTTTGATACCGTCGATCCGCTCGTACCCGGTGAAATCCCGGGCCAGAAAGTACCGGAGCTTCTCCACCTGGTATTCGTTTAACTCGGGATCGTCCTCCGCGAGAAGGGCCGGTTCGGGCCTGGCCGCGATTCCCGAGAGTGCTTCCGGGTTCGAATCTGCCTCGGGTCCAGCCTCGGGGGCGAGCCAGTTCCGGAGCTGGCCCACTGCCCCAGTGTCCCCAGTGAATCGGCCCAGGAACCCATCCCGGTCTCCGAAGTCCAGTCCGTCGGCAATCGTCTCCCTGAACCCACGGTCCGGCGCCGTGTCGTAGAGATCATAGCGGTTCAACAGCCGGTCGGTCTCACGCTCGATGACGGCCCGGCGTTCGGCGTCTGACCCGCCGATTGTAACCCCTTCCTCGGCGTATTTGATGGCCGTCCGGAGCTTTTCGGTGAGAAACTCACGGAGGTCGGCCTCGATCGGCGTGCGGTAGGGCTCGATGAGGTAGTACTTCTTCTCGTTTTCCTTCCGGGAGTGAAAGATGACGACGAAGGCATAGGGCTTGTTCACCCAGTAGCGCTCCTCCTCGACGAAGTGGGTCTTCTTCGCCATCGGGACGGCCCGTTCGAGGTCGTAGCGGTTCGTGAGCGTCGTCGCCCCCGAGACCGTGGAGAAAAAGGCGTCCTCGTCGAGGTCTGGTTGGACGTTGACGGTTCGTTCCTCGATAAGATCGGCAAGGGCGTCCGCGCGTGATTCCCCGTAGCTGAGTGTGGACTCGATGTCCCCGGGCTCGAACCCGAGATACGCTGCCTTATCGAAGGGTTCAGGGGTCCCGTCGTCGTCCCGTGGTGGGTCGCCCACCTCGTCCAGGTAGTATTCCCACTTGAAGTGAAGCCAGGAGTAGACGCCTTTCCGGACGGGGACGGTGCCCTCGATGAGATTGGTGACCGCCGTGTCGAGGTTGTCCGCGTCCGTCGCGGCCTGGCCCAGTCGGGCACGAGTGACGGTTTCGTCGAGTCGAGCCGCTACGGTAACACCTCGCTGAATGGCTTCTCGAAGATCGGCCGGCCCGGAAAAATCTCCGTTGTCGTCCCGTTCCATGTCCGTTCTGTCCGCGGTGCTCGTTTCAGCCTGATCCGGTGCCCTCGCCCCACCGTCCGGATCGACTGACGGGTTCGTGGCCCCGTCCTCCCCACCACCCTCCTCAGTTCCCATTATGCCCCGATTAACCGACCACGCAGTTAAAGTTGTAGGAGGTTAGGAAGCCGATTCGCTTGCTTCTGTCTCGCGTATTTCGACGAGGCGGTCTCGGATCGCCGTTCGGAACCGTTCCGGATCCGAATCGGCGATCTGACCCACCGTTGCGTACTGCCGCTGGGCCAGTGAAGCCCCGATTAGGGCAGTCGCCGCTTCGATTCCCACGGAATCGAGGGACTGATCAGTCCGCTTGAGAAGTGACCTGGCGCGGTCAGCATCCAGATGCGCTCCGATCCAATCGTCGAAATCCGGGACGCCGGCCGACTCCGGGGATTCCCACGTCGTGTTTTCGAAGGGGGTTCGAAGGAGTCTGACGGCCCCACCGTGTTTCTTCCGGAAGACGACGCCGGCGGCCTGTTCGTCCGCCCAGTGCGACCTCGGGAGTTCGTAGGTCTCCGGCGAGAGGTCCCGTGCAGGCACTTCCCGCGCAATGGTCGGGGCCGTCCACAGGCCGATTCCCTCGAAAACCCGCTCGGTCACGTCGAGGGTGGTGTACTCCCCGGCGGAGCTATCCCAGATATCCACTCCCAGTGCCGGAGGGAGGGTATCAAAATCGTAGTCGATACCGATCGAGAGCGGCGCGAGCAGGTAGAAGGTGTACGCCCCGGCGTCATCAGCGGCGTTGCGAAGCCGGTCACGGTCGAGGTTCGACCGAACGGCCTCGATGGATCGACGGAGCGACCAGGGGGGTTCCTCGGCATCGAACTCACCCTCGGGGCCGGCGAACGTGAGCAATCCCGACTCGTCCATCCGAACCGCAACGGCCCGGCCGAGGACGAACTCCCGGACCCAGAAATGCCCGTCCGCGAAAAACCCGTCCGGACGGTCCGCCATGGGCGTCGTCCCGCGGTAGTTCCACATCAGACCGATCCAACGGGGACCGGACACATAGGGTCACCGGCCGATCCAGGAAAGACTACAGTCACGGTTTGATCTTCTGGTAGAGTTTTAACCCACGGGTGAGTACAAGTGGCAAGTACCCATGTCGAGCCCGCTCACCCAGATTCGGCCGGGGGAGTCAGCTGCGGCCACCGAGCCCAGAGTCGTTCCCCTGGACGGGCCGAACGTGGACGCGGTCTTCGAGGCCCTCTCTTCGGCGACCCGTCGACGGATGCTCGAACACCTCTATGAAGACCCGGCCACGCCCTCCGAACTCGCCGACGCGACCGACACATCCCTCCAGAACGTCCACTACCACCTGGAGAAACTCGGCGAGGTCGACCTCGTCGAGTCGGTCGGCACGCGGTACTCCGAGAAGGGAGCGGAGATGTCAGTCTACGCCCCGACCAGCGATCCCCTGGTGATCGTCGAGGGAGAGCACACTCGATCGGAGATGGAAAACAAACTCAAACGCATGGTTGGGGGCCTCTCGGCGGTTTTCGCGGGCGGGGTTCTCGCGCAGTTCGCCCTGGGTGAGCGGATCTCGCCCGGGGAGTCAGGTGGCGATCAAGTCATGCTCCAGACCGCGACGGAATCCGCGAACGCGACACCGGGCTTGATCGAGCAGATCGGGAATTTCCTCGTTGAGCCCGGAGCGATGGTCCTGGTCGGTGGGTTGCTCGCACTGCTCGTCCTCGAAGCTGTCTATCGACGCCAGTCAGCTACCAACGGCTGAAGCCGTTGGCTTGTCGGTGGACTCCCGTTCTACCGACATGGGTGTGTCGGACGCCACGTCAGTCGCGTTCACGGTGATCAGATCTCGCGTTGATCGGGTGGGTTAAAGGTCCCCACGACCAGGTACGAACAGACTAGGATGGCCGACTTTACCGAGAAGGACAGCGACATGCGGAGCGCGACGGTGACCGAGGGCGTCGATCGGGCCCCCCACCGCTCGCTCTTCCGGGCGGCAGGACTGGACGACGAGGAGATCCATCAACCGCTCATCGGGGTAGCGAACTCCTGGAACGAGATCGTTCCCGGCCACGTCCACCTCGACGAACTCGCGACCCACGTCAAAGACGGGATTCGCGAGGCCGGTGGGACCCCACTGGAGTTCAACACGATCGCGGTCGACGACGGCATCGCCATGGGACACGAGGGGATGCGTTCGAGTCTGCCCTCGCGGGAGACGATCGCGGATTCGGTCGAGTTGATGGTCAACGCCCACCAGTTCGACGGGCTGATCGCGATGGCCTCGTGTGACAAGATCGTCCCGGGGATGTTGATGGCCGTGGCGCGGCTCGACATTCCGGCCATCGTCGTCACCGGCGGCCACATGGCAGCCGGGAGTTTCGACGACGAACCAGCGGATCTGGTGACCGTCTTCGAGGGCGTGAGCCAGCACCACGAGGGCGAGATGAGTGACGACGAGCTCTACGAACTGGAGTGTTCGGCCTGTCCGGGCGAGGGATCCTGTGCTGGCATGTTCACGGCCAACACGATGGCCTGTGTAACCGAGGCACTGGGCCTCTCCTGGACGGAGTGTGCGACCTCGGGAGCGACCGACACGGCGAAACAGGAGATCGCACGCAAGAGCGGTCGCGAGATCCTTCGGCTGGTCAAGGAGGATATCCGCCCCTCGGATTTGCTCACCGAGGCGGCCTTCGAGGACGCCCTCCGGGTCGACCTGGCACTGGGCGGGAGCACCAACACCATGCTCCACGTGCCAGCGGTGGCCGCAGAGGCCGGTCTCGACATCACCCTGGAGGACTTCGAGAACCTGGCCGAGGAGACACCCCACCTGGCACACATGAGTCCGGCCGGCCCGTGGCGGATGGAACACCTCCGGGACGACGGTGGAGTGCCGGCCGTCATGGCGGAACTCAAAGCCGAGATGCATCAGGACCGAGAGACGGTCGACGGCATCACGATCGGCGATCGGATCGAGAACGCGGACAAGCGCGGCACGGTCATCCAGCCCCGGGCGGATCCCGTTCACGACGGGGGAAGTCTGGCCGTCCTCGACGGCAATTTGGCGCCGAACGGCGCGGTCGTCAAGGCCGGCGCCATGGACGAATCGATGCATCACTTCGAGGGACGGGCACGTGTCTTCGAATCCCAGAGTGCGGCCCTGGAAGCACTGGATGGGGGCGAGATCGATCCGGGGGATGTCATCGTGATCCGCTATGAGGGGCCGCGTGGTGGTCCCGGCATGCCGGAAATGCTGGAGCCGACGTCGAAAGTCAGCGGTTCGCCCCGGCTCTCCGGTGAGGTGGCGTTGATCACCGACGGGCGCTTTTCTGGGGGCACGCGGGGCGCAGCCATCGGGCACGTGAGCCCGGAAGCCGCGTCTGGCGGTCCCATCGCGCTGGTCGAGGAAGGCGATCAGATCCTGATCGATGTCGATGCGGGCCGACTCGAACTCGACGTTCCGGCGGAGACACTTCGTTCGCGAGCCAAATCCTGGTCGCCGCCGGAACCGGAGGTGACAGGCGTGCTGGAGAAGTACGCAGCGATGGCGACGAGCGCTGCAACTGGCGGCGTGCTCGAAGCCCCGTCGCTGGATGGGGTCGAGATTCAACTACCCGAACAGTAGCCGATCAGATCGCTTCGATATCAGAATCCGACGGGGTCCCATCGACCGGTTCGGCCCGGGCGAAGCGCGGGCCAACACTCACGACCTCGACCGTGACGATATCTCCGATCGCGGTATTCGGAACGAAGACGACGTAGCCGCCCTCGACGTAGGCGATTCCGTCCCCTTCCTCCCCTTTCGAGTCGATCTCGACTTCGAGGGTGTCCCCCTCGTCGACCGGCGGGGTCGAGCGCTCGGTAGTGCTGGATTTCGACCGAGTCGTCCCCTGAGAGACCGATCCCAGGACGCCAAAGCGGTACACCGAATCGGGGTCCAGTTCCCCCACTTCGAGTTCGCGCTCAGGGATCGAAATCACGTAATCGCCGTTCACTCGCTCGATTTCGGCGGAAAAAACTGCAAGCAGGTCGTCCATGGACATGACAGTGTCGAAGAATCATCGGTGACCAGTATCAACGTTTTGATTCGTCCGCGGCCACCAGATTTCGGTCGTTCAGGGCTATTTTTCCAGGATGAAAACGTTCAAGATTGCATCCGGCTTACTCCCAGTTACTGCGATGTCCAGCACGTGTCGACGCCGAATCACGACAGGCCGGTCGGGCGGGACGGGGAACAGTGACGGAGTCCGACCGAGTCAGGTGGTGGGCCGGAGGGCAAACCGATGACCAGACAAGACTTTCGTGCGGCCGTCGAGGACGAGGACCGCTTCGCGGTGACCTGGGAGCTAATCCCCGGACGGGGTTCCCACGAACCCCAGCAAGAGGAGGTGTTCGAGGACGCGGAGACGGCGGCGTCGGGGGACGTCGTCGATGCGGTCTCGCTAACCGACAACCCTGGCGGGACACCCGCGCTCTCGGCCGATTACCTGGGGATGAAGCTCAAAGAGCGGGGCATCGAACCGCTCGTTCACTTCACCACCAAGGACAAGAACCGCAACCAGATCGAGGGCCTGCTCCACGCTTTGGAGCGTGAGGACCTCCACAACATCCTGATTATGAGTGGCGATCACCAGGGGCCGGCCTTCGAGGGCCAGGCGAAAGCCGTCTACGACCTCGACCCGGTCCAGACCCTGGATTTCGTCTCCGATCTCAATGACGGGTTCGAGTTCGAGGACAACTTCGGCCGGCACAACGAACTCGCCGAGACGGACTTCTTCCCGGGTGCGGTCGTCTCCCCGTTCAAGCGCCTGGAAGCGGAGTTGATGCCCCAGTACTGGAAGCTGGAGATGAAGGTGGAGAAGGGGGCCGAATTCATCATCCCACAGGTCGGGTTCGACGCCCGGAAGTTCCACGAACTCATCAAATTCATCGACGAGAAAGACCTCGACGTGCCGGTGATCGGCAACCTCTATGTCCTCGATCCCGGCTCGGCCCGGGCGATGAACGAGAACCGGATCCCTGGAGCCATCGTCACCGACGACCTCCGCGAGGAGGTCGAGGCCGAACAGGAGGGCGAGGATCCCCATCAGGCGATGCTCGAACGTGCGGCGAAGATGTACGCCTTCATGAAGGGCATGGGCTTTGCCGGGGTCCACATCGGTGGGCACGCTGCGGACTACGACGACGTCGAGTACATCGTCGAGCGCGGCGAGGAGCTCGCCCCGGACTGGGAGACGTACGTCTCCGAGTTCGACTTCCCGATGGAGGACGGCTTTTACTACTACGAGCGGGACCCGGAGACGGGGCTCAACGCGGACGAACACGCCATCCTCCCCGAGAACCCCAGCACTGGGCTGAAGTACAAGGGCTTCAAGGTCGCCCACGAACTGATGTTCGAGCCCGACGGCCCGCTGTTCGGCCCGATGCGCTGGTTCTCGAAGAAAGTCGACGATTCGGCCCTCGAAGAGCCGTTTACGACCTTCGAGCGGGTCACCAAGACCATCTCAAATGACTGCCAGGAGTGTGGCAACTGTGCGCTCTTCGATCTGGCCTACCTCTGTCCGATGTCACAGTGTCCGAAAAACGAGCGCAACGGCCCCTGTGGCGGGAGTTACGACGGCTGGTGTGAGGTCTATCCCGGCGAGCAGGAGTGTATCTACGTCCGGGCCTATCGCAAACTCAAGGCCGACGGCGGCCTCGAGAAGGCCCGTGAAAAACTTCGGGACACCTACATCCCGCCGCCCGACTACGACCTGGAAGGGACCTCCTCCTGGCTCAACTACTACCTGGGCCGGGATTACGCCGGCAAGCGGGTCGGCAACGAAGTGGCGGACGACTGAACAGGGCTGTTCTCAAAGGGGCTTTTGAGGCTCCGAAACGGTGACGCTGGTCGGCCCCCTCTAGACCACTATGGAGTACACACGCCGGTCGACGCTTGGGGCCCTGGGGAGCGGGCTCACACTCACGCTTGCCGGGTGCCTCTCGGCTCCCGGATCGGGTTCGACGATTACGGAGACCGAGACAGTGCCGCTGGCGGTACGAAGCACCCGGCCAGCCTGGCACGACGAGGGGGTCGTCGGACACGCCGTGCTCATCGGGAGCGACGAGGATCAGGCAGTAGCCCTCGAAGCGTTCGATCTCCCGGGCGAGCGGGTGGATGCTATCGAATCGTCGCTGGAAGGCTTGGATCACCAGACCGAACGGTTGCTACTCGTCGAGTCAGTCGGCCCGTCGGCCTGTTACCGGACGGTGGAATTCGAGAACGTTCGCCTGATCGACGGCACGCTTCGGGCCACCGCCCGGGTCGTCAAGTCAGGTGACAAAGAGGCCTGTGCGACGGTTATCACCTATCCGTCGGCGCTGTTGCGAGTGACCGTCGATGGAACGCCACCGACGGACGCCGAAATCACGATTCATGATGGGTGGGGCGACCAGGAGACCGACTCGGTTAGCGCGGGGGACGGGATCGACGGACTGGTACCGGAATCGAGTTAAGACCGCGAGCGCGGGACCACGAGGGTCGGCACGTCGATCGAGCGCAACACCGTGCTCGTCACGCTTCCCAGCAGTTGACGACGGACGTTCGAACGACCGTGTGATCCCATCACGACCAAATCGACGTTCTCGGCCACGGTGGTCTCACAGATCGCCCCGGAGACCCCCTCGAAGTCCTTCGACCGGCGGACCATCGACTCTACTGACAGGCTCGACTCCGTCGCCTGAATCGTCTCCTCGGCCGCCGCGGTGGCCGTCTCGGCCCGACTCTCGAGGGCCTCGATAAATTCCGCGTCGAGGCCGCCAGCGTTGAACACGCCACCTGCCCGCTGGAGGTCAACCACGGAGAGAACGGTGACCGCAGCGTCGAACTGGTTCGCCAGCGCAGCGACATGGGGAAGTGCGACGTCGGCGTTTTCGCTCCCGTCCGTCGGAACGAGGATCCGCGAGGGGTCGAAATCGGACTCGGCTTCCCCGGGCCCTGGATCCACCAGTACCGGCAGGTCCCCACGTTCGAGGACCCCTTCAGTGACGCCGCCGAGGAGCCGGCGAGACACGGAAGACCGGCCTTGCCGACCGAGAACGACCAACGGGTTCGTCCCGCTGTCGAGTGCGAATTCCACGATCCGATCGGCAGGCCGCCCCTCGAGCAGGGTCGTCGAAATCGAGACCGCCCCGGCTCTGGACTCGATATCGGCGAGCAACTGCTCGCGCTCCGAGCGAAGTCGATCACGACCGGTCCCGGATCGCAACGCGTCGAGAATCGAAGCTTCCAGCACAGTCACCACGTCGACGGGGACCGAGAGGGTCTGGGCGAGCGCAAAGCCCGTCCGGGCGGCATGGGCCGCCTCCGCACTCGAATCGACGGCGACGACGATCCGGTCGTACATATCAATGGAGTGGCGTGGAACCCCCTTCATGCTTTCCACGGGGCAGCACCTGGATTCAAGATACTGCTCCTCCTACGTGAACGTATGAGTTTTGGCGACAACCGACACGCCGTCGACTGCATGAACACGAGCTGCAAGTACAACAGTTCCCGAACCTGTGGGTACTCCGGCCGCCTGGTGATCGACGCGGACGGCAACTGCGAGATGGAACAGGACAGTTACCACCGCGATCAGTTCCCGTGACGGACACCCCGGCAATTGGGCACAAATTTTTCTATGGGGCCGACAAACCTGTTAGTATGAAAATGAAACTCCTGGCGGTCCTGCTCGGCGTCGTCGGATCGCTCTTTCCCAGACGCGTGATCGAAGTGTCGAAAACCCTGGCGCTCGGACCGAGTTATCGAAATACCGAGGATCTGGAGCCCCGTCAGTGGTTCGTCACAGCGGTCCGAATCCAGTCGCTTCTGGTCCTGCTCACCGGCGTCTACGCGCTCCGCCGATCCGATGGGCCCGAGTTCGAAGCGCCATCGAAACCGACTCTGAAACCGATGGAATCTGACACTGAGTCCGAAGCCGATTAATCCCCATCAACCGGGCGGATACCATCGGAACGAAGAACAGTTATGTTTTAGTTCTGAGTACCCCCATCCGATACCACCCGGCCGATCCAAAACCCGACCATGGACGACACCCAATCAAGCACCCCCGAACTGTTCGACGCGACGACACCGGGGGATGTCTATCGTGATCTGTTCGAGGCGCTGCCGGACCCCGTCCTCGTCTTCGACCCGGAGACGGGCCGGGTCGTCGAGTGTAACCCAAAGGCGACGGCACTGTTCGGTTATTCACGAGACGAGCTCCGGGGCACCTCGATCGCCACGCTGAGTTCGGACCTGGGAGCTCACTCCCGGGACCGGGCCACCGACGTGTTCAGTACGGTCACAAACGGGCAGCCGGTAACGTTGCGCCGTCAGGCGACCGCCGGGGACGGGAGTGTCTTCTGGGCTGCGATCACGCTCGAAGCAACTGAGATCGGCGATGAGAAATACGTGCTCGCGACGGTCCGGGACACCGGCAAAACGGTCAAGGAGGAAGCTGACATCCGGGCCTTCAAGGCTGCCGTCGAGAACGCCGGCCACTCGATCTACTGGACCGACACCGATGGCACGATTCAGTATGCCAACCCCGCCTTCGAGGAGATCACGGGCTATGACCGAACCGAAGCAATCGGTCGGAACCCACGCATGTTCCAGTCCGGGGAGATGAGCGACTCCTACTACGAGGCGCTCTGGGAGACGATCCTCTCGGGGGAGACCTTCCAGCGGGAGGTCATAAACGAGTCAGCCGAGGGCGAGACATTCGTCGTCTCCCAGACCATCGCACCGATCGAAGGTCCCGCGGGGGACATCGAACGGTTCGTCGCCGTGAACAGCGACGTAACCGAACGAAAGCGCCGCGAGGAGAGACTCGAAGCCGAGAAGGAACACGTCGAGCAACTCCACCAGCGCCTCTCGGTCATGAACCGGATTCTCCGCCACGACATCCGGTCCTCGGTCAACATCATCAAGGGCAACGCGGAACTCGCCCGTTCCTCCTCCCAGAAGCTCGAAACCGCTCTCGAGACGGTCATCGACGAGTCCGATCGGCTGCGTCGAATCGCCGAGAGCGTCCGCCACATCGAGAGTGCAATCGACGACCAGGGGGCCGAGAAAAACGTCATCGACGTCGCGACCCGGGTGAAGACGAAAGTTATCGGCTTCAAAAACGAGTATCCCGAGGCCACCGTTTCGGTGTCGGTCCCCGAATCGGCGACTGCAAGTGCTCGCGAACGGTTCGATCTCGCCCTCGATCACGTGCTCTCGAACGCCGTCGAACACAACGATCGGGACTCCCCGACCGTCGAAGTGACGGTGACCGACCCGCCGGAGACTGAGACGGTGGAGATCACGGTGGCCGACGACGGGCCTGGAATTCCAGAAGCCGAGATCGACCCGCTGGAAGCCGGACGTGAAACGCCCCTCGCTCACTCCAGTGGGCTCGAGCTCTGGCTCACCCAGTGGATCGTCACGGTCTCCGATGGAACGATCTCGTTTGAAGAAAACGATCCGCGGGGGACGCTCGTCCGGATCGAACTCCCCAGTGCGGAATAACGGCTCGGAACCGACCGATCAGGTGTCTTCGGGCTCGGGAATTCGACGCGTCGTGCCCACGATCCGCCCGGGCGTTCCATCATCGTTCAGGACGACCTGTCCCTGTCCTTCGAGCCAGATCTCCTCGTCACCCAGGGTCAGGGGATACTGGACGTGATACGAGGAGCCCTCCTCGATAGCCGTCTCGAAGGCCTCGACGACGTCCTCGCGGTAGGCGGTATGGACTCGCTCGACGAAGTTCTCGAAGATCGGTTCCAACTCGGTCGCGTCCACCCCAAAGAGTGTCTCGAACGCGGGATGGCGATCGACGGTGTCCGACTCGATGTCCCACTCCCAGGCATAGGTCTCGGTGGCTTCGAGGGCCTCGAGTAGCGTATCCCGCAACGCTTCGAGGGATTCGACGCGGTCTTCGAGTTCACGGATTCGTCTGGTGCTATCCGATGGCATATTCAGATACTATGTGTGCCAGTACCAAGGAACTACCGGGCGGTTCGAACCGGGCTCACTCCATGTACCCAAGTTGTTGAAGGCGCTTCTCGACCGTCGCGGTGTCCTCGCTCCCCGCGCGTTCGTCGAAGGCAAGAGGTTCTCTGAAGTCCCAATCGGAGTCGCCTGCGAGTATCGGAAGTACCGACCCGTTCATGTCGGTCGGCACGTCGGCCCCCTGAGCGGCCAACACCGTCGGAGCGATGTCGAGAATGCTGATGCGATCCAGTTCGCCGTGGGATTCGAAGGACGGCCCGTTCGCGACGAAGATGCCGAAGGGGGTGTTCTCCGCCGCCCAGCGATCCGGACCGGACATGATGGTGCCGCCGCCGATTCCGTCGTTGACGTGGACCCCTGGGCGCTGGTCGACGACGATTTCCGGCGCGCTGTCGCGGAAGGGCCCGCTGTAGACCTCCTCGCCGGGATGGACGGCCGAGAAAATGGGGCCCTGTTCGTCCTCGACCTCGCGGAGGTCGGCCATGAGCTGTTCCCGAACCGAATCGACGTCGAAGGCGGGGTTGAGGTAGACCGGCCCCTGACCGCTGGCGACCGCCTGTGTGTGCTCCAGATCGATCGCTTCGAGCTTTCGCTGTCGTTTGAGCCCGTCCGCCTGCGGGACGAGTTGTTGGAGGCGTT
Organism: Halodesulfurarchaeum sp. HSR-GB; assembly: GCF_031432215.1. NCBI lineage: Archaea > Methanobacteriati > Methanobacteriota > Halobacteria > Halobacteriales > Halobacteriaceae > Halodesulfurarchaeum > Halodesulfurarchaeum sp. HSR-GB. The sequence goes on along the minus strand of NZ_JAVKGN010000001.1, from coordinate 1,407,706 downwards.
CCGGAACGATCGCCGCGAGGGTGTCGACCAGCCCGAGCCGTTTTGCGATGCCCAGGACGGTCTCCCGGTTCAGCCCCAGTTGCTGCAACGTGTCGTCGACGGTCCGGCTGTGGGTCTGATAGCCGTTCTCGGCGAGCCACTCGTTGATGTAGAACTCCGTCGTCGTGGGGGCGCTTCCGTGATCGGACATGAGCACGACGTTCGTGTCCTCCAGCTCCCCAATCCGGCCGAGCCACTCATCCACGAGGGTCCAGGCCCGCCTGGTCGGCTCCTCGTCCCAGAAGAAGTGATGGAGCACGTTCAGATAGAACAGGGTCACGTGGACGAAATCCAGGTCCTGCTCCTCGAAGAGGGAAAGTGCGGCCTCGAAGTGCGTATCGAGTAGCTCCAGGATGGCCTCGACCTCGGCACCCCGCTCGTCGTTCCCCGAGAGCAGCGGGTCGGGGTGAACCCGATAATCGAAGCGCTCCTCTAGCTCAGCCGCTAGCTCCGGCGGCGAGGTGTAGCCGGAGTCGATGGCCCGGTACTCGCCCTCGGCGGCGTCGGGCCCGCCACAGACGATCGGTCCGTCGATCTCCCGGGGCGGATACATCGTCGGCATGTTCACCACGCCAGTCGACTGGCCCGCGTCGTTCAGGTAATCCCAGAGTTCGACCGTCTGGAAGTCACTCCCGTCGGCCACATCGATAGTTCCAGCCTCGAGATCGACGTGCTCGAACCAGTAAACCCCGAAGCCGCCCGGATTCTTCCCGGATGAATAACATTTCCAGTTGGGGAACGTCACCGGCGGCAGTTCACTGCGCGTGCCGGCCCAGGTTCCCGTTTCCCTGAGCCGTTCCAGATTCGGCAGCTCACCGGCCTCGATCCAGGGTTCGAGCAAGCGCCAGCTCGCCCCATCCAGGCCGACGACGAACGTTCTCGTCATTGCTGGCACCTGGGGACGAAGCCTCAATTTTGTTTCGTCACGCGTGGACTGATCGAACGGTACATTCAAGGGCTCGGCCAGCCGTCACCCAATTAGTGCGAACCGTCGCCGTCGTTCCTGCGTACAACGAGGCAGACACGGTTGGGTCCGTTATCGACGGGACCCGGGAGTACGTCGATGAAGTGGTCGTCGTCGACGACGGCTCGACGGACGAGACCAAGCAAGTCGCGCGGGAACACGGCGCACGGGTGCTCGAACACACGTTCAACACCGGTGTTGGCGGCGCGGTTCGAACCGGCTATCGCTACGCCATCGAGGCGGCGTACGACTTCGTCGTGCAGGTAGACGCCGACGGGCAACACGACCCGAGCCAGATCCCCCGGTTGCTCTCGGCCGCGACAGAGGCCGACATGGTGATCGGGAGCCGATACCTGAACGAGAGCCACGAGGAGTACTCCCTGGTTCGGACCCTCGGCATCCAGTTTTTCACGGGGCTGGTCAATACGCTGGGCGGCATCGAGATCACCGACGTCACGAGCGGGTTCCGGGTCTATCGCGTCTCGATGCTGGCCGAGATTCTTCATCACTCCGACAAGCACTGGGCGGTCGAACAGACCCTGGAGGCGGCAAAGCGGGGCTTTACCATCACGGAGGTCTCGACCGAGATCCCGACCCGCGAGACGGGCAACTCGCAGTTCACCCTGGACACGTTCGTCCTTTACCCGCTGCGAATGACCGATGTCGCCCTTCGTGTCCTTCTCTTCAGATAACATGGCCGAGTTCACCGTCGTCAATGCCATCGCCCTCGCTGTCGGCGTGATCTTTCTGGCCAACGGCTATCACATGGTCCGGCGGGGACGGGAGGATATGGTCCTTTTCGCCACGTCGGTGCTCGTGGGTGCGGGCCTGATCTTCGTCGCGCTCTTCCCGGACGCCTTCCAGTTCGTCGCGGCGGTCCTGGGACTCGAACTCAAGGCCCGGGCCATTCTCGTGATGGCGAATTTGACCCTCTTCGTTCTGGTGACCTACCTGCTGAACCGGATCGGCAGCCTCTACGAGAAGGTCTCGCGGCTCAACGAGGAAGTGAGCCTGCTGCGAGCCGAACTCGAGGACCACCGGGATGAGTGAGACACCACGGGCAGTGCTCTCAGTCGACTTCGAGTTGTTCAGACACACGCCAGCCTACCGGACGGCGTCGGGGACAATGGCCGACGAGACTGTCGGGCTCGACGGCGTGGCGTTTCTCCAGTCCGCCTTCGAGACCCACGGCGTGTCCACGACCTGGTTCACCGTCTCGGAGCTAGCCGAGACCAACCCAGCCGCCGTCGAGTCGATCGCCAGGGCGGGTCACGAGATCGGTTCACACACTCGTACCCACCGCCTGTTGAGCGAACTCGACACGGATACGCGTCGCGAGGAGATGCGAGTTTCCAGGGAGGCCCTCGAAGCAGTTAGCGACGCGCCAGTCACGGGGTTCCGGGCCCCCGCCTTCGACATCGCCCCCGGTCACTTCCAAGATCTGGCAGCGGCTGGCTACGAATACGATGCGAGTGTCGTCGCGAGTCGATCGATTCCTGGCTGGTACGGCGGCGAGTTCGAACTCACAGAGCCAGCCCCCGCCACCGCAGTCTGGGACTCCGCGCCGCCGGCGATCGCCGAGTTGCCCACGAGTGTCATGCCCGGGCTCAGGCTCCCGCTAACCGGGACCTGGCTCCGGTTTTTCGGCCCGCGGTACACGATTCTGGGCATGCGACTGCTCGCGCGGCGTGGGGTGGTTCCCGTGCTTTATGTCCACCCGTGGGAGTTCGTCGACCTGCCGTCAATCGAGGGCGTCCCGAAACGGGTGTACTGGCACACCGGCGCGTGGATGCGCCGGGCGATCGAACGGATCCTTGCGACCGATTTCGAGTTCGTGACGGCCAGTGAAGCGCTCCGCCAGGCCGATCTCGATACCGCCGCCCCCGACCAGGGGCCCAATGGGGCGACGAAATGAGCCGTCGGAGCCCTCGCGAACTCGCGGTCACGGTGCTCCAGTACGGGATCGCCCTGCTGGCAGTCGGCTGGCTCCTCACCCAGATCGAAGTCGGGACGGTGATCGATCGGCTGGCCAGCCTGGACGCCGGGACGATTGCCATCCTGCTCCTGGTGAGCCTGCTCGGGGCACTCGCCCAGTTCGAGACCTGGCGCGCAGTGCTCAGGGCGGTCACCCCGACAACCCTCAGGGCCGCGGCGAGCACATCCCTGGTGGTCAACTTCGTCAATCAGCTTCTCCCGTCCCGACTCTCGGGGCGGCTGGCCGCTCCTTTCGTCGTGCGGAGCTACACGGGACTCGGCTACGCCGACGCCGCCGCAGTGACGGGAGTTCACACGGGAATCTACGCCGTGCTATACGGCTCGATCTCGGTGCTGGGCCTGGTGGCGATCGCCATGCTCGAATCGGTCCCCATCGGGCTCCTGGGACTGCTTGCCGCCTCGACCGGGTTGTACTTCGTCGCGGGCACGACGGTCCTGCTGGCCGGGGCGAACCTCCGATATCTCGACCCGATCGTGCGGGGTCTGGCCAGCGTCGCCTCCCTGCTCCCGGCCATCGGCGACACACTCGCGACCAGGATCGATGGACTCACCGACATGACCGAGGCTTCGACGACTGCGTTCCGAACCCTCGCGACCGATCGCGACGTTTGGCTGCAGTATGGCCTGAGCTGGGCGGTCGTACTCGTCGTGGCCCCGGCAATCAGAGTCGGGGTGTTGCTGGCCGCATTCGGGGTGCCTTTCGAGCCACTCGTGTTGCTTCCGTTCTACCTCGTCACGGCCTACAGCGTGACCTTGCTACCACTCACGCCGGGCGGCGTCGGGGTCACAGAGGCCACTGCGACGGCGGTGTTCGTCTCCCTGGGCGTTCCTGGAAGTGCCATCGTTCCGATCGTGTTCATCGACCGGGTCTTCGGGATCTACCTGCCGGCGGTGCTGGGCTGGATTCCGGCGGCCCGACTGGACCTCTCCACGCTTTCGGTCGAGGACTAGAAGGGCTGCTCCCGGGACTGGTCACACTCGCCAGTCCGCTCCAGGATGAGGGTGTACTGGTTCGGTCGAAGCTCCTGTTCGTCCGCGTACTGGTCAGTTTGCGGGACGATACCCAGTCGGATGAGTTCGTGATAGACGCCCGGAGTTGGCCGGTCGGGGACGAAGTTCGGTGGGCGCGGGCCGAACTCGGCGACGATCTCGTAGCCGTACTCTTCAGAGACAAGCGAGCGAACGTAGGATGCCCTGACGATTCCGTTCCGGTAGTAGGTGTCCTCGGCCAGATAGAGCAGATCACGATACCCGAGTTGGATATACGTGGGGCAGGGATCGAGTGTCTCGCCAGCATCGCTCGCGCCGTAGGCGTGCTGGACGGTCATCGAGTGTGGGACCGCGGTGTCCTGGAGGTGACGCCGGTAGACCTCCAGCACGGCGTCCTCCTCGGCCTCCGTTTCGAGCCACGTTACCGCGTCGTCCCGGGGCATATCGGCGTAGCCAGCCACACCAACACCCGCATAGAGACTAGAGGTAATCAGCAAGATCGCGAGAAGGGGGCCCGCAAGGGAGGGGCGACGATCCCAGAAACGAGTTACCGTCCAGCCGAGCAAGATCGCGGCGAGCGGGATGGTCGGGAGCAAATGGTGGACCCGAAAATCGTGCCACCCCGAGAAGAGCAGGAGATAGCCAAACAGCCCGGTGAAAACGAGTACTGCGGCCGGAGCGGACGCGGGTTTGTCTCGGAGATGCCAGAGGCTGGCCGCGATGCCGGTTACCGAGCCGACGAAAAGCGGGAGCCCCAGGGCGCTGAGGTATCCTCGCAGGAACCACCAGAGGATGGGCGCATCCGGGCCGGTCGGGTGACTGGCCCGCGAAAGCGAGCCACCGACGATCCGTTCGACGACCAGATCCAGTCTCCCCACGACCGCCGTCGGAAAGCTGACGAGAATAAAGAGCAGGCCCAGGAGCGCCCCGGTCAGAACCAGTCCAGGCTGAAGTCGGGCCAGTCCGGATTGGTCGCTCCGGTGCACCCGGAGCAGGTGGGCCACCGCGATCACCCCGATCACGGGCGCAGCCGTGAGTTTAAACCCAATCGCCAGTCCACCAGTCACACTCGCGGCGAGGAACTGCTGGGTGTCACCCTGGCGAACGTAGCGGGCCAGAAGCAGGATCGAGAGCAGCACCAGAAAGGTCGCGGGCATGTCCTCGCCGCCCTCGTGGGCGATGGTGAGAAAGCCAAAGGAAAGAGTCAGGAACAGGCTGGCGAGTCGCCCGGCCGGTCGGGAGGCGAGTTCGACGCCGATCCGGTAGGTGAGATAGACGCTGCCAACCGCGAAGGCGACGTTCGCGAGCCGTACGAGCGCGATAGACAAGGTCCAGATCCACTCGGGAGTAGTATGCCAGGCCTCGTAGAACCCGAACTCCCAGGCCGGAGATGCGAGGGCGGCGATGGCCTCACCCTGGCCGGCGAACAGCGCGATCACGACGACCGGTAGCAACAGGAACCCGTAGAGGAACGTCGTCGCCCCGAATGGTGTCCGCCCCCAGACCACCCCCGATCGGAGTGACTCCCAGCTCGGATCCTCGATGACCGAGCCGTAGGGGACAAGCGCGTCGAGAATCCGACTGAACTCATCGCGGGTCGCGAAGTTCGGGATTCGATGCCAGAAGAAAAATCCAGTCAAAACGACTGCGAGCAGCAGAATGTAGCGGAGGAAGCGGTCGGTCCGGAGGTCGGCCACGAACTGTGACCAGCCGGCCCGAAGCAGGGACCGAAGTGTCGCCATTGTGCGTTTTGAGAACGGTAGAATGAAAAGGATGACTATCAGTCTTCCAGGGGTTCGGGAGTCGGTTCGGACTCCACCACGTTCTCGGTCCAGGTCCCCCGGAGGAAGTAAAGCGAGGCTGCGACCATCGAGAGCACGTTCGAGAGCGCGATGGCATACCAGACGCCAGTCGCGCCCATGCCAGCCCAGACGAGCAGGGCGTAGGCCGGCGGGAGACGGAACACCCACAACGAGAGGATAGCAAAGAACATCGCCAGGCGGGTTGAACCACTCCCCCGGAAGGCCCCCTGAACGACCTGGAAGACCCCGATGAACAGGAAGGTCGGCCCGATAATCCGGAGGTAGTCCGCCCCGATGGCGATGACGTCCGGTTCGCCGGGGATGAAGGCAGCGGTGATCGGTTCCGCGAAGACGTACGCGAGCACACTCAAGAGAGCCAGCACCGCGGCGACGATGCCACTACTGTACCCGACGGCCCGTTTCGCCCGCTCGACGTGTTCACTCCCCAGGTTCTGTCCGACCACGGTCTCGGTCCCACGGGCCAGCCCGAGTGCCGGCAGGAAGACAAGCGAGTTCAGTCGGTTGCCGATGCCGAGCGCGGCCACGGCATCGTCTCCCGCGAGTGCTACCAGCGCGGTCAAAACGGTGACACCGAGTGCCCGGGTGGACTGTTCGACACTCGACGGTGCGCCCAGCCGGATGATTCGGCGAACCATCTCACGCTCCAGCATGAGATCGGAGAGCGAGAGGTGGATGCCAACCCGCCCGGAGAACAGCCAGACCATGCCGAAAATGGCCCCGACCCCTCGGGAGAAGACCGTCGCGATGGCTGCCCCCTGGACGCCGAATCCGGTGAACCCAGTCACGCCATACAGCCACGCCTGCAGGCCGTCCAGCCCGAGCCAGGCCAGGAGAACGTTCTCCTCGAACCCCAGGATCAGGAACGGGTCCAGTACGACGTTCAGGGCGACACCGAAGGCCATCAGGTAGAGTGGCGTTCGGGTGTCCCCCCAGCCACGGAGCAGCGCCTGGAAGATGAAGAAGCCGAACATGAAGACCACGCCCAGGAAGATCGTCCGCGTGTACTCGACGGCGAGCAAATACTCGGTCGATCCCGGCCTGGCCCCGACCAGATCCACGAGCCACGGCGTGAGGGCAAACCCGACGATCGAGAAGAACGCGGCAACGACGACCACGAAGGCGATCGTCTGCCCGGCCGCGTAATCCACGAGTTCGGACTTGCCAGCGCCCTTGTACTGGGCGACGAGTACCGTTCCCGCCACCGTGAAACCTCCTGCAACGGAGATCATCAGAAAGACCAGCGGCCAGGAGTAAGAGAGCGCCGAGACGGCTTCCTGTCCGACCCGGCCCACCCAGAAGGTATCGGCCAGGTTGTAGCCGACCTGGAGCATCTGGGAGAGCACGATCGGCAGCGAGAGCACGACCAGGGGCTTCAGCAAAGCCCCGTCAGTGACGTTGACCTCGCGGTTGCTCACGATCCTCGCCCCGAATCCATCACGCCGGGTTCTCCGCACCGATTCGACCAGACACCGGCACCGGAATTAGCAAATGAGGAGGAGTCGAGAAGCGGTCCAAACACCGTCTGCATCTGATATTGAATGATCGTTTAGTCTCCATAAGGCCTTCGTCCCGCGCCTGCTCACTCGCCGCCAATCGTGATGACCGGCACTGGAGCCGTGCGAACGGTCCGCTCGGCGACACTCCCCAGCAGAATGCGATCGGTGCCACGCCGACCAGTCGTCCCCATAACCACGGCGTGAATCGCGTGTTCGTCGATCGTCTCCCGAATGCGCTCCACAGGATCGCCGTGTGCCACGTGTGTTTTCGGTTCGGCCACGTCCATCGATTCGGCGACGTCGAGAACGGCCTCGACCGCTTCGGTCGCGGCCGCCTCGCCCACCGCCTCGTCCCCCAAGAGACTTCGTTCGGGCACATTTTCCGGTACGGCTGCGAGTACGTGGACGGAGGCGTCGATTGACGCCGCCAGGGACAGTCCATGTCGGGCCGCTCGGCGGGCGGCCTCGCTCCCGTCGGTTGGCAGCAGAATCCGTTCGTACGGGAATGTCAGTGTCTCCTCATCGGGTCGCATTCGGGCGGTGAGCACGGGTACCGAAGCGAGTCTGAGGACTTTCTCCGAGACGCTGCCCAGTACGTGTCGGGACAGGCCGGTCCGTCCGTGGGTCGGCTGGATGATCAGATCATAATCGTACTCCTCGGCGTACGCGGCGATCGTCGGAGCCGGGTTGCCCTGCACGACGTCGGTCTCGTAAGGCGTGGCGAGCGTGTCAAGCACCTGACCCGCCTCCTCGACGACCTCCCTGCCTTTCCCGACAAGCGTATCGACGGTTTGCTCGCCAACACGGGTGACACTATAGCGAGTCGTGTCCGCGACGTAGAGCACCCGAATCGTGGCGTCGAACCGATGGGCGATCTCACTCGCGTGGTGGAGGATCGCGGCCGCCCCGTCACTCCCGTCGAACGGCAAGAGGATGTCGTCGTACATGCGTGGGCTAAACCGACGGCAGGTTTCCCCAAATAGGTTGTTGCCGGGACATCACCGAAATCGAACCCACCGCTAGCCTGGTTTTCACCACTTGGGAACAGTCACGCGAGTATTTGTTGGCCCACTATCAATTATGAACCGATGCAGTTCGACGAATTCACCGGGACAGTCCAGCACCGTCTGTCGTTTCCGGGCACCGGCGAGACGCTTCGGGCCATCAGAGCGACACTCATGACCCTCGGCGAACGGATTCCCGAGGGCAATGCGGCAGACCTGGCCGCCTCGCTCCCGATGGAGATCAAGTGGTACATGACTGGCGCAGTTGCTGAACATGGGCAGCGATTCGACTGGCCGGAGTTTCTCACCCGTGTCAGCGAAATCGAGAACGCGGACCGGGCGGACGCAGCCTACCACGCCCGTGTCATCATCGACCTGGTGCACGACCAGGTTCCGGCCTCGGACTTCCGGCAACTCCGGGATGCGCTGCCCGAAAGCGAGTCCGACGAGGGGTGGGGATCGCTCTTCGAGATCGTCGATAGCGGCGGATACAGCGGCGACGAGGAGTGAGCCAGCCCCCGATCTACGTCCTCTGGCCCGATGAGCGAAGCCACCTCGTACAACCGTCGGCAGCAGATCGGCCTGGGACTTGGCCCGGCCCTGTTCGTCCTGACTCACCTTTTTGTCACCCCGGCTGGCCTCCAGCCCGCAGCAAACGCGGTCCTGGCGAGCACACTCTGGATCGCAACGTGGTGGGTGACGGAGGCGGCACCGATTCCAGTCACCAGCCTGCTTCCCATCGTCCTCTTTCCGGTTTGTGGCGTCACAAGCGCCGAGGGGGCAACAGCTCCGTACGCCAACCCGATCGTGTTTCTCTTTCTGGGCGGGTTTCTGGTCGCGCTCGCGATCGAACGCTGGGGGCTCCATCGCCGAATCGCCCTGAAATTGCTCGTCCGTTTTGGGACCGACTCCCGACGGCTGATTCTGGGATTCATGCTCATCACCGCCTTCCTCTCGATGTGGCTTTCGAACACCGCCACCGCGATGATGATGGTCCCCATCGGGATGGGCGTGGTAGCCCAGCGACAGGCCCTTCGAGAGCCAACACAAGCAAACCCGTTAGCGGATCGGACGGCTGACGTTCTGGACGCCGGCTCGGTCGAGCAGTCGAACTTCGGGACGGCCCTGTTGCTCGGGATCGCCTATGCGGCCTCGATCGGCGGGGTCGCGACCCTCATCGGGACCCCGCCCAATGCCATTCTAGCTGGTGTCGCCCGCGCGCAACTCGGAATCCAGATCGGGTTCGTCGAGTGGATGCAGTTCGGACTCCCGCTGGCGGTTAGTTTTCTGCTCGTCACCTGGGTCCTGCTCCTTCGCCTGGTCCCACCCGAAGAGACGGTTCTCCCGACGGGACACGAACAGATCCGATCCGAACTGCACGCCCTTGGCCCGATGGGCACCGGCGAACGGCGAGTCGTGGCAGTCTTCCTGTTTCTCGTCCTCGGATGGTTGCTCCGGCCGTTCGTCCTGGAGCCACTCGTCCCAGGGCTCACCGACACGGTAATCGCCGTCGTCGCCGGCATACTGGTCTTTTTGGTCCCGGTCGATCTCCGTCGCGGCGAGTTTCTCCTTCGGTGGCAGGACACGACGCGAGTTCCCTGGGGCGTGTTGGTCCTTTTCGGAGCCGGGTTCTCGATCGCGAACGCGTTCCAGGTGAGTGGGCTCTCAGCCTGGATCGCCGGCCACTTCGTCGGCCTCCGGGGCGTGGAGTTCGTCTGGGTCCTCCTCGCGATTGCGACGCTCGTCGTCTTCCTTTCGGAAATCGCGTCGAACAGTGCTACTGCCTCGCTTTTCATCCCGATCATGGCCGGTCTCGGTGCTGCACTGCTGGTCTCCCCGCTCGCACTCATGGCGACGGTCTCAGTGGCCGCCTCCTTCGCATTCATGCTCCCAGTAGCGACCCCACCGAACGCTATTGTCTTCGGAAGCGGCTATCTCACGATTCCGGACATGGCGCGGGTCGGCTTCTGGCTCAACCTCGTCGGGATCGCCTTTCTCACGGTCGCAAGTTCACTCTGGCTCCCGGTCGTGTGGGGCTGAACCTCCTCGAAACCTATTCCTGCACCGAGCAATCCTCCACAGACATGGACGAACCCACTGCACGATTCCGTCGGCGCGCCCGCGAAACGCTGGGAACGACCCCTGAAGTGCGCGAGCTACCGGCCGGCACGCACAGTGCCGCCGACGCCGCAGCCGCTCTCGACTGCTCGATCGAGGCCATCGTCAAGAGCATCGTCTTTCTCGGGGACGGCGAGCCGGTTCTCGTCTATACCGCCGGCCACCACGAGGTTGCGGAATCCGCCCTGGCCGAGGTACTCGATGCCGAAGTGGTCGAACTGGCCGACCCGGAGACGGTAGAAGAAGTCAGTGGCTGGCCGATTGGTGGCGTCCCACCAGTGGGTCACGAAATCGATCGGACGCTCATCGACCCTGCGCTCCAGCAGTTCGAGACGATCTGGGGCGGGGCTGGAACCCCAGAGACGGTCGCCGCCGTGGATCCAGCGGACCTCGTGACCGTCCTCGGGGCCGACCCCGCAGACATCTTCGAGTGAACCGAGAGGGGCTACTGCGTGTGGCCCGTCCGAAGCAAAATCGCTGTTAGCAACACGGCGAATACCCCGCCAGCCACGGCTCCAGCGACGCCCGCATCGAGGAGCGACGAGTCAAGCATCCATCCCGTGAGCACGCCGAGAACGCTGCCGACGAGGAAACTGAGCGCCAGGGTGAACGCGACGACGGCATACCGCCAGTTCGCCCGATTCCGGGCCCCGGTCGCATAGCGTCCAGCCATCGCACCGACGAGAAGGCCACCAGCCGCCCCGAAGCCTGCGATGAGTGCGAACCCGTCCTGGCCGAAAAGCGTCGCGACGGTCCCACCAACGCCGGCACCGATCACCAACCCGCCACCGGCGGCATACTGTTCGAGTGTTTCGACCATGCAGATTGTTGGTGCTCCAACACTATCAGCTTGGTACCCGTTCGAGGGCTCACAGTACGGGAACCTGACGAAACGACTACCCGCATTGCCGCCGAAAGGAAGACCATGTGCGGGCGCACCTCGCTTTTCGCGGCCCAATCCACGATCGAGCGACGGTTCGACGCCGAGTTTGCGACAGGGTACGAGGAGCGGTACAACATCTCTCCGAAGCAGGACCTCCACGTGATCCACGACGAGACGCCGCAAACGATCACTAGCGACGAATGGGGATTCGTTCCCACCTGGGCCGAGTCCCCCGATACAGGCCCCCGCCCGATCAACGCCCGCGTCGAGACAGTGTCGGAAAACCGGCTCTTTCGGGATGCCTTCGAAAGTCGGCGAGCCCTCGTCCTCGCCGACGGCTATTACGAGTGGGCCGGCGACCGCGGGGGCAAGCAGCCGTATCGGATCACCCGCCCCGACGACGAACTCTTCGCGATGGCCGGGCTCTGGAGTCGATGGGAAGGAGCCAACCAACCGCTATCGACGGTCACGATCCTCACGACCGAGGCGACGGCCCGCCTGGAATCGATTCACGACCGAATGCCGGTCGTCCTGGATCGGTCGGCTGAGCGGTCCTGGCTCGATGGCGATCCCGAAACGGCCCAAGACCTGCTCGAAACGCCGGAACCGATGTTGCAAGCCCGGGAAATCTCGACGCTCGTGAACGATCCGACAAACGATTCGCCTGCCGTCGTCGAACCAGTCGGGGGCGAGACGGGACAGACCGACCTCGGGAACTACGGCGCAGACTGACAGAGAAGCGAAACTCCGGCCCCTCGTTCGTAAGCGGTAAACGCGCCCTTGACCAATCGATGCCCAATGAGTGAATCGTCATCCCAGTCGGATGGCACCCCCATCGTCTATGACCTCGATCCGGAGTGTACGCGCTCGGATCTCGAAGCAGGACAGTACTACCGCGGAACCGTCAACGGCGTGGTCGAGTACGGCGTCTTCGTCGACGTCTCCGACTCCGTCTCCGGTTTGGTCCACGAATCGAGTCTGGACACGGAGTACGCCGTCGGGGACGACGTGATCGTGAAAGTCGCCGAGATCAAGGCCGACGGTGACGTCTCCTTCGAGCCGGCGGACCTCGACAGCTACGACCTGGTGGAGAAACGCCCGGCGTACGAGCGACGTGTCGTGTCGACGCTTGGAGAATCGAACGGCGACACCGTCCATCTGGAGGGGTCCGTGGTCCAGATCAAACAGACCCGTGGCCCGACAGTCTTCCAGGTCAGAGACGAGACCGGAATCGTCCCCTGTACGGCCTACGAGGGAGCCGGTGTCAGATCCTACCCCGAAGTCCAAATCGGGGACCTCGTACACGTCGCCGGGACTGCCGGCTCCCGAAACGGTGGCGTGCAGGTCGAAGTGGATCGACTCGACGTGCTCGAGGGCGACCAGGAGCAGTCAGTCGGTGCGCGACTGGAAGCCGCGAGTGCAAGTCAGTCGGATCCCGTCGCGGTCGAGCCCACGATCGACTGGCCGGCCCTGGACGAGATGCGTTCCGACCTCGCAGATGTCGCCAGACAGCTCAGACGGGCGGTCCTGGAGGGCCGACCGATCCGCATTCGCCACCACGCCGACGGCGACGGCATGTGTGCGGCCGCCCCGGTCGAGATCGCACTCGAACGCCTGATCGAGGACGTCCACGAGGACACTGAGGCCCCGCGGCACCTCCTCAAGCGCCTGCCCTCGAAAGCGCCGTACTACGAGATGGAAGACGCCACGCGGGACCTCAACTACTCGCTTGGCGACCGGGCACGCCACGGCCAGAAACTCCCCGTCCTCCTGATGATCGACAACGGGAGCACCGCCGAGGATACCCCGGCCTACCGCACCCTCGACTCCTATGACATCCCGGTCATCGTCATCGACCACCACCATCCCGATCCGGAGGCGGTCGATCCCTACGTCGACACGCACGTGAACCCGTACCTCTACGGCGAGGATTACCGGATCACCTCGGGCATGCTCAGCGTCGAACTCGCCCGCATGCTCCATCCCTCGCTCGGCGACGAACTCGATCACGTCCCCGCGATCGCCGGGCTCGCGGACCGCTCGAAGGCCGACGCCATGTCGGACTACCTGGAACTGGCCGCCGAGGCGGGCTACGACGAGTCCCATCTGGACGACATCGTCGCCGCACTGGATTATGCGGCCTACGTGCTCCGGTACGACGCCGGTCGCGGGTTCGTGACCGATCTCCTGGGAATCGACGACGAGCAGCGCCACCGGGAGCTGATCGACCTGCTCGCGGATCGGGCCCGTCAGGACACTGAGCGCCAACTCGAGGCGAACACCGACCACGTCGAACACGAGCGACTCGCCAACGGCGCCCACCTCTATCGGCTCGACCTCGATGAGTTCGCCCACCGGTTCACGTATCCCCCGCCCGGAAAGACCACCGGCGAGCTCCACGACCGCAAGGTCGAGGCCACCGGCGAACCCGTGATCACCGTGGGCTACGGGCCCGACTTCGCGGTGCTCCGAAGCGACGGGGTGCGACTCGACATCCCGGAGATGGTGACGGATCTCAACGACGAACTGCCTGGTGCGGGTGTTAGCGGCGGCGGCCACCTCGTCGTCGGGAGCATCCGGTTCGTCCCGGGGATGCGCGAGGCCGTGATCGGTTCCCTGATCGAGAAAATGGCCGACGCGGAACTGGACGAGGCGCTCAGTAGCTCCTCGACTTAATTTTCGAAGTCGGCGAAGGATCTCGCCGCAGCCAACCCGAGGAACAGGATTACACTGGCCCCGAACAGCACGCCCCAGGGCAGCCGCCAGGCGGCACCCCGCCAGTCCGCCCGAAACACGCGCTCGAAGTAGGTGCCCGCCTTCGGATCGTCGATCCGGACCGCGACTTCCCGGTTCTCCCGGAGTGCGTTGGGGTTCCAGTTGAGGCTGCCGAGAAGCACCGACTCGCCATCGACGATCACGCTTTTGGCATGGACGTGTTCGTAACGGCTCCGGGGTTCTGCCAACCGGACCGTCAGTGGGAGGTCCTCCCGTTCGGCCCGATCCCGCAGGGACCGCGCCAGCGCCCGATTCTCCGACTCGGCGTACCAGGCCCCGGAGAGTAGAATGCGGACAGAGACGCCACGCCGCGCCGCAGCGATGGACTCGTTCAAAAGCGGCGTCGACGGGTCGATCGACACCTGCTGAATTCGAATCGATTCGGTCGCATTGGCAAGCATTCCACGGACGGCTCCCGCAGCGTTGTCCGGCGCCGTGAGAACAGTCACCTGTTCGGCCTGGCTCGACTGTGCGGGAAAGCGGGTCGGATACCTCGTCGTGTCCATCCCACCTTCGACCGGCTCCGTCGGCCGACTCTCCGCCCAGGAGCGCGTGTCGACGAAGGCCGTGTCGGCTCGAAAGATGCGGGCCAGATCGGCTGCGACCTTCGGATCGTGCATGACGGCTGCCCACCCTCGGGAACCGTTGCCGCCGGTTCCACCTGGCTTCCAGTTCTCCGAGGTCACCACTGCGCGGTCGTCGACGACGGCGTATTTCGCGTGTTGATACCGATAGCGCGCCCGGTCGGTCCCCATCACGGCAATCGGAACTCCAGCAGCATGCAGGCGATCGAGCTGGGTCATCTGCGGGCCAGAAATGCCGCCGACCGGGCCGCCCTCGATGAGCGCCCTGACGGTCACGTTCCGCCGGTGAGCGCTAATCAACGCGTCCGTGACCGACGGGTCGGTGAACGTGTAGCCGGCAAGGAGGATTCGGTCCCCGGCGGAATCGATTGCTCGGGTCAGTGGCGTCGGATCGTCCGGCAGAACTGTAGTTGTAACCGAGACGTTCCGAGTCGTCATCGGCCGGAAATTCGAGCGGGCGATCGGTTCGAACCGGCCATTCCGGTAGAGTTCGCCCTCGGGAGCGCGGGGATAGGTGAGATTGCTCGCCGAAGTTTCGCCTCGAAGCGTGACCCACTCGCCGCCGTTCGAGAGCGAGAGAAAGGAGTCAGTCTCGTGGATCGGCAAATCGGTCAGGTTCGACGCCGGGCCGGGATCGGCGGTAACGACGACCCGCCCGTTCGCCTCGATTCCCGAGAGGTCGATGGTGTCCTCGCCGTCGGTCAGTTCCAGATTCTGTGGGGTCGTGTTCTCCGGAACCGAGAGGATCACGAACTCACCACGATCGCCGTCCGTCGTCGGGTTGGGGTACACCCCATCGATCGTGACGGGGCCAGCCGTCGCCAGTAACGTGATCACGAGTAGTTCCGCCAGCACGCGACCGATTGGTTCGACTCTCGGGGAAAAACGTTCGGATGGCTTTATCTGGATGGGGCGGCCCCGCTACGGTATGGCCATTGCCACACAGCTCCACCTCGCGGGGTCGGCCCTCGGGGTCGTCGGAGCCATGTTGCTGTTCGTGGAGTTCTTCCAGCTACCCAGTTACGTTCGGTTCGACCGGGACTTCGAGAGCTACAGCGTCGAGATCTCGCCGAACGACGCGGACGAGTACACCTTCTTCGGTCGCGCCGGTGCCATACTCATCGCGGTCGCGTTCGCGCTTCAGCTGACGGGTACCTTCCTGGCCTAGGCCGCCGCCTCGTCCGACTCCTCATCCTCGGCGGCTGCCTGCTCGGTGTCGTCGGGGTCCTCCGAATCGTCCTCGTCCTCCAGACCGAGTGCATCGGCGGCTTTGGCTGCCTCGGCTTCGATCAGGTACGAACTGGCGTCGGCGTACTCCGCAGCGGCCGAGAGCGCCGCTTCGGTCCCGATCTGGCAGAGCGCCCAGGCGGCACTCGCACGGACCGAGTTCTCCTCGTCCGTGTCCTCGAGTACGTCCGCGAGCGGGTCGATGGCCCGGGTGTCACCGATCATGCCCAGCGCGCGGGTTGCGGCAGTTCGCACGCGCTCGCTGTCCGCGAGCAGCTGGTCGGCGACGGTGCCCGTCGTGGACTCGTCCCCGATGGCACCGAGGGCCGTGATCGCTCGCGCCTGCAGCTCCGGTGTCCGACCAGATTCGGCGTGGCCCTCCACGGCACTCACGCCGGACTCGGCCCCGATCTTGCCGATGGCGTCGATCGCGTTGAGGTTCCGGCGGTTCGCCAGGTCAGTGAGTGCGTCCACACCCGCCTCGTCGCCCATGTACTCCAGGGCCTCGATGCAGTGACGGGTGATGTAGTCCGTATCGCCCATCAGGTCGAGCAGGAGCACGACCATCTCGACGTTGCCACGCTGCTGCCAGGTCTTGAGCGCCGACCACTCCGGCGGGAAGTCCTTGTGCTTGGCCCCCTCGAGTGGCTCGTAGAAGCCCTCGCGGTCCAGACGCTCGCGAATCTCCAGATCCGTCCACGCCGTCGACGAATCGACGGCCGAGGCCAGGGTATCCGTGGCATCGAGCAGCGAGGCGATCGTCTCGGCGTCCTCGTCGGCGTCGTACTCGGCGTCCGCAACTGCGTCCGTGACCGTTCCGAGGGTCACCGACAGCTCCTCCGGATCCGGAACGGCCTCGCCGAAGTCCGCATCGAGGATCTCCGCGGTGGTATCCAAGAAGTCCTGGACGCCCGGGACGAGTTCGTTCTCGCCCTCTTCGGCCCATCGGGTATCCGTGATGGTACTTTGGACATCCCCGATGGCCTCGATGACGTCCTCGCCGTACGGGCCGCGTTTGTCCGCCACGGCGTCTTCCAGGTCCGAGAGCTCGTCTTCGAGTTCCTCGGCCGGATCGGTTGGCTCCTCGTCCTCGTCTTCGGGTTCGGGAACCGGGATGTCCGCGTCCTCCAGGTCCGCCCCGATCGCTTCGAGGGTCGCTTCGACCTCGTCCAGGTCGGCCTCCGTCTCGGCCGCCTCGACGGCCTGTGATGCCGATTCGAGTCGTTCTTCGAACTCCGATACGATGGAATCGGCCTCCGTCTCCGCTGGCTCTTCGTCCCCGTCACTCATATCCCCGACTTCCGGGAGAATTCCTATGAGCGTTTCCCTTCCGCTCCGCGATAGAACCATGGGCCGAGCAACAGATAGGCCAGCGCCCAGGCGAGCAGGCCGCGCGGGAAAAGCGAGTGAACAGTCGTCGGAACGAGGATCGCCGCCGTCTGGATCGTGCCCATCACGAAGGCGTCGCGAACCCGCAGATCGGGGTAGGTCATCTCACCGAGCATCAACAGCGCGAACACGCCCAGCCCTGAAAGCAAAGCGACAGTGGGCACCCCTGAGAGGAGGCCCGCCGCCAAAATGGTCGCCGCGAGGGTCGTCTGCACCCCGTGTGTATACGCCTGGTCGGTGTCGTAGGCGGTGTACAGTGCGAGTCGAAGCACGGCCGCGCCGACGAAAATCGCCCCGAGTGCGATCCCAACTCCGGTCTGCAGTGTCCCACCGAGCGTGGCGATCACCATCGCTGCGGGGGCGACACCGAACGAGGCCACGTCCGCGAGCGAATCGAGAAACTCGCCAACTTCGGAGCCACCCCACCGTCTGGCCACGATCCCATCGAGTGCGTCGGCGATGCCGGCGAGGAGGATCAGCCGAGCAGCGATGGCCGGGTCAACTGGAGCCAGGGCCACGGCCACGAAACCGATCGCCGCGTTCGCGGCGGTAATGAGGTCTGCCGGGCCGAGTGCACGCAGGGCTCGCCGCATCTATGCGTTCTCGGGAGAGAAGGGACTTACCGATTTCGACCTACTCGTCGACGGCCGCGGTCTCCTCCTCGGCCTCGACTTCCGCGGGCTTGGCGTCCAGGACGGCCTTCTCGACCTCGACCCGGCGGAGCGGGTAGATGGTCTTGGCCTCGTTGTAGATGGCACTGGAGAGATGTCCCTGGATGATGCTGTCGAGGAACTCCTCGAAGGTCCGTTCCTTGGCTGCCTCGGTGACCAGTTCGGTCATCTTCGCCCGAATGGCCTCTTTCTGGCTGCGGTCGGCGACCTTCGTGGTGAAGGCGACCGGCTGGACGGAGATCCGGTGGTCGTCCGCGGTCCGGAGGGTCAAGACGGCCTTGACCTTCGAGGACCCGCGGCGGACCAGACTCCGTTTGTAGTCCCGGGTGAGTTCGTACCGGGAGAATTCGGTGTAGGCCGAGTCGCTCCCGACGTCGTTCACCTGGAAGGTGAGTTTGACGTTGTTCTCACCGCCCTCGACCACGTCGCCGAGTGTGGTCTGGATCGTACGGTCGATAACCTGTTCCGGTTCGATCGCGGGGGTCGTGCCAAGTTCGGCCCGGTCGAACTGCTCGGGCGCAAGCACGGAGTACCACCGCTTTTCCTGACTGCGTTTGGATACTGATCGTTCGCTCATGTGTTAGTAGGGTCTGATCGCTCGTTCGTGTCGTGTCTGTTCGCCGTCGCTGCAACCTCGATCGCCACCGAGAGGTTCATCACGTAATCGTCAGCCGTCGATCGGAGTCCAGCCGTCGTCTCCCGTTCGATCGTGGTGTGTACCTCGTTCTCGTCCACCGTGGTCTCGATCTGATCGGTGTTGTCCGGGGCGAGCGCTTCGGCGATCGTCTCCGGATCAGCGACCGTGGATCGAATGGTGGCTCGTCGAATCATCGTGTGGGCTCGACCTCCGTGAGGACTGTCTCCAGGTCAGTTTCGGTTTGGACCGTTGCGAGTCGATCCGTGCCGGTAATCGCCTCCGACGGGAACTCGATTTCCAGCCGTTCGCGTGCGTCGACCTCGCTGGTCGCGAGCGTGATCGCACCCGGACCAGCGACATAGAGTCGATCGGCGTCCACCTGGAAATCTCGACCCAGTCGGGCGACATCCCGTGGCGGGATCGCCTCGACGGTGCCCATCGCGACGGGCCCCGCGGACGGGGCGAGATCGTCGACAGCCCGGTGAAGGGCCGTCCCGTACTGCTCCCACAACGTTCGAAGAGTCGCCAGCTCCGGTGTCCCCAGGAGCGCCGCGAGTGCCCGACCAGGGGCCATCGCAGCGCTCGCGTTGAGCACGTCGGCGTAGCCTTCGACCGTCTCGAAGTCCGTCGGCGAGCTCCGGGGTGCAATCGCGGCTTCGATAGCTCGCGTTGCCCGATCGGGTCGGGCCGTGTCCGTGGCCGCAAGTGCCACCGCCGACGCCAGTCGTTCGTTGGCATCGGCCTCGAGTTCCGCTGGGAGATCGAGCGGTGCGAGAAAGTCGCTTGCCGCCTCGACGCTCCCGGAGAAGTCCGCGTGGACGAGCCCCGTGTGAGCCAGTCCGACTGCCGGATCGGTCGTCGGAATCGCCAGCCCGGCCCGGTTGGTGAGGCCCCGTTCGCGGGCCGCATCGAGTGCGGGCCCGTGGGGTTCAATGTCAGCCGCGACGGCCCCGGCGATCGCCAGGCCGGGGTCGGGATCGGTCCCGAGTTCGCGGGCAACCGCGTAGGCACAGAGCGCCGCGGCCTCCGCGTCGCAGACGTGTTCGCCGACCGGAAATCCCAGCGTGACTGCCGTGCTGGATTCGGAGAGGCGGGTGGTGGCGTCGGCAACAGTCGGGGACAGCGAGAGATGGCGAGGGATGTTCCTCGCGGCCAGCGCGCGGCCGAGAATGGCCGCCGCAGCGAGGCCGTCGCCGTCGGCGCGGCTCACCACCCGTGCGAGGGAAGCCTCGCGCAGGTGGCCAGCCAGGCCGTCAGGCGTCCAGTTCTCGTCTGGTGTCCCCGTCGTCGCCATCTATTCGAGGAGGTCCTTGGCGTTCTCGTAGGTGTACTTGAAGTCCGCCGGGAGCTGGTCGCCCCGGTAGTAGTTCGCCAGGCGGCGAATCTTGGACTCCAGGTTCTGCAGGGCGTGTTTGTTGTGGTGGTCCTGGCCGTTCTCCTCGACGTGTTCGTAGAGGTTAACAGCCTTCTCGAGCAGGTTCCGGAAGTCCTCGGGGATCTCCGGGTCCGCGTCGTTTTCCGCGAGGATCGTGGTCACCTTCTTGCCGGTCGCGGCTTTCACGTCCGGGATGGGCGTGCCCTGGACGCCCTCGTCCCTGAGCGCGATGCCGATCTGGGAAGGGTCTTTGCCCTGTGCGGCCAGCTCGAGCACTCGCTCTTCGATCGTGTCTGCGTCGACGTCACTCCACTCCGGTGGTTCGTCTGTCGCCGGTTTGTCCGATCCGGACTGTCCCCGGCGACGGGTGTGCATTCGTGCCATATGTCTGATTGGAACGACACGAGCCGCAGGATGAGTTCTCGACAGTCGCTGTCGAGCACTACCGCAATCCCAAGCCGATATTCGGCGAGTCAGACTTGCGGTCGTGCGTTCCCTACAGGGAACGGGGTGGCCAGCCCCATAAAGGGTTTCGGTGTGCCTTCGCTCCGATCCGGAGGGCTTAACTGTGAACCTGGAATACAGGTGGATGCGGGCTCGTAGATCAGTGGTAGATCACTCCCTTGGCATGGGAGAGGCCCCGGGTTCAAATCCCGGCGAGTCCACTTCTCCTCGGTACCCAACCCGCGAGCGACGCTCGTGTCGCTCGCGGTTGGAAGCGAGGTGTTCAGCGGCGACGACGGGATTTGAAGCCCTGGAAGGCGCAGCCCGCACAGTCGAGCGTAGCGAGGCGAGCAGGACCGTCTTCCTCTGGGTTCAAATCCCGGCGAGTCCACTCGACTCACTTCGTTCGTCTCGTTCCCTCGCCGTCTTCCCACTCGCTCGTTAACACTCGCTCGCGGGAATCCCGGCGAGTCCATGCACCTTTTTCGTTGTCGGGTGCGCCTTCGGCGCACCACTCCTCGAAAAATCTGCACCAAAAAAGCCGGGCGCTCCCTGCGGTCGCGCCCGGTGAAACCACGACTCGCTTCGCTCGTCGTGGTATGCTATCACTACCAAGGGCACGGCGAGAGCAACGAATGCTACTGCGTGGATGTGTTTCATGTTCGAGTTTGAACGAAGAGAGTCGGTTCGTCGCGAGGTGCGACAGTCTGGGCTTCGAGGAGATTGGCCCGAATGGGCCATCTCGTGTGGCTCCGCAAGGCACTCGCCAAATTTATCGGAGATCACGAGACACTCGGCGGTTATCGCCACCTTCGAGCATCAAGGGCAGGTATGATACACGTCAAAGTCCTGAATTCAGCTACAAAGGCCATTGATTCTGTTTACCCATTGAACCTAAACGAAGAACAGAGGCAGACTCACATACACAATCTTTTTCTTGTGCTGAGAGTAACTCCCTAGTAACAACATGAGCACACTCAATGTCAAAGTCCCCGACGAGATGGACGAAGATATCGACACTTTCCTCGAAGATCACCCGCACTATCTGAACAAAAGCGAGTTCGTTCGGGATGCAGTCCGACATCTCCTGAAAGAGCCCCAACTATCCGAACAGGCCCGCGAGGATATCCGGGTCAGTCGTGAGCAAATCGATAGCGGCGACGTCGTCTCCCTCGACGATCTTGAGTAGGGTTTTTGATTTCACTTTCGCCCCACCGGGAGTAGGCTTATACTGGATGTCGGGCTACCATTGGCCATGCCTTCTGTCCTCCTCTCTGACCGAGCTCGCGGCCGCCTCGACGACCTGGAGAACGACACAGCCGAGCGCATCAAGGACGCCCTTCGGGATCTCGATCCGCAACGTGATCTAAAGGCTCTCTCCGATGTGGACGGGCACCGCCTTCGAGTTGGTGACTATCGGGTCATTGTTGACTGGGATCGTGACGAGAGCACTGTCTACGTCCTTACCCTGGGTCATCGACGAAACATCTACGACCAAGACTGTTGACTTCCTCCCCGCGCTGAAGCGCGAGGATTCCTCCGTGGGTAATCCAACCAGTCGATTACCCCGGCTGTGAACTTGCGGGTTTGCTGACGCTGGGTTGGTCGAGCGACCACGAGTGTTCCCCAAACGTGGCGGGTGTCCACTCGTGGTCGTTCCACTGCCAGTACGCCCCATCCGTGGGTGCGTCCCTGCCGCGGTCAGCAGACAGGGCAGCAGGCCGAGCCATCGGCCCGACTTTTGACTGCAAGATATTCCACGCTCCAGCAACATCCGCGTGTGCCTCTAGATCGCACGCTTCACATCGGAACGAATCGCCATTCCGAGTGACTGCATCACTTCTACACGCCGGGCACTCACTACTCGATTTATACTCGCTAGTCTCCGCCACCGTGATACCCACATCACCGAGCGTGAGTTTTATTCGCTCCACGAGTTGACGATGTGACCAGAACGCGTGCGTTTTCTCGTTTACCTCAGTAGACCAGTGCGTCGACAGCACGTCGGTTAAGTCACCGACGTACACCGTTTCGACGTTGCGTTCGAGCAACCACTCAGCTACATGTTTGACCGCGGCATCTCGGCTATGATCGCGCTGTCGTGACCGCTTATCGTACACGCGCCGAATCTGTTTACAAGCGGTATAGGAGAATGCCCCGGGGCTTGACCCCGGGGTTGAATCCGATAGGCAGGGATACAAACCATTAAGTTAACATATCCCGAATCAAGAGACAGCGATGGAGTACAGTCACCGCTACCCCGCGTACCCGACACAAGAGGTAGCGGCTGAACTGGAACGACATATCGACGTTCATCGTCAAGCGTACAACTACACCCTGTACGAGTACGAGAACGTGGACGCCGACAATATTGGCTCCGCGTACAAACACCACTACCGACTCCCCAACTGGAAAGACCAGTTCCCCGTGTTCTCGGAAGTCAACTCGAAGGCTCTGCAACGAACCGTCACACGGTTCTACCAGAACCTCTCGAACTTGAACGACCAGAAAGAGAACGGGAACAAGGTTGGGAAACTCAAGTGGAAGTCGCCACGTGATTTCCAGAGTATGACGTACTCGCAGTCCGGCTTCGAACTCAAAAACACGAGTGGCCGACACGCGATACTCTGGCTTTCCAAAATCGGAGACATCAAAATCCGCTACCACCGCGAAGTCCCTGACGAAGCGGACATCAAAGAAGTCACGGTCAAAAAAGAGAGGACCGGTGAGTGGTTCGTCTCGTTCGGTCTCGAAACCGACGACGCTGACTTACCCGAGAAACCCGCGCTGGATGAGTTAGATTCAAGCAACAGTGTGGGTATCGACCTCGGAATCCTCAACTATGTCCACACCAGCGACGGCAAGACGGTGGATTGGCTTGGCCTCGAAGACGAGTACGAGCGTCTTCGACGCGAGCAACGCAAGTTGTCGCGGAAGGCGCAAGGGTCGAACAACTACAAGAAACAGCGTCGTGAGGTGGCGAAGGTCAAGCGTCACATCAAGCGGAAGGTGCTGGACTATCAGCACAAGATTACGACGTGGCTTGTCCGTGAGTACGACGCGGTGTTTGTCGAGGATTTGGACGTGAAGGGAATGTTGGAACAGTCGCACAACGCTCGCAACAAGCAGGATGCGGCGTGGCGACAGTTCATCACCCTCCTCGAATACAAGGCCGACCTGTACGGCTGTCACGTCGTGCAGGTCGAAGCGCGAGGCACCACCAAAGAATGTGCGTCGTGTGGTGTGGAGACAGCGAAGCCCATCTGGGTACGGGAACACTCCTGTCCGGCGTGCGGATTCGAGACAAACAGGGACGCGAACGCGGCGATGAACGTCTTGCAGAGAGGCTTTTCTGAACTAGGGCTGGGATGGCCCGAAGACACGCCCGTGGAGACTGCGCTCCCTACGGACACACCTGACTTTCAGCGTGTGTCTGCAAAGCGCGTCGTGGAAACGGGAAGCCTCGGGGCTTGACCCCGAGGCGATTCACTCGTGTACTGTTCGGCTGGGAGTCGTGATTGGAGTGTTGCGATTCGATCTGACTGCTTCTGGAACCGTTCAAATTCGGGGCGGGCGTGGTATACGGCGGTGTCACCCCCATCAGTGACGACCGCCAGTGTGTTGTTTGCGCCGACGTCGATTGCTGCTGAATGCGTCGTGTTCTCGGTATCGAGTGTCTGAGTGAATGCAGCCTGCCGCTGTTCTTGCAGTTTGTCTGGTTGAATGCGGACAGGGTGCTGGACACGAAGCGTCTCAGCGTGCTCATCGTAGATGAGCTCTAATCGACTATCCTCACCGCGCCATTGCGGATCACCGCGTACCTGGAGCGTTATCCGCTCGTTATGCTCGAAGTTGTACCGGTCTTTGAGGACCTCACCGACGCCGAATTCGAGCGTGCTGGTATCCTCGTCCCAGTCGAACGTGTACAAGTCATTTCGGACGAGACCGTGCAACTCGTAGCCGTCCTCACGGTTTCCCCAATATCCGGGCGGTGACGGTTTCTCCGTCACAGTCTGATTCGACTCGTCTTGGTACACTGAGAGGAGTTCGAAGTGACTGCGCCAGGCTTCACTGTTTTTGCGGGCGATCTGCTGGCACGTTGCTTTCCCGAGGATTGGGGCGTATCGGTCGTACAGGTCGGTGTAGGTAGCCTTCCACACGTCACCGTCTTCATCGAAGTATTGTTGACGTCGACGGTAGTTGATCTGGTTCCAGAGCGGAGCGTGGGCGGCCAGCCAGTCAAACAAGCACTCCCGATACCGGTCACTGACCGGTTCGGCAGTGTACGTGTTCGTTCGTTGTGGCCGGTCGCTCACACGCAAAAATATATTGTCTATTAATATAAAGGTGAGGATTACGGGTAGGCTGTGTCTGGTGGTTTATTGTTTGTAACCTCGGATTCATCCCCGCGCTAAAGCGCGAGGCTTTCTCCTTGCACTTCCGTAATCCGTGTCCGACTTTCCGTAGACAAGTCGGACAGGGGAAGTTGATTTATTTGTAAAACACATCAATGCCGAACTATGAAATCTGAATCTGATAATTGGGGAAAAGGAGAGCTAACACACAAAGAGAAATTCTGGGAGAAAGGTCTTAACGAAGCTCATTTGCGAACAAAGAGACAAATAGTGGCCCTTTCTTCAGCTCGTGAATCATTATTCAATTTCATCTATTACCATTTGGTATTTATTGGATTTATCCTGACAACGAGCAGAGTGATGCCAGCGGGAGGCATGGAATATCTAAATGGGGTAGAAGTCATATATCCGTTAGCACCCTCATTAATTGGAATCGCATATACTGCTGTCAAATATAGTGATTCAGGAAATTATCACATCGGCTATAACCCTGGTTTATTTCAAAAGATCGAGAGTGAATCAAGCGAATATACCGAGGCCCTAAGGAACCTAATGGAGTACTACAATGATCTAAATGACAGTATTGCGAAAACAACTACAAACGTAAGCAAATGGAGATTTTACAATACTCTTTTACTACTTTTCGGGTTTGGAATACTCTCTGCGTTACTGGTATTCACATAGACCCAAATTTATTCAGGTGTAATTTGATGTCCGAGAAGTCATGGTGAAGTCGGACACTTTAGGTCTGGTTCGCCGCCGATCGGGCTCGATCGAGGCCCAAATCTTTGGGTTATGGTCCGGGCTATCGATAACTCGGACGAAGATGCAACTCAAAAACTACCGCGATCCCGACGGTCGGCGGGTGATCCTGAACCAGCGGGAGCGCGACGTCACCCTAACAGTCTGCGGAGATTTCGTCACTTCACTCGCCGTCCAAATACTCCAACACACCTCGCACGTTCATCGCGACCTCCGCCCGTGCCTTGACCGGGCCCCAGGCCTCGACGGTGTCCGTTCGCGAGACGAAATACTCCACGACCGCATCATCGGCACCCAACTCCCGTCGCTTGTCTGCAACTGACTCGACCCAGGATTCGAGCACTGTGGCGTACTCCGCGAGCAAGTCCGCTGGCTCGGCCGGACCGAAATGTGCGTAGTAGAGGGCCGTCGGATCGAGTTCTTGGATCAGGTCGATGTCCGCCAGACAGCCCGTCAGATCGAACCCGGGTGGCGGACTGGTCGGTCGGACACCGTCAACACCGGGAGTATGAATGCCGGCCGCGTCAGCGGTGAACACTCCGCCAGTGGCCTCGTCCTGGAACACCGCCTGGTGGAACGCGTGCCCTGGCGCGTGGTGAACCGAAAGCTCTCGGTCGCCCAGGTCGATTCTGTCCCCATCACCGAGTTCGACGATCCGTGCTTCCGGGACCGGTTTCGGTTCGGTGTAGTACTGAATCTGCTCGCCCACGGCGGCCTTCGTCCCCGCCCAGAGCCGGGCCGGATCGACCAGATGGGACGCTCCCGCCTCGTGGACCAATACCTCGGCCCCGGGACACGCCTCGGCGAGGTAGCCAGCCCCGCCCGCGTGATCCAGATGGACGTGGGTTGGAATGATGGCCAACTCCCCACAGTCGATGCCCAGCGCCTCCAGAGCGTCTAGAATCGCCTGATAGTTCGTCCCCAGGCCGGTGTCGATCACGGCCGGTCGCGGAGTGTCATAAACGTACACCGAACAGTAGGTCGCCGGCCCGAACGCCCCCGGATCGAGATAGTAGAGGGCCGATCCGGGCGAGACCCGCGAGACGGTTTCCGGTTCCATGAACGGAGGGTGGGGGGCAGTCCCAAAGACACTTTCCCGGTTACGAACGGTTGCCACTGTCGGGGTCGGGCGAGTTCAGGCGATCTCTGAGCGCCAACACCACCTGGCCCACCAGGAGTGGCACCAGGCTCATCCCGAGGACCACCAGCCACCCTTCGGCCTGAATCGGTGCGGTCCCGAGCGCCAGCGAAACGCCGGGCAGGTAGACCGTGCCCACCACAAGCAGCGATGAGAGCGCGAGTGCGCCCCACACGTACCCGTTCTCGGTCACCTCGTTTCGCAACACCCCCGAAGCGGGATCGCGCATGTTGAACACGTGCCAGAGCTGAGCGAAGGCCAGGGTCAAAAACGAGATGGTCACGACTTCCGGGTGGCCCATCCCGCCGTAGAGCTGCCCGCCGAGGGCAAATGCCCCCACGGTCGCGACCGCGATCAAAGCCCCATAGAGACCCAACTCCGTCCAGTGAGCGCGGGTCAGAATCGGCTCGTCCTGGTCCCGCGGCGGCCGACACATGATCTCCGAATCACCGGCACAGCCACCCAGCGCAAAGGCCGGAAAGATGTCGGTCACGACGTTGAGAAAGAGGATCTGCAGCGGCAACAGTGGGAGCGGAAATCCGACGATCGAGGCCAGCAGGATCGCGAGCAACTCGCTCAGGTTACAGGACATGAGGTACACGACGAACTTCCGGATGTTCCGAAAGATGACCCGCCCCTCGCGGATGGCGTGATAGATGCTCTCGAAGTTGTCGTCCCGGAGGACCATGTCCGAGGCTTCTCGGGCGACCTGTGTCCCTCGCTGCCCCATCGCAACCCCGATATCGGCGTTTTTCAGGGCCGGCGCGTCGTTCACCCCATCGCCGGTCATGGCGACGACCGACCCGGCCGTCTGGTGGAGTTCGATGAGGTCGAGTTTGTTCTCGGGACTCACCCGGGCGAAAATCGAGGCATCAAGCAGGCGCTCGCGCTCCGATTCTGCGAGGGACTCGGGATCGTCAAGGGCCGACCCAAGGACCGGCTCGGGATCCTCGTCCGTCGCCAGGCCGACGCTCCGGCCGACGTTCCTGGCCGTCCCGGCGTGATCACCAGTCGCCATGACAACCCTGACACCCGCGTCCTGACAGCGCTGGATCGTCTCCGCGACCGCCGTTCGGGGTGGGTCGATCATCGCGACCAGGCCGATCAGTGAGAGCCCCTCGTAGGGTGGGGCCTCGGAGTCGCCGACCGTCTTCGTCGCGAGCGCGAGCACCCGAAGGCCGTCCTCGGCCATGCGTTCGCTCTCCGCGAGCCACGCCTCTCGGTCGGCCTCCGAGAGCGAATCCGTCCCATCTTCCCCAAGCACCCTGTCCGCGGCTTCCACTACCGCCTCCGGCGCGCCCTTGACAGCGACCCGGTATTGCCCATCCGCCTCGTGGTAGGTCGCCATCATCTTCCGCGCCGGATCGAAGGACACCTCCCGGGCCTCCGGGACGGTTTCGAGCAGTTCCGATCGGTCGATACCGGCTTTCAGCCCGGCCACCAGGAGTGCGACCTCCGTCGGGTCACCTGTTGCCGCCAGGTCACCCTCGGATCCGGGTTCCACAGCAGCATTGTTACAAAGCACACCCACTTCCAGGGCTTCCAGGAGCGGCCCCGATGGCGTCTCGATCGGTTCACCCGCTTGCTCGAAGGTCCCGGTCGAATCGACCCCGGTCCCCGTCACCGAGACGGACCCGCTGGGAAGGAGATACTCGGTGACAGTCATCTCGTTTTCCGTCAGCGTGCCGGTCTTGTCCGTGCAGATGACGTTCGTCGAGCCCAGCGTCTCGACAGATGCCAGATTACTCACGAGGGCATCACGATCGGCCATCCGCCACATCCCCCTCGCGAGCAACAGCGTCGCCACGACCGGCAACCCCTCAGGGACTGTGGCAATGGCCAGCGCGATCGCCGTCTCGACCATCAAGAAGAGGTCCTGACCCCGGAACCACCCCGAAACGAGGACGATCGCCGCGACGACGAGCAGAAACGGGACCAGGGTGTGTCCGAGTTCGTCGAGGTCAGCCTGCAACGGGGTCTTTTCCCTCGCGGTCTCCGCGAGCGAGGCCGAGATCGTGCCGAGTTCGGTGTCCATCCCCGTCGCAACCACGACCGCCTCCGCCGTGCCGCGAGTGACGTGAGTCCCCTTGTAGAGCATGTTCTCCCGCTCGGCGAGGGGTGTGTCGGCATCGACGGGCGCACTGGATTTCCCAACCGGGACGGATTCACCCGTGAGTGCGGACTCATCAGCCTGTAACTTCGAGGCCTCTAGCACCCGCAGGTCGGCCGGCACGACCGCCCCCGCGTTCAGAATTACGACGTCGCCGGGCACCAGCTCGGCAGCCGAGATCGTCACTACCTCCCCGTTACGTCGAACACGGGCTTCGATCTCCGAGAGTTCCTGTAAGCTTTCGACCGAGGCGATCGCTCGCCGTTCGGTGACGAACCCGATGGCCCCGTTGATCACCAGAACGACGAAGATCGAGACCCCCTCGACGAACTTTCCCAGCAGGAACGCGGCCACCCCGGCAGCGGCCAACAGCAGGACGATCGCACTCCGGAACTGGTCGAAAAGGGTTCGCCAAGCCGAGCGCTGCTCCTGCTCCCGGAGCGTGTTCGGGCCGAACTGGTCCGTCCGGGCGGCGACGGCACGATCGGAGAGCCCAGTCTCAGGGTCCACCTCGTAGTGCTCTGTGACCGTCGAGGCGTCCGCCGCCCACGGCGTTTCGATCGGTTTGTCGTTCATTTCGTCTCCCGAGTATCGGTGTTTGAATGCTTCACACGTCACCAGGTTAACTTTTGGAGTGTCACAATCGCCGTTGTTCCAACTTCCTCAGAGCAGGAGCACGAGGACCACGCCCACGATCGCCACCGTGCCCAGAATCGCCGTCACCAGGCGTCCCAGCGCGCGGGTCCCCAGCACCCAGGTGAGCCCCGCTTTGACCAGCGTGTTCGCGATGGCGGCGATCACGATCCCCGTCGTCGCGACCGCATCCGAGATCTCACCGTTCGCCGAGAGGGTACTCAGCGAGAGCGTGATCGCGTCCACGTCCGCCAGCCCGGAGACGAACGCGGTTCCGTAGATCCCCGAGACCCCGAACCAGGTGTTGGCGTACTCCGAGACCAGCAGGACGACGGCGAACACTGCCCCGAAGACGAGGGCCGGTCTGAGGTGAAACGGGTTCTGAATGTCGGCCTCGATTTTCTGGTGAGCGGTCGACCGCCAGTAGACGACGGCCGCGATCGCCGCCCCGGCGACGGTCATGCCCCCGAGCGGGACGAGCACGAGTGGGAACAACGCCGGATTGACGACTGCGACCTCGACCAGCGCCCGGGGAAACATCACGATCGACGCGATGACTGCCGAGAACGCCGTGATGTGGTACAGCGACGGGGCCTCCCGGGTCCGTTCGGCCATCGACATCGCCGTCGCAGTCGAGGAGACGAAACCACCGAGCACCCCGGTCGCGACGATCCCTCGCTTGGCCCCGATCGTCTCTCCCAGGAGGTACGCGGCGAAACTCAGGCCCGAGACCAAGACGACCATCAACCAGACGTACCGCGGATTGAGCCCCAACAGCACGTCCAGATTTCGGTCGGGCAACAGGGGCAGCACCACGAGCACGACCACGATGAACTTCACGCTCGCGCGGCGCTCGGCCTCACCGATGTTGTCGGCAATACCGTGAATCCACCCCTTCGAGGAGAGCAGCACGACGACGATCCCTGCGGTCACGATAGCCGCGATCATCGCCCGGTCGGAGTGGGTGGTCATCGCTCCCAGAACCACCGTGACAAGGCCCGCGACCAGCGTCGTGAGCCCCATGTCCCCCTCGATGTGTATCTTCGCCGCGTAGGCAACGGTCAGCGGCAGCGCTACGGTGAACAGCGCGAGTGGAACCCCTGCCGGAAAGAACGCGGAGACGAGGGCCCCGTACAGTGCAAAGAGCGGAAACGTGCGACTCCCGGCGTAGGCCCCTCCCGACTCGCTCTGCTCGCGCTCCATGCCGATGATCGCACCGATCCCGAAGGCCACGGCCACGGAGAGTCCGAGCGAGAGGGAGGGTTCGGGCATGGCCCTCCCTTCGACGCCCGAGTACAAAATCGATGGGGGCCATCACGAACCAAAACGTAATGGCGCGGCCAACTGAACTGCCGACTATGGAATCAGGCGGTAACAAACACCACGCCGAACGGACGACCCCCGGGAGCGAGCGCCTCCACGAATCCGCGACCGAGGTCTTCCCGGGCGGGGTCTCACACAACATCAGATACCACGAGCCACACCCGCTCTACGTCGAGTCAGCGAGCGGCGCGACGATCCGGGACGTCGACGGCAACGAGTACGTCGATTACTGGATGAACCACCAGACGAGCGTCCTGGGGCATGCCTACCCAACGGTCGTCGAAGCGGTCCAGGAGCAGGCGGCCGACGGACTGCACTATGGCACCCCCAACGAACGGGGACTCGCCTTCGGGCGGAAGATCCTGGAGGCCTTTCCAGCCGCCGAACGCCTGCGATTTACGTCCTCTGGGACCGAGGCGACGATGTACGCCGTCCGACTCGCAAGGGCCACGACTGGCAAGGACCACATCCTCAAGGCCGAGGGCGGCTGGCACGGGGGCAGTTCGGACCTGTCGAGTGCCGTCCACAGCCCCTTCGACCGACGGACGACAGCCGGACTCCCGCCGGGAGTCGAGGAGCACGTTCACGCCTTCCCGATCAACGACGAAGCGGCCGTCCAGGACCTGTTCGAGCAGTACGACGTGGGCGGTGTCATCGTCGAGCCCATGTTGCTCGCCGGCGGTGGGGTCGAGTGCGAGGCGGATTTCCTGGCCTTTCTCCGGGAGGAGACCCGACGCCGCGACGCCCAGTTGATCTTCGACGAGGTGGTGACCGGGTTCCGGGTTTCACCCGGAAGCTATCAGGCGCGAGTCGGTATCGAGCCCGACCTGACGTCCTTCGGCAAGGTCGCCGGCGGGGGGCTTCCGATCGGCGGCCTCGCCGGTCGTGCGGATCTTTTCGAGCGGGCGAAACCGAACGCCAACGTGCCTCCGGAGCAGGCAATCCTGGCGGGCGGCGGGACGTTCACGATGAATCCGATGACCGCGACGGCGGGCCTGGCCACCCTGGAGGTGCTCGAATCAGAGCCAGTCTACGAGCACACCGAATCCTGGGGCGAGACGGTGCGCTCAGGACTCGCTGAAATCTTCGCGGACCGGGGTGTGGACGCCAGGGTACTTGGAACGAGTTCGCTCTTCTGTCCGCACTTCGAGCCAGAAGCACCCCTGACCGACGTGAAAGCAGTCGAGACGGCAACGAATCGATCCGCCCTCGTGGAATTCCACGACCGGCTGATCGACCGGGGACACTACCACCTCCCGGGACACATGGGGAGTGTCTCCTACCAGACGACGGAGGCACAACTCGAAGACCTGCTCGAATCGAGCGAGGAAGTGATACAGGAACTACAGGCGGAGGAGGTTCTATGACAACGACAGCAGTTCAATACGGGATCGGTCCGATCGGCAGGCGAATCGTCCAGGTGGCAGCCGCACGCGGCATCGACTTCGTCGGGGCCATCGACATCGACCCGGAGAAAGTTGGTCAGGACCTCGCTGCAGTCGCGAATCTCGATACCGAGACGGGAGTAACGGTGACCGACGATCCCGACACGGCACTCGCCGAGGAGCCCGACGTGGTCTTTCACTCCACGCTCTCGGACGTCACCGCCATCACCCCACAGATCGAGGCCGCGGTCGCTGCCGGCGCGGACGTGATATCGACCACCGAGGAACTCTCCTACCCCTGGTATCACCAGCCGGATGCCGCCGCGGAACTCGACGAGATCGCCCGGGAGAACGGCCAGACGGTGCTTGGAACCGGGATCAACCCCGGATTCGCGATGGACACGCTGCCGGCGGTCCTCACTACGCCCTGTCAGGACCTCGACCGAGTGCAAATCACCCGGGTACAGAACGCGAGCCAGCGCCGCAAGCCACTCCAGGAGAAGGTCGGCGCGGGGCTCGCGGAGGAGGTCTGGGAGGAGGAAATCGCGCCGGAGGCGGGCCACGTTGGCCTCCCCGAGTCCATCGCCATGCTCGCAGCCGCGCTGGACTGGGACCTGGAGTCGATCGAGGAGACGATCGACCCGGTCGTCGCCGAGACCCGGACCGAGAGCGAGTATTTCACTGCCGAACCGGGTGAAGTCGCTGGCATCCACCAGATTGGAACGGGGTACGTCGATGGCGAGCCGGCGATCGAACTGGACCTCAGCATGTTCCTGGGGGCCGAAAACCCACGCGACGAAATCGAGATTTCCGGGACTCCGGACCTGCACGTGACCGTCGACGGCGGATTCCACGGTGACGTAACCACTCCCGCAGTCGTGGTGAACGCCGCCCCACGTGTCAAAGGCGGCCGACCGGGACTGGCGACGATGATCGACCTGGCGACTCCACGATTTGCCGAGCGGCCCTGATCAGGGCACTCGCCCGGTAGCTTCAATTTCGGCAGACCCGTAGCCCGACTATGACCGTTTTCGCACTGCTCTCGGTGGCACCGGTTCGGGACGGGGACATGGCCGAAGACGTGGCCGCAGCCATCGAGGCACTGGACGACTACGATGTCGCCTACGAGACGAACCCGATGGCGACCACCATCGAGGCCCCGGACATCGACACGTTGCTTGCAGCCGTCGGAGCCGCCCACAAGGCCATCGAGGCCGACCGGGTGAGTACGGTTCTGAAGATCGACGACAAGCGAACGGCCGATCACGACGCCAGTGCGAAAGTCGAGTCCGTCGAAGCTGAACTGGGACGACCGGCCAGGTCGACCCGGACCGAGTGACTACTGGTCGTTTGGCAGCCGCGGCGCGATCGAGGAGACGAACGCGTCTAGATCCCGGGTCTGGTACCAGGCGGTGCCAGGCCCGGTAAACTCGAAGACCAGGCCTTCGCCGCCCAGAAGCGTCGATTTCAGGCCACCGACCGTCCGGGTCGAGAAGTCGATCTCACTGTCCCAGGCGATCAAGTGCTCGTTATCCAGGACGTAGGACTCGCCCGGGTCGAGATCGATCCGCTCGAGTCCGCCGTAGGCATCGATGAACACCGACCCGGTTCCCTTGAGCGCGAGCGGCGTCAGCCCGGCCTCGCCAAGGACGGACTTCAGTCCGCCGAGTTCGGAGTCGATGTCGATTCCGGGCGTGGCCGCCAGAAAGGCCCCATCGGCGGCATAGAGGGTTTCCCCAGTAAGTTCGTGTTCCATGACGTCCCCCGGCGTCCCGGGCGCGAAAGTCACCCGACCGGGGCCGTCCTCCGCGACGAACTCGTTTGCGAACATCGACTCCCCGCCCAGCATGGACTTCGCGGAGCTGAGCAACCCGCCACGGCTGGTCGTCGTCTCGACATGAATCGTCTCGGAGTGGCCGACCAGCGCCCCTGGCTCGGCACGAATCGACTCGCCGGCGTCGAGATCGACGATCAGGTGGGTGAAAGACGGCCGGTGGGTTAGTTCGGTTTGCATCTGCCCCGGACTGCGCTGGCCGACCGGAAGAAGGTTCGCGTCGCTCAAATACCGAGTTGATCAGACCCCGGGCACGCCGAACGCACCGATGCCGAGCGAGAACAGGGAGTTGAGGATCCAGAGGACGACTGTCGTGGCGATCCACGCGAGCAGGCCGATCACGGCGGCGTCGACCCAGCCGCCAGGGTATCGCCAGTTGATCACCGCGATCCAGACCACGAGGGCGATCAGGCCGCCGACCAGTGGGATCCAGCTCACCAGCCCCCAGGCGATCGCGCCGATGAACGCAGTAATCACCGCGTGTTTGTAATCCTCTACGTCCGTGACGAAGGCGGCACCGAGATAGATGCCAAGGCCACCGATGAGGAGGGCGACGACGAACGAAACGATTGCACCAACTACCATACGGTTAGTTTGTTGCCCAATCGTCATGAACGCTCGGGTTCACACAGACTGCAACCGGTCCCGGGGCGGAGCTTTTCAGTCTCGGCCCCGGAGAGCACCCGATGCCCGAACGCGCTGGCTCCGGCCCCGTTGCCGAGCGGTTGACTGACCTCGTGGGAGAGACCCCGATCTTGCACCTAAAGGAGTTCGCGCCGAACCTCTACGGGAAAGTCGAATCGTTCAACCCGCTCTCATCCGTGAAAGACCGGGTCGCCGTCAACATGCTGGAGAGGGCCGCGGCAAACGACGAACTCGACGCAGAGACGACGGTCGTGGAGGCGACGAGTGGCAACACGGGGATCGGGCTGGCATTCGCCGGCGCGGCGATGGGCTATGAGGTGTGTCTCGTGATGCCCGAGTCGATGAGCGAGGAGCGCCGACAGATCCTCCGGGGCCTGGGCGCGGATCTCGAACTCACTCCCGCCGAGGAGGGGATGCCTGGGGCCATCGAGCGGGCGGACGCCATCGCCGCCACGGGGAACACCTACCGACCCAGGCAGTTCGAGAACCCGGCCAATCCCGCTGCCCACCGGACGGAGACCGGGCCCGAAATCGAGGCCGCGCTGGATCAGGTCGACGTCCTGGTCGCGAGTGTCGGAACGGGCGGAACGATCACGGGGATCGCCCAGTACTTCAAGCGAGACCTGGGCCGGGCGGACTTCGAGGTGGTCGCGATCGAACCGGCGGACTCGCGGGTTCTCGAGGGTGGAGAGCCGGGCAACGAGAACATCCCGGGGATCGGGGCCGGGTTCGTTCCGGATGTCCTCGAACTGGCGTTGATCGACACGGTCGAGCGAACGACCCCCAAGGCGGCCCGGGAGACGGCCCGGGAACTCGCCAGGGAAACTGGCCTGTTGGCCGGCGTTTCCGCGGGCGCGGCCGTGAACGTCGCCACCAGCGTTGCAAAATCCGACGAGTCACAGACCGTCGTCACGATCCTTCCCGACACCGGCGAGCGATACCTTCTAGAGGGAGTGTTCGAGTGACTAGCTCGCCGCCTGGGTCGTGCAGTTCCAGACGCCACGGGTTGCTGCCTGGGCGTCCCGTTCGGCCGCGTAGAACTCCCCGCTCATCGTGAACTCGGAGTCATAGACCCGGGCGTGGCCCGTCTCGACCAGTTGGTGGTTCAGGTTCGTCTCGTTCAGGTAGACGTAGGCGAGGAGTCGATCGTAACCCCCGCGGCGATCAGACAGGGGATCGAATTCGAGCCGAACCGTCGAGTCGGCCACCCGACTCTCGACGAACGTCGTGGCGTTCTCCCCAGCGGCTCGGAGACAGCGCTCCCCGGCGGCCGTATCGGGAACACCCTCGAATTCGGCCGGATCGTTCTCCACGTGGACTTCGGGGGTGTCGACCCCGAGGAGCCGAACCCGGTCGGTTCGACCGTCGGCGAACCGCACGTCGATGGTGTCACCGTCGACGACCTCGGTGACGGTGACGTTCACCGCCTGATCGGCGGTCCCAGTCCCAGGGCCCATCGGCAGGCCGGCACAGCCGGCCAGTAAAACCAGGAGCAAGACACCGCCAATGGCTCGTCGCATAGCCCGACGGAGCCCCAGAACCGGCCTAACTTTTGTGGTCCGGAGTGCGGACCGGATCGGACACGAGTTCGTGACTCAAATCTTCGTCTTTCCCTGAACTTCATAGGGCCCCCCGCCCGTAGTGCCGGCAACGCATGGATCTACACAACCGGAGCGTCCGACAGGACATCCGCGAACTCGGGGCGCTCCTCGGAGATGTCGTATCCGCTCACAGCCCACCGGAGAGTTTCGAACTCGTCGAGTCGGCACGTAACGAAGCGATTGCCTACCGGCGTGGCCGAACCGACGATCGCGAACCGCTGACTTCGGTCGTCGGCTCGAATTCCGAGGCCGTAAACGCCGTTCTCGCGCGCTCTTTCACCATCTACTTCCAGTTGATCAACCTCGCTGAGGAGCGAGAGCGAGTGCGCGCGCTGCGAACCTTCCGCCAGCAGGGAACGATCTCCCACTCGATCACGGAGGCAATGGAGAACCTCGCGGAGTCGGGGGCAGAGGCCGAGACGGTCGGCCAGATCCTCTCGGACGTGCACGTCGTGCCGACGTTCACCGCCCACCCGACGGAAGCCCGACGGAAGACCGTCAAGGGCATCCTTCAGCGAGTCGGGCAGATTCTCGAGGACCTCGACGAGCGGCGGTTGACCAACGAGGAGGAGACAGCGCTCATCGCGCGCCTGAACGCGGTCGTCGAAAGTCTCTATACCACGAAGCATATTCGGGACCGGCGACCGGAACCGTTCGACGAGGCCCGGAACGTCCAGTGGTACCTCGACAACGTGATCTTCGACGTGATCCCGGAGATCTACGCCGAACTGGAAGCGGCCCTCGAGGAGAACTTCGAGGACCCACCTGACCCGGCTCACGTGCTCGAATTCCGGTCCTGGGCTGGCAGCGACGCCGACGGCAACCCCAATGTCACCCCCGAGGTTACCGACAAGACCCTCCACCGACAGCGATCGCTCGCGCTCGCCCGCTACCGTGAGTCCCTGGAGGACTTACTCGGTGTGCTGAGCCAGGACGGGACCCGGGTGGACGTCGATACGTACCTCGATACGATCATGACCGGGGAGTCGACGACCGAATCCATCGCCGAGACGGCCGCCGAACGCTACCCCCGTGAGCCGTTCCGCCAGGCGACGACGGTCATCCTGGAGCGTGTCGACCGCGTCGAGAGTGTCCGTCCTGGCGGGTACGAGGACGGCGAGGCACTCCTCGAGGACCTCTCCGCGCTTGCAGCAGGACTGTCGGCCGAGGGCCTGGATTCGATCGTCTCGGAGTTCGTCACGCCACTAAAACGCCAGGTCCAGACCTTCGGCTTCCACCTCGCCTCGCTGGACCTGCGCGATCACCGGCAACAACACACCCAGGCCCTCTCGGAGGCACTTGGAGCCGAAGACATCGACTACGCGGGCATGGACGAATCCGAGCGCCAGGAGTTCCTGACGGAGGCGATCACGCGGTCGGCCCCCGTGCTCGACCTGGCGGATCGGGGCGAGTTCACCGCGGAGACGGCAGTGGTCCTCGAACGGTTCGACCGCCTGGCCGACTGGCACGAGGAGTTCGGCCCCGACAGCATCGACGCCTACTGCATCAGCATGACCGAGGAGCCCAGTCACGTTCTCGAAGTGCTCTTCCTGGCTGATCAGGCCGGCGTCGTCGATTATCCCGATTATTCGGGGCTGGACATCGTCCCACTTCTGGAGACCGAATCGGCGCTCTCGAACGCCCGGGACATCATCGGCACGCTGTTCGAGAACGAGGCCTACGGCGCGGCGATGCGGGCCAGGGACGAGACCCAGGAGATCATGCTGGGGTACTCGGATTCGAACAAGGAGAACGGCTACCTGGCCGCAAACTGGCAACTCGACCGGGCCCAGCGCCGGCTGGCCGAGATCACCGACGACTACGGCGTCGAGTTGCGTCTGTTCCACGGCCGAGGCGGCACCATCTCCCGTGGCGGGGGCCCGATGAACGACGCGCTGTTGGCCCTGCCCAAGCAGACAGTCACGGGTGAAGTGAAGTTCACCCAGCAGGGCGAGGCCATCTCGGAGAAGTACGGCAACGCGCGGATCGCCCGTCGGGAGATGGGACAGATGCTCAACGCACAGATCCGCGCCCGGCATGCCAACATGAGCGAGCCGGACCCGACCCTGCCAGAGCCCTGGGTCGAGGCGATGGACGAGATGGCCGACACGGCACGAGAGACCTACCGCTCGCTCCTGGAGACGGAGGGCTTTGTCAGTTACTTCGAGCAGACGACCCCGATCAAGACGATCGAGGGGCTCAACCTGGGTTCCCGGCCCGCCTCACGCAGCGACGAGCGGAACGTCGAGGACCTCCGGGCCATCCCGTGGGTGTTTGCCTGGACGCAGTCCCGGGCCATCATCCCGGGCTGGTTTGGAATCGGTTCGGGGATCGACGCCTACCTCGCAGAGACCGACGACGGCCTCGAACGGCTCAAGGCGATGTACGAGTCCTGGCCGTTCTTCCAGACGATGCTCGACAACGCGGCCCTCTCGTTGGCCCGCACGGAGATGGAAATCGCCAGCGAGTACGCCACCCTCGCGGACGACGATCTCCAGGCCCGTATCTTCCCGGCCATCGAGAACGAGTACGAGCGATCCAAAGAGCGAGTGCTTGACATCATCCCCCGCGAGGATTTGGTCGACCGAAGCTGGCTCCGCGAGAGTCTGGACCGACGGAATCCCTACGTGGATCCGCTGAACTTCCTCCAGATCCAGTTGCTCTCCCGGTCACATCGCACGCCCCAGGAGGAGCGAACCCTGCGGCTGACGGTGAAAGGGATCGCAGCGGGGATGAAAAACACCGGGTAACTACTCGGGCAGGTCGAACACGTCGAGGCCGGTTCGCTCGTCGAGTTCGTGTTCGAGTGTCGTCCCACTCGGGACAAGCAGAATTTCGAACGTCCCGGAGACACGCGCCCCGGAACAGTGCCCCCCGATGGTCGAGAAGTCCCGTTTTGCGAGCTGGATGTGTGCGTGGATCTTGTCCGGCCCGACGTTCCCGCTGAAGGCCGTCACCTCGAACTGCCCCTCGAAGGTCTCCTCGGTGTACTCCTGGGTGTCCGTGTCGTAGTGACCGAGCGTCGCTCGGTCGACCGCCCCGATGCCGGTGAAAAAGCCGCCGGTCACGTCGGCCGCTTCCCGAACGGTGGCCAGGGATTCGAGGACCTCGTCTCCCGGTTCCAGCAGGACGACGATACCCTGCTCGGTAGATGTGAACTCCATGTGAACGGGGTCATCCGCCAGCGATTTGAACGTTGCTGACTCGCGTCTGAAGTTGTTTGAATCGACGTATTTATTGGTTAGATGCGTCTAATCCAGCTATCGAATGCTGAGCGACGTCATGGAGGACTATCTCAAGGCGATCTTTACCCTCCAGGAGAGCGAGGAGCCGCCGATTCCACCCTCCCAGATTGCAGCGCGACTCGACGTGACGGCTCCGACGGTGACGAGTATGATGGAGTCCCTCGAAGAGCGAGGACTCGTCGAGCGGGAGAAGTACACCGGCGTCAGGCTCACACCGGAGGGCGAGACAGTTGCCCTCGAAATACTGCGCCATCACCGGTTGCTCGAAGCCTACCTGGCCGAACACCTCGATTACGAGTGGTCGGAGGTCCACGACGAGGCCGAGGTGCTCGAACACCACATCAGCGAGGAGTTCGAGCAACGAGTCGCCGAGGCACTTGGCCACCCACGAACCGACCCACACGGGGACCCGATTCCAGGGACGGATCTGACCGTGACCGAGGACGACACCAGTCCCCTCACGACGTTCGAACCTGGTGATCGAGTGCTGGTCTGTCGAGTCCGGGACGAAGACCCGGCGATTCTCACCCACCTCGGCGAGATCGGAATCGAACCGGGAACGGAACTCGTGATTCGGGACCGGACACCACTCGGGGTCTATCAGGTCACAGTCGAGGGAACAACCCGACATCTCCCCGAATCGACCGCAAACGTGCTGTGGGTTCGGCCGGCCGATCGTGACGGGCACGAGGACCCGCGGGCGGAGCAGGAGGCATGAGCTGGGTCGAGATTTTCGTGATCGCGATGACGGCCCAGCTCGCGGTGCTCCCCGGGGAAAAGGTACAGTTCATCATCGCTGGCCTCTCGACTC
The DNA here is from genome assembly GCF_031432215.1 of Halodesulfurarchaeum sp. HSR-GB. Lineage (NCBI taxonomy): Archaea > Methanobacteriati > Methanobacteriota > Halobacteria > Halobacteriales > Halobacteriaceae > Halodesulfurarchaeum > Halodesulfurarchaeum sp. HSR-GB. The sequence goes on along the minus strand of NZ_JAVKGN010000001.1, from coordinate 1,367,450 downwards.
GCTTCAACCCCTGGATCGTCGTGGCCGCCGCGGGGAGTGCCTTTGCGGGCTGGACCGCCATCGAACTCGTCGTCGGGAACGCGTTGATGAACATGTTGCCGGGTATTTACCTGGAGTTGTTCACGGCGGGTCTGTTCCTGCTGTTTGCGGTCCTGCTCTGGCGGTCACGCCCGGCGGATAGGACGCCCTCGGAAGCGGAACTTGACGCCGTCGAACTCGACGTGACGATCCTCGGGTACGATATCCCCCCGTATCTCGGCGGGTACCTCCCGATTTTCGCGATGATGGCCGCCGGCGAGTTCGGCGACAAGACCCAGCTCGTGACGATCGGGCTTGCTGCCCAGTACGGGGCTCATCCGGCGATCTGGTTCGGGGAGATGGCCGCAATCATCCCAGTGAGCATGGTTAACGCCTTTTTCTTCCATCGGTTCTCCCAGTACTTCGATCTGCACGTGGCTCACTACGTGGGCGCCACGCTCTTTGCCTTCTTCGGCGTCGACACCCTGCTTGCGGTGTTCTATGACGTCTCGGTCTGGGAGACGGTCACCGACGCGATAGCACAGGTCGTCCTCTCTGTGCTCTAATTCGGAGAATCGATCCAGGCCGGCACTTTCATTCCCTCGGGCGGAGTGAGTGAGACTATGGACCGGACCCGGGGACAAAGCGAGACGATCGGGTTCGCCCTGATCCTCGGGTTCACGCTGATCAGCGTCGGCGCGATAGCGGCCTTCGGCGGGGCGACCCTGGACACGACACAGGCCCAAATCGGGGCCCAAAACGCCGAACACGCGATGAGTCAGTTCGACTCGCGAGCCTCGATGGTCGCCCTGGGCCGAAGCGATATCCAGACGGTCAATTTCGGGGCCGGCCAACAGGGAACCTACACCGTCGATCCGGATGCCGGCTCGATCCGGGTGACACACGAGGACCAGGAGACCAACGACACGACGGTATTCTACGACGAACCGTTCGGCGCCGTCCGGTACAGCGACGGCGACACCGAAATCGGCTATCAGGGCGGGGGCGTGTGGCGCATGGACGAGGGCAGTGTCATGCTCTCGCCACCGGAATTTCACTATCGCAAGTCGACACTGACGTTACCAGTCATCCGGATCGGTGGTCAGGGCAGCGTCGCTGGGAATCCACGGGGAGTGGTTCGACAGCCGGTCCCGAGCACGGTGGTCTTCCCCAACGAGTCGGCGACGCTGAAAAACAGCAGCGAGGAGTGGGTCAATCCGGTCGGCGGCGGCATCGTAACGGTGACCGTCGAGAGCACGTACTACCGGGCCTGGGGCGAGTACTTCCGGACTCGAACTTCGGGGGAGGTGAGCATCGACAACGAAAACGAAACGGCCGCCGTAGAGTTGGTCGCCCCCGGGACGATGGGGGGCTTTGATATGCCACTGGATGGGAACAGCCTCACGCTCCAGGGAGTCAGGGGTCACCAGGTGGAGAACTTCACGCTAACGCTGTTTCACGATCAGGATGACAGCGCCAAATTCAACAATCTCGACTGGTCGATGTGTAGCCAGTCCGGCAGTCAGGAGTTCGAGATTCGAGTCAGCAAAGACACGGGAACCGGGGACGGCGACCCGGCGGAAACGATCATCTACTACTCCCCTGACGGTTCGCGCTATCAGACCTGGAAAACAGAGGACTTCACGTTTGAAACGGAAGCTGCCGCGGACGCTGACTGGAACGGAGACGGCGACCAGCAGGACAAACGGCTGGTTCTGGATTTCACGGGATCAGCAACGGCGGAGTACTTCGAGGAAAACAACGTGAACTCGATGTCGAACTGCGATTTCGATGCGTCAACCTTCGACGACAGCGTGACCTTCGACGAGCATCCGGCGGACGAGAATACGACCTACACGACGGGGAGTACGGCGAACGTTTCACACGTTACCAATCACTATCTGGCGCTCATGGGGCCGAGTGCTGAACTCACGGTGGCCGACTCCTCACAGGATACCGTCGAAGAGGAGATCTCGACGGGCTATGTCTCACTCAATACGACGGAGGGGTACTACCTGACCTACATGCACGTCACCGAGAACCCCATCAACGTCACCGTCGAGTGATCAGGCCAGTCGCTTCTCCCGCCAGGTCCCCCGCTGATACCACGCGCAATTGACTTCCTCCCCGCCGTGAACGGCGGGGATTCCTCCGTGGGTAATCCAGTCAGTCGATTACCCCGGCTGTGAACTTGCGGGTTCGCTGAGGCTGGGTTGGTCAGGCGACCATAACTGTTCCCCAAAACTGGCGGGTGTCCAGTCGTGGTCGTTCCACTGCCAGTACGCCCCCTCATAGGGTGCGTCCCTGCCGCGTTCAGCAGACAGGGCAGCAGGCCGAGCCATCGGCCCAACTTCCGATTGCAAGATATTCCACGCCCCAGCGACATCCGCGTGCGCCTCTAGTTCGCACGCGTCACACCGGAACGAATCACCACTCCGAATGACAGAAGTACTCCCACACTTCGGGCACTCACTACTCGAATTATACTCACCAGTCTCCCGTACACTGATCCCAACATCGCCAAGCGTGAGTGTGATTCGGTCAACGAGTTGGCGATGTGACCAGAACTCGTGTGTCTTCTCGTTCACGTCAGCCGACCAGTGTGTCTCCAGTACATCCGTTAAGTCACCGACGTACACCGTCTCGACATTGCGTTCGAGGAGCCACTCGGCGGCGTGTTTCACCGCGGCATCACGGCCATGATCACGCTGCCGTGTCCGCTCGTCGTACAGGCGTTGGATCTGTGTGCTAGTGTACTGGCCGTCCGGGAGTTCCGATTGAAGTGTTGCGATTCGTTCCGACTGCTGCTGGAACCGTTCAAATTCTGGGCGAGCGTGGTAGACGGCGGTGTCCCCGCCTTCGGTGACGATCGCGAGTGTGTTGTTTGCCCCGACGTCGATCGCTGCTGAGTGGGTCGTGTTCTCGGTTTCGAGTGTGTGAGTGAAGGCAGCCTGCCGCTGTGATTGTAGTTTATCTGACTGAATGCGGACAGGGTGCTGGACACGAAGCTGGTCAGCGTGTTCCTCGTAGATGAGTTCCAATCGACTGTCATCGCCACGCCAGTGCGGATTACCACGCACTTTGAGTGTCACGCGCTCATTATGATCGAAGTCGTAGCGGTCTTCAAGCACGTCACCGACGCCGAATTCGAGTGTACTGCGTTGTTCGTTCCAGTCGAAGTCGTACAAGTCATTTCGAACGACGCCGTGCAACTCGTAGCCCTCATCACGGTTCCCCCAATAGCCGGGCGGTGACGGTTTCTCCGTCACCGTCTGCTCAGATTCATCACGATATAGTGAGAGCAATTTGAAGTGGCTGCGCCAGGCCTCACTGTTTTTCCGGGCGAGTTGCTGGCACGTTGCTTTGCCGAGGATGGGTGCGTAGTCGTCGTAGAGATCAGTGTATTCGGCGTCCCATACGTCGCCATCTTCGTCGAAGTACTGTTGACGGCGGCGGTAGTTGATCTGGTTCCAGAGCGGAGCGTGTGCGGCCAGCCAGTCGAACAGGCACTCCCGATACCGGTCACTTACCGGCTCGGCAGTGTACGTGTTCGTTCGTTGTGGCCGGTTGCTCACACGTCAAGATAATATGTCTATTAATATAAACGTATGGATTACAAGTGAGCTACGTCCGGTGGTTTGTTAAATGTCTCGTCGGATTCATCCCCGTGCTAAAGCACGGGGCTTTCTCCTAGATTTTCCGTAAACACGGACGCCCCGCGCCACCGTGCGCGGGGTACTTCACTGGCCCCAACAGGAGCAGGGGCAAGTACCTTTTGAACGAACGGTCAATCGACCAGGGACCCGTTCCAGCGTTCGGCGAACCTTCGCTAGGTTTATGGCCCCCGAGTTCTCAGTTAGTAATGCCTAAATTAGGCGGGCCAAATCATGGGTGTCACCTCTAAACCAAGTCTGACAGGGTCGCAGGGTTCCGATATGAACAGTTCCGAGGAATCTGGGACGGTCGTCGCGGAGATGGAGGCCGGTCAGACCGGCCGGATCGAACGGGTCGGTGCCGAGATCCGAAAGCAGGTAACCTCCATGGGCGTCCGCCCGGGACAGGAACTCGAATTTCACACGAAACAGCCCTTCAACGGACCTGTCGTCGTCTCGGTCGGTCACTCCATGACCTCTCTCAGTCGCGAATACGCCCGCCAGATTATCGTTTCGCTCGAGTAGCGCCCGGTTTTTGACATGAACACGTATCGCACCGTCCTCGAACGGATACACCGTGGCCACTCACTGGAAACAGTGAGTTCCGACCTCGACGTTCGTCCCGACGCGCTCCGTGGAATGGTCGAGTCGATGCTTCGAGAGGGGCATCTCCGGGAACTCGGCTGTGTCGATGACTCCTGTGACGTGTGTCCGATGTCCGCTTCCTGCCCGATGGGCGATATCCAGGGACCGACCAGTTACATGGTCACCGAACAGGGAACGGCCTACCTGCAAGCGGGACAGAGCGCGAGTGACTGAGTCGGGTCCTTTCGAAGAAAGCGAGTCCTCGGATTACGGAGAATCAAGGAGAAAGCCCCGCCCTTTAGGGCGGGGATGAATCCGACGAAGCACTCCACAATCAATCGATGATGGCAGGGCCGAGTCTTCCAAGCCAATCCATACCTTTACAAACAAACATTTCGTAGAATGTGGTGATGAAGCGAGCCAACCAGTTCGACGTTCGCCCTCGCTCTGCTAAAGAGCGTGAGGGGTTCAAACGCTGGTTGGACGCTTCTGCGAGTCTCTGGAACGAGACAAACTACGCTCGTCGCCAAGCATTCCTCGAAAACGACGAAAGCGTCTGGGATGCCGACACCGGCAAACTCGAAGGCAAATACAAAGGCGTTCTCAGCAGTAGTGTCGCCCAGCAAATCATCCGCAAAAACTCGGAAGCGTGGCGTTCGTTTTTCAGTAGTAACGAGAAGTACCACGCCGGCAAACTCGATGAGAAACCATCGCCGCCGGGATACTGGGGCAACGAAGAAGACGGGCGCATACTCCGCACCTACGTCCGCAACGACCAGTACACCATCGAGTACGGAGAACGCTCTCGCCTCGAAGTACCGATTGGTTCCGAACTCAAAGACGAACTCGGGTTGAATCGGAATCAACGCCTTCGCGTTGAAATTGCTGGCGACCCGAAGTGGAGCGGCGAGCAAGGCCGACTCGAACTCGTGTACGACGAACTCGCAGACACGTTCAGGGCTTTCCAACCAGTCACCATAAACGAGTCTCGACTGGATTCACCACTGGCTGACCATTCAGCCGCTCTGGATGTGGGCGCGAACAACCTCGTCGCCTGCACGGTATCGACCGGCAAACAACTCCTGTACGAGGGGCGCGACCTGTTCGGGGAGTTCCGTAACATCACGGAGCGAATTGCGTACTTCCAGTCGCGACTCGAAGACCAGAAGAAGACTAGCAAGCGCATCGACCGCTTGTACCAGAAACGCACGAACCGACGCGACCATGCCCAAGACGCCCTCGTTCGAGACCTCGTGGAACGCCTGTATGACGAGGGCGTTTCGACGCTGTACGTTGGCGACATCAAGGGCGTTCTCTCGACGCACTGGTCTCCAGTTGTGAACGAGAAGACGCACAACTTCTGGGCGTACCGCCGATTCATCAACCGCCTCGAAAGCGTGTGTGAGGAGTACGGTATTGTGGTCGAGGAGGAGTCCGAGGCGTGGACAAGTCAGGAGTGCCCCGAATGTGGAGAACGCGAAGAGACGATTCGCCACGAGGATTCGTTGACGTGCCCGTGTGGATTCGAGGGGCACGCTGACCTCGTGGCATCGGAATCGTTCCTGAGACGGCAGACGAATGCGGTTGGGCCGATGGCACGGCCCGTGTACCTCAAGTGGAACAATCACGAATGGCGGGAACATCATGGCCCGCCCTCCATCGCGGTGGAGACAACGGCCAACGAGGACTACACAGACCGGAGTACCACGCCGAGTGGGAAAGTTGCCTCCGTGGAGACTCAGGACGACTGAGACTCCAACGCGAGGAATCCTCGCCCTTCAGGGCGGGCAGGATGTCAAGCGTAGGTTTCGAAGAAGTCCGCCGGTTCGTAGTACTCGCGGCCGCCGTCACGGAACTCGACTTCGAGTTCGCCGTCTTCGAGGAAGGTGTTCCCCAGGATCACCTTCGCGGGGACCCCGATCAAATCTGATTCGGCGAACTTCTCGCCGATCGCGGTGTCGCCATCGAAGAGCAGGACCTCCTCGGAGCCCACACGGTCGTGGATCTCCTCGGCCATCTCGATGATTTCGGGATCCTCGTTGAGCGGAACCACACTCAGGGAGAACGGCGCGACCGATTCAGGCCAGATGATGCCGTTCTCGTCGTTTCGCTGTTCGATGAGGGCGGGAATCAGCCGGCTGACCCCGATCCCGTAGGAGCCCATGATGACCTCTTCCTGGCCGGACTCGGTGTCGTAGGTCAGGTCCATCGGGTCGCTGTACCGGGTCCCGAGCTTGAAGATGTGGCCCAGTTCGATCGAGTTGGTCTCGACGAGGTCGGTTCCACACTCGGGGCACGCATCGACATCGAAATCCAGCGTCCCGAAGTGACAGTCCGGGGCCGGGCAGTAGGCCATCTCGTCGGAGCCGACTTCGGCGGGGGCCTGGAACTCCTCGGAGGCGGTGCCGCCCATCGAACTCGGGTCGGCGTCCACGATGGCGTACTCCACACCCAGTTCGTCGAAGATCTCGATGTAGGCCGCCCGCATCTCCTGATAGATCTCGTCCAGGGCCGCCTCGTCCGTGGTGAAGGAGTAGGCGTCTTTCATAGTGAACTGCTTGGCCCGAAGCAGCCCGTTTCGCGGGTGGTCGTCCCGGTACTTCTCGCCGATCTGGTAGAGGACCAGCGGCATGTTCTTCGGGGATCGGACCCGTTCGCGGACGAGACCGGCCATGGGTTCCTCGTGGGTGGTCGCCAGGCACATGTCCTTGCCCTCCCGATTCTGGAAGGTGAACATCTCGCCCTCGAATTCCTCCCACCGGCCGCTCTTCCGCCAGATATCGGCGTACTGGAGCCCGGGGAGGGAGACCTCCTGAGCCCCGATCTCGTTCATTTTCTCCCGGATGATATCGGAGATGTTCTTGCGCACACGCTCGCCGGTCGGGGAGTAACTGAAGATGCCCGCACCGGGGTGATCGACGAGGCCACTCCGGAGCGCGAGTTCGGCGCTCCGGACCTGGGCGCTCGATTCGGCCTCCTTCGAGGTTGGAACGAAGAGATCTGTTCGTCGCATATCCCCGATGAATTTGTGCAGTCTCTTAGGGCTTGCCAAAGCCTGCGTGCAACCGTCCCTGGCGCCGACGGCTGGCAGTGCTGGAAATTGACGGGAGCTTAATGTGTTGGGGATTCGAAGGTCTACGTATGCGAACACTTACGAAAGCCGTTGCAATCGGTGGCGGGCTCCTCGCAGGCTGGGTCGCGTGGGGCCTGTACGCCGGCCGGTCGGCCGAGACCGTTCCCTACGAAGTACGGGACACCTACGAGGACGTTGAGATTCGCCAGTATCCCCCAACCGTCGTCGCCGAAACGACCGCTCGAAACGAGATGACCGCCTTCCGGCGACTCTTCGATTACATCACGGGCTCGAACGAGGCCCGCGAATCGGTCTCGATGACCGCGCCAGTCAAGACCGCAGCCGGGCAGTCCATCTCGATGACCGCCCCCGTTCGCTCCGAATCGGCTGGCGAGGGCGAACTGACCCGGATGGCCTTCTACCTCCCGGCGGAGTACGACCTCGAGTCCGCTCCCGAGCCAACTGACGCGGATGTAGAGCTCCGCGAGGAGCCAGCCCGGACGCTGGCCGTCATCGAGTTCTCGTGGTACGCGCCGGACTGGCGGGTACGGGCCTATCGCGATCGCCTGCGATCCGTGCTCAAATCCGCCGGGATCGAAATGGTCGGGGAGCCGTTCCTGCTGCGATACGACGACCCCGGGACGCCGCCCTTCATGCGTCGGAACGAGGTCGGCATCGAAGTCGAACCGCCGGAGGCGTAGTCACTCGATTTCGAAGTCGATCCCCGTCAGTCCCTTCGAAACGTCCCAGAGCCGTTCTGCGGTCTCGGGTTCGTAGGAGCGGTCACTGGAGGACTGGGTCCCCGGTGGGCCACGCATGTTGAACAGTCCGGTCGGTCCCACGTACTCCCCACCAGTGAGTTCCTCGGCCGTTGCGGCGTACAGCATCGGCCAGGCACCCTTTCGAGGTGACTGGGCGAAGAGGGCGTTGGCGGCTTTCATAAGCCAGAGCCGGAATTGCGAACCGGCCTGCTCGGGGCCGCGGCGCTGGAGGTTCGTGTCCGCGTAGCCGGGGTGGGTGGCGACACTCGTGATCCCCTCGATTCCGGCTCGGTCGATCCGTCGGTCGAGTTCGTAGGCAAAGAGCACGTTCGCCAGCTTGCTCTGGGCGTAGGCGTCCCACTTGTCGTAGGACGCTTCGCTCTGGAGATCCTCGAAGTCAATTTGCCCGCGCTGGTGGAACCCACTCGACTGGGTCAGCACGCGACTCTCACCGGGGGTCTCACGTAGCATCTCGAAGAGCAGGCCAGTCAGCGCGAAGTGCCCCAGGTGATTGACGCCGAACTGTGTCTCGAAGCCGTCTGCGGTCTCGCTGCGGGGGATCGCCATCACGCCGGCGTTGTTGAACAACAAGTCGAGGCGCTCGAAGTCCCGGATGAAATCGGACGTGAACGCACGAACCGAATCGAGGTCCGCCAGGTCACACCGCCGAACGGAAAGTTCACCGTCCAGCTCACCCCGAAGGTCCCTTGCGGCCGCCTGGCCGCGTTTGACACTCCTCGTGGCCATGACAACGTGTGCGCCCGCCTCGGCAAGCATCCGGGTCAACTCGTAGCCGATTCCGCTGTTGGCCCCCGTCACGATCGCCGTTCGACCTGAGAGGTCCGGGAGGTCGGCGTCAGTCCAGCCGTTGGCGCTCATAGGGACCCCTACGACACCAGGCCACTAGAAGGATCCCCTCCCAACAAATCCAAAATCAGTTCTAGAAGATAGATCGAATAACCGAGCCATTTCCCCTGTCGACGACGGCGACGAGCCCGTCCCCCTCCGTCCCAAAGAAGTGCAGCACGAAAACGTCCTCGTGGACGGTGACGTTGGCTTCCAGGTCACCGTAGGCTGCCTGTGTATCCTCGGTCGGCATTGTCTCGATGATCTTGGCTCGGCTGTGTAGCTCGTCGACCCGCGGGACCATGTCCTCGCTCAAAAAGTCCTCCCGAAGAAAGGCGATATCGACCGATTCGGAGTCGTACTGAAAGACGAGCCGCAACTCGTCTTCGGTGGCCTCCAGCAGTCGCTGCATCAACTCCGCGTATGGGCCATCCGGATCGACCATCTGCATGTCGCCGACCGAGACCATATTGTATCTACTATCGGTATCCAGCATAAATGTTTGCCCAGGATTGAAATTTATAATAATTGCGCCAACCGGTTTCGGAGTTGGGTCTTTCAGCGGCCAGCGCATCACTTTGATTACTCCAGGGTAGACAATTGATAATAGAATTCGGCCAGGGCTCACGCAATACAGTGAAATACCCCACCCTACTCGCTCACCGCTTGCGCGGTTCGCTCCTTGAGGACGGGGACTTAGCCTGTAAGAGTTAAATGGCGAATCGCCATCGTCGTTACTTGTCGCCTGGCAAAACGTCACTAAAGAGTATACCCGCGGTGGATCTACTTGCGGGTTATTCAGTCGGAGCCGAATCGGACAGACAGTTGTTGCCATAGATTCAGTTTCGCTGTCGGTCGCTCCGGAGGAGATCGTCGGCCTTGAAGGGACAAGTGATAGTGGCAAATCCACCGCACTACACTTACTCGCCAGGTTGGACGTTTCACCAAGAGGAAAGGCCAAATCGTCGGCGGAAATACGCCGAACTTGGCAAAAACGAGCGAAACTGTGACGAGAATCTGTTGGAATGGGTGAGCACACTGTTCAAGTAGCCGTCGCGAACGACGCTGGACGGACGGATGGCGCGAGCAGGGATGTCACGGTGGCACAAACGGATGGAACGACCGGGTCCTCGACAACCACTACTATCACACTGGAAGACCCGTCGACCGCGGACCGGGGTCCACTGTGAGTCTCCTTCCTACAGCTGCTAGTTCCGGTCGGACTGGTGGCAGTCATCTACTACATCCAGAAGAACTAACGTCAGAATCGTTTCGTCGGTTCACTTAACTGGGATTTTTGACTTTAGAATTTGGGTGACAGTCCGAAAACCTCGGGCATTAGCTTGAGGAAGGAGTGTATTTCGGTAATTCGACGACGAAAACTGCGCCTTCTGGGTTGTTGTCTTCGACGTAAATGTCACCATGGTACCGTTCTACAAGCGATTTCACCAGGTGAAGGCCTAGACCGGACCCAGTACTATCAAGCCCTTTTTCGCCCTTCCCAAAGATGGCCTCCTTTTGGTCGTCTGATATTCCGGGGCCGTTATCAGCTATTCGCACCTGCAGAAACTCGTTTGATTCCTCAACTTCCACTTCAATTTTTGGTCTACTCTTGTCGTTGTGCTGTACGGCATTCATCAGTATATTATTGAACACTGAATTGAGCATATTATCAGCACGAACAGATCGGTCTGGTATCGAGCCATTTGTGGACACACCAGGATCACGAGCAGTGGATTGGACATTTTGGATCCCACTTTCAAGGACGGGCTTGATTGGTACCTCCACTAAGTTCTCCGTTTCTGACACCCACACCTCTGCCATATCCCGGGCAGTAGTCGTTAGGTCGATTGCGTGCCTTGCGTTTTTCTGGATTTTGTCAATATACTCTTGGCTCTCTTCGGGGTTTTCTGCAAGCAAATCAGTGTATGCCGATATAAGTTGTAAATCATTTCGTATATCGTGCCTTAGTACTTGATTGAGTACCTCAAGGTTATCGCGCTGTTCGGCTATTTGCTCTTTGTACTCTTTCCGAGCTGAAATGTCAATAACTAACCCCGAAACTAGCTTTGGAGCTCCGTCGTCATAACGATCAGTTATAGAACCAATATCGTGGAACCAATGATAGGACCCGTCGTTTGCTTCAATCCGATATTCAACCTCATACCGCTCTGCTTCACCATTTAGATGCCGTTTCATCGCAGTCATTGCCCGGTCGTAGTCATCGGGATGTAGGAGCGAGGTAAAATCCTCATAATTATTGAAGTTTGAGGGATCATATCCGAGGACTTCTGCTTTTCGATCATGAAAATTAGTCGTGCCCTCCGGCATCTCCATCTCCCACCACGCTATATTGGCTGCTCGCATGGCAGTCCGGAGTCGCTGTATACGCGAGTTTTTGCCCAACTCAGATCCTTCTTTCATACCCATATATCATTGAGAGCGTACTTAATACTCACCGAAGTGCTCGATCACCATTTCGAGGCATCACGGATCGGAGTGAAATCGTTTTAAGAAAATGTCAATCTATCGAGGAGACTGCGGATTTTGACATTGAGAAAATAATCCAAAAAGAAATCCAACAAAAAATAATGCGTGAATCAAACAACTGGCTTCAATTTTCTCCGGAGAAGAGTCGCTTGAGTACCGTCACAACGTCCTCCTCGGCGTATCGAAACGCCGGAAGCGAGAGTGGGATCGCAAGCACCGATGGCGAGTAGGGTGGAGCGATTGCAGCCAAGAACTCAGTGGGGCCGGCGATCCACACCTCCGGGCCACCGGGAATCGCGCCCAGCAGGATCGAGAGCACCTCCATGCCGCCCACGATCCAGATCATCAGACTTCCCATGAAGACGAGGGCTTCGTCCTCGCGATTCGTAATCCGACCGTTGACGGCCGTGAGGTAGAAGGCCCCCGCGGCGAGAACAACGGCGCCTCGCCAGATGGAGAAGGGACCCGCAATCGCGAGCGGCCAGTATTCGAGGCTCCCGCCGGTCAGTCCCAGCAGGACCGAGACCGCCCCGGCGGCCACGAGTACAACGCCGACGAGCCCGAAGTATGGCGTATCGAAACGTCCCATTCAGGCCACCCCCGTGAGGATGCCACCCAGGTGGAAGAGCCCACCCCAGAGGAACAGCGCGGCGACCAGCGTCAACAGTGCGCCACCCAGCATTTTGACAACGCCACCACTCTTCGAACCTTCCTTGATGAGCATCGCGAAGGTCGCGAGGCAGGGGAAGTAGATACTGACCATGATCACTGACATGACTGTCTGGAACGGCGTCATCGAGATCGCACTCAACTGAGCCACGGCGAGGTCCTTCCGGAGGAACCCGGCGATCAGCGCGGGAATGGTATCGGTCGGAACGCCGAACCACCCGGTGAGAACCGGTTCGAGTGCCCCGGCGAGCCATTCGATCGCCCCGCCCAGATAGAGGACGTTGATGATGCCCACCCCCAGCAGAACGAACGGAACGGCTGATTTGAGGAATTCGCGGGTCCGCAGCGTGAGTTTGGTCGCGATGTTACCGATTCGGGGTTCCCGCAGCGGCGGGACGTCCACGATGAGTTCGGGGGAGGATCCGGGGACGAGTTTGTCCAGGATCGCGCCGAACACGAAGAACCCGGCGAGCAGGTAGAGCACGATAAATCCGGTATACTGCGGGATCAGCGAGAGCATCACCGCGAGTTGGGCTCCACAGGGAATGAAAACCGAGAGCAGCGTCATCATCACGAAGCGCTGTTTCTCCGTCTCGAAGGACCGTGTGGCGGCGACCCCCGGAACGTTGCAACCAAAGGAGAGCACCATCGGCACGATCGCGAAACCGTGGAGGCCGATTTTGTGAAAGATCGTGTCCAGAAGCACCGCTAACCGGGCCATGTACCCGGAGTCCTCCAAGACCGCGAGGACGAGATACAGCGCGAAGACTGCGGGCAGGACGACCCCGATCGCGACGAACAATCCACTCGTGAGCATGCCAAACGCCTCGAATGAGTTCGTCGCCGCCGGATCGCCAACCAGGATGAAGTAAAGCCAGGTCCCCTCGAAGGGGAACGTCTCCTGGAGCCACGGCAACCAGTGGGCGTCAAAGAGTGGCACGAAATACCCGTCGGTGAAAAAGCCCGCTACCGCGCTGAAGAAGGCCCACATCCCGTAGAGCGCGGCGAGTGCGAAGGGCAGCCCGGTCCAGGGCTTGACCGTCAGGGTTCCGATCAACTCCGGGAGTGTGGGTTCGGTCTCGCCGTACTCCACGGTCGCATCGACGATCGCGTCGACCAGATCCCAGCGGGTCGCCGAGTCCAAAGCCTCCGCCCTCGCGAATCCAACCGCGTCGAGTACCGACTCGATGGGCGTCGGATTCGCCTCTGGAAGCCGGTCGATGAGGGCCTTGATACCGGTTCCCTCCGTGGCGACGGTTGGAACCACAGGCACGTCGAGGACCGAGGACAGTTCGTCGACATCGATGTCGATGTTCCCCGAGGCGGCCTCGTCCCACATGTTGAGCGCGACGATTAGATCATAGCCCCGCTCGAGTATCTCGACAGCGAGGTTGAGGCCCCGTTCGATCCGGGTGGCGTCGAGAACACACACCACGGTCGCGTCCGGGTTCTCGTCCAGCAGATCGACAGCGACTGATTCAGCGCTGTCCTTCGGATCGAGCGAGAAGGTCCCCGGTACGTCGATGATCCGCCGAGTCGTCCCCTCGACAGCCAGATCACTCTCCGTGTAATCAACTGTCGTTCCCGGGTAGTTCGACTCGGTGATGTCCGCCCCCGCGAGGCGGTTGAACATCGCGCTTTTCCCCACGTTGGGGTGTCCCATCAGGAGAATGGGTGAGTCGCTCATCGGTCAGGGAGAGGGGAGACGCGATGAGCAGTTGCGGTCCTGAAGCGCCAACCGAGAACCGGCCCCGCGTTTGGGTGTCTCGACTGACAGAACGGACTGCGATTCGTCCCGACAGACCGATAATCGACGACTGAGAGGGGACCGATCGCCCGTTCGGTCCACCTCGCTCGATAGTTGCTATCCATAATTAGGCACCCCTAAGACTGACGACTGGAAGTTGCTACAGGGTAGAGGTAAAGATTGTGATTCGGACGCGGGCCGGACTGTGCGAGCTATTCTCGTGGGTTGGAGTGCCAACATCGGAGGCACTGCAGTCGTCGGTGCAACAATTGCACATGCCACCAACGGTTTACAGGACCCCAAGGAAGTAGCAATTTGGCCACTGGAACGGACCTGCCCACACCCGATCCATCTGGCCAACGCGGCCACCGACTGCCAGACGACTGCTCTCATCCCGGCCGCGTTTTTCTACCTCGAAACTCAGTTGAGTGCCCCCGACCAAACAGGGCCATGGACGAGCCCCAGATCGACCGGCCGGCGACTCGAGACCTCGGCCGGGCCATCGCCGCCAAGTCACACGACGACCTCGCCGACGACACGGTCGACGCCGTGCTCACACTGACGGACACGGTACAGGACGTCCTCGAATCGGGAGCCACCTCGACGGCGGCCGACGGGTTGCTCGCGTTCTGGGCCGGACACGTCGGCGCCAAACTCGGTATCGAGGAGGCGGATCTCGACGAGACACCAACTGCCGAACACTTCGATCGAGCGTTCCAGGCCGACGCACTCGGCGTCGATCTGTACCAGGCGCTCTCGAAGGTCGCGGCTGCACGCACCGACGACGCCGATTTCGACCTCGAAGCCTGGACCGAACGGCTCCTGGAATTGACGAATCGACACGTCGCACATCTCGAAAGTCACCAAGAAAGCGGGTGAATTCCGCTTTCCGGTGAGGGGAGAGGGTGACTAGCCAGACGAGGGGGATTCACCTGGCCGCCGGTCGACGACCGGCAGTTTAGTCTTGCGAAACCTGTAACTAAAGTATTGGCCCAAAACAGTTTGGTACTTACTCCGAGGGGAGATCCCAGTACTCCTCATGGACCTCTCTCACCCGCTGGATGATTCCCGAGACGTCCGGATTCTCTGTCGGGGGTTCGTAGATCGCCGGTTCCCGGATGTAGGCCGTCTCGTAGTCCAGGAGTGTGGCAATCACGGCGAGGTTGGTGTAGGGAAGCCCACCCTCGATCCCATAGCCACCCGCGAGCGAGGCGACGATGTCGCCGCCAGCGAGGGTGTCGGCTGCGTCCACCGCCGCGTCCATGAGCGCGGCGTACCCCTGGGCGGTCACACCCAGGTCCGTGATCGGGTCGGTGAAGTGATTGTCCTGGCCGGCCTCGACGAAGACGAGATCAGGATCGTACTGTTCGGCGATCGGTCGGAAGATCTCCGTGACGACCTGCATGTAGGCCTCGTCGGTCGTCTTTGGGGGCAGGGGAACGTTGACGTTGTAGCCCTCGCCAGGTCCCTCACCCACGTCCTCGACGTCGCCGGTCCCGGGGAACAGCGTCCGGCCGTCCTGGTGGGTCGACATGACCAGCACCGATGGATCCTCGTAGAAGATCGATTCGGTCCCGTCCCCGTGATGGGCGTCCCAGTCCCAGATCAGGACCCGGTCGACGTCAGTCGTGGCCTGCAAGTGACGGATGCCCACGGCCGTGTTGTTGAGATAACAGAAACCGTGGCCGTCGTCGGCAAAGGCGTGGTGCCCACCGGGACGGGCCATCACGAACGCGGAGGCTACCTCGCCCGACTCGACGGCTTCCAGGCCCCGGATCACGCCACCGGCCGAGAGTTTGGCCGTCTCCCAGGTGTGCTCCGACACGTGGGTGTCTGCACTGAGTCGGCCGGTCCCGGTCGCGGACATGGACCGCAATCGGTCGACGTATCGCTGGGTGTGAACCCGGGCGATCTGCTCGTCGGTGACCTCGATGGGATCCAGTTGGCATACGTCCTCGTCGTCCAGGACCCCCTCCTCCCGGAGCTGGTCCATCGTGTACTGGAGCCGTTCGCGGCGCTCGGGATGGGTGGGGGTGTGTTCGTGTTTGAGATACGCGTCGTGATAGATCAGTCCCATCGTCATGGCTGCTCACCTACGAACCAGCGCTCGATACCCGGAGCCACACGCGCCCGGGCGTTGATGATCTGGCCCACGACAGTGCCCCGTTCGACCACGCTGAAGCCGTCTGTCGCCTGAATCTCGACCGGCTTGTTTGGCTCCCCGCCCGCAGCCAGCGCGGCCTCCTGGGCCGCCGTCGCCGCGAGTTCCCGGACCTCCTGGTCGGAGAACTGCCGGCCCGTCTCGACCGAGTCGACCCGTTCGGAGCCGACCGCCGTGACCGTCTTGATGCCACGGTGGCTGTCGATGTGGAGGGCGGTGTCGACACTCACCCGGGCGACGCCACAGCCGACGGCCCCGGCCACGTCGGCATACCCCGGGACCTCGGCCGCCTGGACCGTCTCCAGGGAATCGCTCAGCCGCGGGCCGAGAATCGGTGCGAGGGTTCCGCCGACCGCGATTCGGGTCGGATCGTCCCGCCGAAGTTCGTCGATGGCCTCGCCGACCCGGGTTTCGAACTCCCCGAGCACCGCCTCGGCAATTGTTTGGGGGGCCGGCCCGAGGGCAGCCAGGGCCGCGCGCGCAGCTTCGACGTCGCCAACCTCGAAGATCCCCAGGACGTGGAGGGCGTCTGTGAGCGTGGGTTGGCTCCCGCCGAGCGCCACCGCGTCCCCGATACGCTCGTCGGCGAGTTCGAATCCGTCTGTCGTGGACTGGATCAGCGTATCGCCCCCGATCGGAAGACTGGTCGCGGTGATTCCCGCGTACGCAGTCTCCAGATCGCCTTCGGCGACGTCCGGTTCGGTGTCCGGGAATCCCTCGACGATCCGGCTCACGTCGGTCGTCGTCCCGCCGATGTCGACCGCGATCCCGGCGTCCATGTCGGTGAGCGCGACGAGGCCGAGCGCGCTCGCGGCCGAGCCGCTTCGGATCGTATGCGCCGGGGTCGTCACCATCGCGTCGCTCCCGAGCATCGCGCCGTCGCCCTTGAGATAGTAGACCGGCGCGTCGATCCCGGCCGCCGCGATCGCCTGCTCGACGGCGCGTTCGTACGCCGAGAAGACGGGTTTGGCCCGAGCGTTCGCGACTGTGGTCGCCGCCCGTTCCGGGAAGGTCAGTCCCGCTCCGGACTCGTTACCCAGCGCGAGGGCCTCCAGATCGTCGGGGAACGCCGCCGCGAGTTCGCGTTCGAGGTCGGGGTTCCGGTCGGAGAACTTCGCTGTCACGGCGCGGACGTCGTGGGACGGCTGTTGGTCGTAGCCGAGCGGTTCGGTCACCCGTCCGCGATGGTCGACGGCCCCCTCGGCGACGTGATTCTCCGTTCCGAAGAAGCTCCGATCGGGGGCCAGGCCTGGCCCGGGTATCAGGACACTCGTACAGGACGGGAGCCGATCCTGGACGGCCGCGTTGACCACGAGGGTCGTCGCGACGACCACGCGGCTGATCTCGAAGCGGTCACAGGACTCCCGGAGGGCCTCGATGACCGCCTCGATGCTCGCCCTGGTTTCGGTATTCGGGACCTTCGCGGTGCCACACACACCATCCTCATTGAGGACGACACCGTCGACGTTGGTCCCACCCGTATCGATGCCGATTATCACACGTGACTCCGAAGGGGGAGGCCCACCTTAGGACTTCCGTCAGCGACAGCTTTCTGTCCGACCCTTTATCCCCGAAGCCCGGACCATGCCGGCCCATGGAGGTGCTGGGGATCAGGATGGTCTCGAACCCGACTGGAGCCATCCTCGCGCTGGGGTTTATCACCGGCGGGGTGGGGCTCGGCACGGCAAGCGGGCTGGTCCCCGGACTCCACGTCAACACGCTGGCGATCTTACTCGCCGCGCTCGCCCCACAGATCCCGGCCGCTCCCCATCTGGTCGGGGCCGCACTCCTGGCCGCGGGTGTGGTCCACTCCTTTCTCGACATCGTCCCGACACTCGCGATCGGCGTCCCGGACGCCGCGATGGCCGTCTCGGCGCTCCCCGGCCACCGGCTCGTACTCGGTGGCCGGGGGCGGGAAGCGCTCCGGCTCTCGGCCCTGGGTAGCGGCGGCGCTATCCTGACTGCGGTCGTCCTCGGGCTCCCGGTGACCTGGCTGATGAGCCGGGTCGCACCGCTTTTGATCGAGCATCTCCGGATCGTTCTCCTCGTGGTCGCGGCCCTGATGGTGCTCACCGAACGGTCGAAACGGGCGCGAGTGGGCGGCGTACTCGCGATCCTGGCCAGCGGGGGCCTGGGCTTGCTCACCCTCGATCTGGAGCCCGAAAGTCTGCTCCCGGGTGGCGATATGCTGCTTCCCCTGCTCGCCGGGCTCTTCGGCATCCCGGTTCTGGTTCTGGCCGCCCGAGGCGGGGGATTGCCGCCGCAGTCGGGGACGACACTCGCGACCGACCGCCGCCAACTCGGCCAGTGGAGCCTCGTCGGGGCCGTCTCGGGAGCTGTGGTTGCGTACGTGCCAGGTGTCTCCGCGGCCGTCGCCGCCGTCCTCGCGTTCATCGGTCTTCCAGGCGAGGCAACCGACCGGGGCTTCATCGTGGCGATCAGCGGCGTGAACACGGCGAACACGGTGTTCGCGCTGTTCGCGTTACTCGCACTGGGCGCACCCCGAACGGGCGTGCTCGTGGCGTTCGAGCGGGCCTCACTGCCGCCGAACCTCCCCCTCCTGCTCGTCGCGATCCTGATTGCCGCGGCGGCAGGGTTGGTACTGGTCCCCGTCCTGGGCGACCGATATCTGGACCTGGTCGGCAACGCCGACAGCAAACGGCTCTCGATAGGCGTCGGCCTGCTCATCGCCGTCCTCACCTGGGTCTTCACCGGCCCGCTCGGCGTGTTCGTCCTCGGGGTGAGCGCCCTGATCGGTCACCTGCCGATCTACTTCGACAGCCGACGAGTCCACCTGATGGGCGTGCTCTTCGTGCCGCTCGCGGTGGGCTAGAGTCGGAACTCCGGCCCCTGGTCGGTGTCCTGAACCTCGACACCCAGTTCCGAAAGGCGGTCCCGGATCCGATCGGCGGACTCGTAGTCCCCCGCCTCGCGCCGGGATTCCCGAACCGAGAGGAGTTCCTCGATCAGTTCCGCGGCGAGTTCGACCTCGCCATCCCGACTCGTGCCGGCGAAGACGAACCCAAATACCTCGCCGCCGAGCGTCTCGAAGGCCTCGATGGCCTCGTGCAGCCCCTCGTAGTCGTACCGGTCCCGGTCGGTCACGTGTTCGTTCACGGCGCCCACGATTTCGAACAGGGCCGCCAGCGCCCCCCGGGTGTTGAAGTCGTCGTTCATGGCCGCCCGGAAGGCGGCCTGCTGGTCCGAGATCGTCGCTCTGAGGGTTTCGTCGACTTCGGTCGCGTACGCGTCTGGGGAGTCCGCGGCGTCGACCGCACGGTCGTAGGCCCGTTCGAGGCGGTCCCAGCGTTCGATGGCCTCCTCGATCGTTCCTTCGGAGTAGGTCTGGGACTGGCGGTACTGCGCGGAGAGCAGGAACATCCGCACGGCGTTGGTCCCGAGCTCGTCCAGCGCGGTCTTCACGGTAAAGAAGTTCTCCAGGCTCGTCGACATCTTCTCGCCCTCGGTCTCGAGAAGGTTGACGTGGAGCCAGTACTTCGCGAACTGGTGACCCGTGGCCGCCTCGCTCTGGGCGATCTCGTTCTCGTGATGTGGGAAGACGAGATCCTGGCCGCCGACGTGGATGTCGATCGACTCGTCCAGGTGCGCCATACTCATCGCCGAGCACTCGATGTGCCAGCCCGGTCGGCCCTCGCCCCAGGGGGCGTCCCAGGTCTGGCCCTCGGCCTCGACTGCCGCCGGATCACCGTCGCGGTGTTCGGCGACGGTCTCGGGATCGACGGGCCCGGCCTTCCAGAGTGCGAAGTCCTGGGGGGCCTTCTTCTCGGCGCGTTCGGCTTCGGGTCCCTGGGACTCCATCGCCTCGAGGTTCTGACCGGAGAGCTTGCCGTACTCGGGGAACGAGGAGACGTCGAAGTACACCGAGCCGTTCGAGACGTACGCGTGGTCCCGTTCGATGAGTCGCTCGATGAGGTCGATGATCTCGGGAACGTGTTCGGACACGCGAGGATAGACCGAGGCGCGTTTGAGGTTCAACCCCCGCATGTCCTCGATGACCGAGGAGATGTAGTGCATCGCGACCGACTGCTCGTCTGTGCCCAACTCGTCGCTCCCGACCCGGGCGACGATCTTCTCGTTCACGTCGGTGAAGTTCTCGACGTGTCGAACCGAGTAGCCCAGGTGTTCGAGCCATCGGTGCATCACGTCGACTTGCACCCAGGAGCGTGCATGGCCCAGGTGCGCGTCGTCCGAGACCGTCAGCCCACAGTAGTAGAGCAATACGGAGTCGGGGTCCTGCGGCTCGAACGGTTCGCGCTCGCCGGTGAGCGTGTTCGTCACGGAAAGCGGCATTGCGTGTGACTTGCTCGCCCGAGCGGTTTATCTCATACGGTCAGTCCCTGTCCAAAGCGTCCTCGACCAGCCGAAGGGCCGTCGGCCCGTCGCCCCGAGGAACCAACACGACCGCGGTCTCACCGACCGTTCCAGCACCTAAGACGGGCACGTCCGAAACCGAAAGGGCCCAGAGCGCGTTCCCGAACCGTCCTGGATCGATGTCGCCCCGCAATCTGATCGCCGTGGGCGACTCGGCCGCCGAGGACTGTCCGGAGACGCTCACGCGCTCGTCGGTGTCCCGTTCCATCCGGACCGAGACCCGCGAGGTGTCGGGTTCGAGAGCCGGAAGTTCCGCAGCGTACCGCCGGAGCGCGGAAGCGACAGCTTCGGTCTCCGCAGACACGTCGAGTTCGCGGGCCGCGGCCGTGTAGTTCAGGACCCCCGCTCGCAGGGCCCGCCGAAGGTACGGCGTCCGGTCGACGGCACGACGGGTCTCGGCGGCGATCGATCCCATACCAGCCGGGTCGATCGGAGCGGACAAAAACGCGCCGAAGTCAAGGTTCCTCTGACTCGAATGGGTCCCACTCAGCGAGATAGCCCCCGACGCCAACGGCCACGATCGCGGCCGCAACGATCGAGGCGATGGCCGCGAGGGGGTTGACAACGGCGAGCAGAATCACGACGAGGAGGAACGCCCCGGCCGCACCCAGCACGACGGGGTTTTCGAGGCGTTCGGTATCGAGTCCGGCCAGAAGCGAGCCGTCCGGTGACGGCTCGGTGTCGGCCTCGCCTTCGGTCTGGACGGCCGATTCGGAACTCGATTCGGTCGAGTCAGTTGGTTCGGCCGGGGTGACCTCGATGTCGACGGTCGTTTTCTCCTGTCCGTAGCCGGCAGTGATTTCGAGCCGGCCGGTCCCCGCGGCGGTCTCCATGAACTGCAACTCGACGCGTCGCCACTCACCTTTCGGGACGAAGACGTGATGCTCCGTCATGGACCCGAGCGCGGCCAGATCGTCGTCCGGGTGAAAGTGGATGTGGGTTGGTTTTCCGTGGTTCTCCAGGAGCAGCGCCATCGACTGGGTGGCTCGG
Organism: Halodesulfurarchaeum sp. HSR-GB; assembly: GCF_031432215.1. Taxonomy (NCBI): domain Archaea; kingdom Methanobacteriati; phylum Methanobacteriota; class Halobacteria; order Halobacteriales; family Halobacteriaceae; genus Halodesulfurarchaeum; species Halodesulfurarchaeum sp. HSR-GB. The sequence continues at coordinate 1,346,065 of NZ_JAVKGN010000001.1, read as the reverse complement.
ACCGTCCGCTCGTCGGTCTCGACGGTATTCATCCCGTCGCGGTTGAGGTAGACGGTGAGCTCCCGCACGTCTCCACCTACGGCCACCCTGGTCAAAAAGGTTCAGGCGGACGTCTCCCGCATGTCCGGCGGGAGGAGGTTCGGGATTCCGTCTTCGATCGGGTAGACGGTCCCACACTCCGTGCAGGTAAGCGATCCCGCCACGATCTCCCCGTCGTCTCGCGTTTCGACTGAAAGTTCAAGTTCGGCCTTGTCCACCGGGCAACAGACGATGTCCATGAGTTCTTCGTTCACGACCCGTTCACCGACTCGATAATCGAGGGGGGTCGAAAAAAGGCTGCCGGGTACCGGCGACTCAGGCGAAGGGATTCTCGCGGACGATGGCGGTCTCCCGCGCCGGGCCGAGGCCCAGTGTCACCGTCGGCACCCCGAGTTCCGATTCGATATAGGAAACGTACTCCTGGGCGGCGGTCGGCAGCGCCTCGTATCCCTCGGCCGCGACCGCGTTCCAGTCGACATCTGGCCACCCATCGAACGTCCGATAGACCGGATCGCACTCGCCCCACCGCTCGGTCGTCGCGGGCATCGTATACCGGGTCTCGCCCTCGTGCTCGTAGGCGTGACCGACTTTGACCTCCTCGAGGCCGGCCAGCACGTCGAGGTGGTTGATCGCGAGGCCCGTGAAGCCGTTCGCCCGGGTCGCCGTGCGCAACATTGGCATGTCGAGGTAGCCGACCCGACGCGGGCGACCGGTCACGGTGCCGTACTCGCCACCCTCATCACGGATGTATTCGGCCAGATCGCCATCCAGTTCAGTGGGGAGCGGACCAGTCCCGACCCGGGAGAGATAGGCCTTGACCACACCGATCACGTCCCCCTGTCCGACGGTGGTCACGCCGAGCCCGGAGCCGGTCGCCGCGTAGCCGGCGGTCGGGTTCGAGGAGGTGACGTAGGGGTAAATCCCGTGATCGATGTCGAGGGAGGTGCCCTGGGCCCCTTCGAGCATGACCTGATCGCCCGCCTGGATGCGCTCGTCGAGGAACTCGCCGGCGTTCACGGCCAGGCCCTCCGACCGAATCCGGTCGCCGAATGACTTGTACTCCTCGTAAAGGGCCGCGACATCGAACGCTTCGTCGGCTTCGCCACCGTAAACCTCCTCGTAGAGCGCGCGTTTCTGCGGAACGACGTACTCCAGGCGGTCCCGGAGCACCGCGGGATCGAGCAGGTCACCGACACGAATGCCACGGCGACCCGCCTTGTCCTCGTAGGTGGGCCCGATGCCGCGACCAGTCGTTCCAGCCGCCAGATCCGAGTCGGATTTTGCGGACTCCTCGATGCCGTCGATGGCCCGGTGGTAGGGCATGATCACGTGGGCGCGTTTTGCCAGCCGAACGTCGGGATCCAGCCCCTGTTCGCGGAGCTGATCGACCTCGTCGAAGAACGTTCGCGGGTTGATCACGACGCCGTTGCCGAGCACGCCGATCTTGCCCCGGACCGCTCCACTTGGCACCAGGGAGAGTTTGTACTCCTCGTCCCCGTCGACCACGGTGTGGCCCGCGTTGTCCCCGCCCTGATATCGTACCACGACGTCGGCTCGTTCGCCCAGCAGGTCGACGACACGGCCCTTCCCTTCGTCGCCCAGCTGCGCCCCGACGATCGTCACAGTCATACCCAGGAATTTCGACCCCCGGGGTAAACTTATTACGGAACGTTCGGGCACCCGAGCCCGGGGACAGACCTGACAAATTGGCAGCACACTGCCTCCCGGGCAAGTGAAAAATCCGTCACATGTTACCACCCGAAGCGTTAAGCGTGCGGGCCGCTAACGTGGAAATACTGGTTGCTCCGGACGGCAAGGTTTAAATCCACCTACGACAAGTTAACAAATGGCATGATAGATCGCCTGGCCAAAGAGGTCGATATGCTAGAGCGCCATCTGCAGGTTCTGAAGATGGTCATCGAGAGCGAACCCATCGGGATCGTGAAGATGTCGAACGAAACCGGCTATCCCCACCACAAGGTGCGATACTCGCTGCGGGTACTCGAGGAGGAGAACCTCATCGAGCCGTCGAGTCAGGGCGCCATCACGACGGAGGACACCGCGGACTTCGTCGAGGATCTCGACGGTGAGATCGAGGAGATCATGGAGAAACTCGAAGCGATGAAGATCGATTCGGTCCCCGAAGCAGCCGAGTAATTAGAGTTTGGGCACGGTCACGTGGAACGCTTCGCTCCGGTCCTCGATCAGTCCGAGGTGGAAGCCACTGCCCCCGTCCGGGTTGACGTAACTCGCTTTCTCTTTCCGGCTGAAGAGCCCGCCCGAGGAGGCGGCTGATTCTGCGCTTTCGAGTGCCTGCGGTTCGAAGAAACTGGCAGTGACGTAGAAGGCACCCGCAAGCGAGTCGACGGCTCCCGCGACCGCACGGGCCCCGTCCAGAAGCGTCTCGAGTTCCTCACCCTGGACGGGATTTCGCCCCTCGTTGTACGCCGCGACGGCGAGCGGATTGCCCATCCGGTCCCGCATGACGATGGCAAACTCCTCCTGGGCACCAGACTCCGGATCGACGGTCACCGACCCGTCGAACTCGACCCGATCGATCTGCGGGATCGCCTCGAAGAGTTCACCCATCGCCGAGTCGGCCTCCAGTTCGAGCAGTTCGTACGGGAACTCCCGGAGCAACCAGGAGACGAATCGGAACGCACCGGTCCCCTCCAGATAGGACCGGTAGGGCTGCCCGTCGACCTTGGCTGACTCGCTCTCGAACTGCGTGTGGTGTTCGAGTTGCAGGTTCGCGTTGATCGCGTCCGGGTCGGCCTCGGCGATCGCCTCCAGGGTCGGTTTGCCCTTGGACTCGTACCTGACAAAGAGGTTCGTGCCGGCCAGGGCTGTCGCCGGGTCGATGGCGTCCGGTCCCCCAGCTCCCGATGGCCCGCCACCGGCCTCCAGTTCTTCGACACGGGCCTGCAGGTCGTCGCGTTCGCTCCGAACATCGGCCAGTTCCTCCTCCAGGCGGGCCCGCTCGGACCGGGCCGCTTCGAGTTCAGATTCGAGGGATTCCCGCTGGGATTCGGCCGACTGGAGCTGCTCTTCGAGGCGCTCGATTCGCTCGTCTCGCTTTGCCAGGGCCGCTTCGAGCTTCTTCCTGCGACCAGCATTCGAACCGGTGGCTGCCCGGTTTGCCGTGGGAGTCGAGGAAGTGCTGGACACCGATTCCGGTTGTCCGGTCGGTTGGCTCGACTGGCGCCCCGCCGAATCGGCTGGCTGTGACGTGGCGGCGCTGCTCGTGTTCGGTTCCGCATCGGAATCGACCGGTTCGGTTTCGTCCGGATCGAGCGCGGGAATGGCACGGGTCCGCCGCCACTCCGCCTCTGCGCGGAACATCCGGTCGAGGTCCGAGTCCGCGTCGGCTTCGACGGCGGATTCCGAGCGCGGGTCCGACTCGGCCTCGGTCGACGCCTTTCCCGTCTCGGGAGCTTCCTGCCCTTCGGCCGCGGCTGCGTTCGCGGTTCCAGTACTCGGTGACGGGCCGGCTTCCCGTTCTGGGTCGGCCGGCGATTCGGCCTCCGGTTCAGGGTCGGCCGGCGATTCGGCGTCCGCCGAACTCGCCTCCTGGGTCGTGGAATTACTTCCGTCAGCGGTGCTGGCGGACGCAGAAGTGCTCGATTCTGCCTCCGCTGGTGACTCCGACGGCGTGGAATCCTCCTCGCTGCCCTGGTCCTCCGCTGCCGGTGACTCGTTCGACTCGGTGTCTGGGGCCGACACGGCAGCGTCAGTCGCTTCCGAGGAATCCGCAGCCGTGGCGGTCGCGGTGTCCGTCGCCGTCCCGGCCGCGGTGGCCGCCGGCTCCGGGATCTCCGTGATCGTCATGGAGACGTCCATGACCTCGTACAGTCCCACTTCGTCCGCGGCGAGTTCGTAGGCCTTCTCGCCCGTCTCCAGGCGACCGCTCTCCCCGATGAAGGCAGCGGCCCGTCGGGTCCCGCCGTAGTAGACGAGGTAATAATCCCCGCTGAGGACGTTCTCCGAGAGTTCGACGTAGCCGGTGAAGTTGGCCTCCGAAAGGGTGCGGTCTGCCTCCGCCAGGGGCGTGTCCTCGGTGAAGTACCGCGCCCGTGGCTGCCCACCTCGCTCCTGCATCGCGAACAACAGCGGCAGGGAGTCGTGCGGTGCCCCATACACCGTCCCCGATTCCTCGAAGTCCGAAAGCGAGCCCTCGAAGACGCCGATGACCCGACCGTTCAGCATGAAAAGCCAGGTGTCCCCGGCGACCACCGCGCCGGTGTGATCGCGCTCTGAAAGTTCGGAGAGGCCCCCCAGCCCGCCGGCAAACGGTCGAGAGTCCCAGGATCGAACCTGATCGACCGTGCGTGAGTGCATACCCAACCGAAGGGAGCATGCCGGTAAAAAGACTTTCCCGAGCCGTCAGTGAGGGTACCGATAGGAAATAGCGACAGGGAGCCAGTTTGCGGGAGAGAGTTATTGGCCAGTTTACAGCTTTTCCTCGGCGTCCTCGGCGAGCTCCGCCATGCGCTTGGAGAGCCGGCCCGCCGAGCTGAACTCGTCCTCGCTCATCGCCGACGCCAGGGCGTTGCCGAGAACGAAGACGGCGTGTTTGTGCTCGCTTTTGGACTTGTGGACGTGTGAGGGGTCCACGTCGAGTTCCTCGTAGGGCTCGAAGTGCTCGGCGTTGATCTCCTCGAAGCCGGCAAATCGGTCCTTGATGTGGACCATCTCCTCGTGAAGCTCCAGCAGTTCGTCTTTGTGCATAATTACTCGAAGGTGAGGGGGTTGCGGGTTAAAAGTCTCTCGGGGCCCCAGGCGGCCACACGCCCTTAGAAGACGTACTCGTCCTCGTGGCCCATCATTCCCTCGTCCTCGAACCCGCCCTCCTCCTCTTCGATCGGGCCGGATGTCTTGTAGGCCTTGATGCCCGCGGACAGTAGCTGTTCGATCGCCTCTTCCTGGCTCAGGAACTCCCCCTGGTCGACGAGCTGAGCGATCTGCATCTCGATGTGGTCGGGGACGTTGATTTCCACCGTCGGCATCTATCGAGCGGGTTTGGCCCCCTCCCTTCTTAAGACTGACGGGCCCCCAACAGGCATCGAGGCCGTCGCCTGGACCACAAGGGACTAATCCGAGCCCCCGATAGTCGCCGTATGGCTGTGAGGGACGTGACCGGGCTCTACGCGGAATTCGGTACGGACCGGCTTCCACCGGGCCAGCACCGGACCGAGGAGTTTCCGGTCTTCACGAAAGGCGACACTCCCGCCGTCGATCGGGAGACACTCACCCTCGAAATCACCGGGGCTGTCGCCACCGAGCGGACCTTCGACTGGGAGACGTTCAGGGACTTGCCCACGGAGACCCAGCGCCAGGACGTCCACTGTGTCACGGGCTGGAGTTCCTTCGACCACGAGTTCACGGGCGTCCCCGTTCCCACGCTCGCGGATCGGATCGACATCGATCCGGCGGCGACCCACGTCCTGTTCCATGCGGCGGACGGCTACACGACCGACCTTCCACTAGCGGACGTGTTGCGCCAGGAGGTGCTCCTGGCCTTCGAACACGACGGCGACCCACTCGAACGTGAACACGGCGGGCCACTCCGGGTCGTCACGCCCCACAAATACGCTTACAAGGGCGCGAAGTGGCTCACTGGTATCGAATTTCGTACCGAACCCGTCCGGGGCTACTGGGAAAAGCGGGGCTACTCGGTCTCCGCCGACCCCTGGGCCGAGGATCGGTATAGCTGACCGATGCAAGAACCAGCCCACGGAACCACCGTTTACCACCCGGAGGAGCCATGGCGAAGGACGTAAGCGAACTCCAGCAGGCAGACCGACTCGACGCGGCGATCCGGACGACCGACCCCCGCACGCTCCGCGAGGCGATCACAGCGCTGGATCCGATCACCGCAGTCTGGGCGAGTCCAGACGCCCCGCCGGTCCTCGCGGTGGGACAGGCCGAAACGGTCACCGGGTCGGAACCAGATCGGTTCCAGGCGGTGAAGAGACGTGGCGATCGAGTGCTCGAACGAGTCGAGACAGCCCACCTGCCTGAACGAGCCCAGCCGCGCCTGTTTGGTGGATTTTCCTTCTTCGACCAGCCTACACTCGAACCCCCCTGGACCGATTTCGAGCCGGCCGCATTCGTCCTGCCGGCGATCCAGGTAACGCTGGGTCGAGACCAGACCCTCGTTTCCGGCTTCGGTGACGGGGCAGCCCCGTCTCGACTCGACCAAGTCGTCCAGCAACTTGCACACGCACGCGATGGAAAACAGACGACAACAGAACCACGCATCTCGGCGACCGCGACTGACCTCCGGGCCGACCGGCCGGACTGGATCGAACGTGTGAGGGCCATCCAGGATCGCATCGAAACCGGCCCGCTCCAGAAGGCCGTCCTCGCCGCAGCCCTGGACGTGGAGTTGACCGACCCACTCCCACTCGGAGCGGTGCTGGAGGCCCTGACCGATCGGTATCCATCCTGTTACCGGTTCAGCTTCACACCCCCAGGCACCGAGGCGGGCGAAACCCCACCGGCGCAGTTCTTCGGGGCGACCCCGGAGCAACTCGTCGGCAAACGAGGTCGGACCGTCGAGACCGAAGCGCTCGCGGGGACCGTCGAGCGTGGATCCACCGAGGCGATCGATGCGGCGAACGTCAGACGGCTAACCCGGGATTCGACCCTGGCTGCCGAACACGAGTTCGTCGCCAGCCGGATCGCCGAACAACTCCGTGCGCGGGCGGCCACGGTCGCGGTCGATGACCGCGAGGTCAGAAGTTTGGCGAACGTCCACCATCTCAGAACTCCCATCCACGTCACACTCGATACGGACACACACGTACTGGATTTCGTCGCCACGCTTCACCCCACGCCGGCAGTTGGGGGGCATCCACTGGAAGCGGCACTGGAGACGATCCACGACGTCGAATCGACGGTTCGTGGCTGGTATGCGGCCCCAGTGGGCTGGTTCGACGCGAACGGCGACGGGGAGTTCGCCGTCGGCATCAGATCTGCGCTCGCACGCGACAGACGGGTCACGCTCTTCGCCGGAAACGGCATCGTGGCCGGTAGCGACCCCGAAACAGAATACGAGGAACTCGCGGCCAAGTTCCGGCCGATCCGGGAGGTGCTCGAATGACCGCCCCCAACCTGAGTACGCTGTGGGCCGAGGTATTGATCGAGGAAGCCGCGCGAGCCGGGCTCGACCGGGTCGTGATCGCCCCCGGGAGCCGTTCGACGCCGCTCACCGTCGCGGCAGACCAGCACCCGGCACTCGACACCGAGACGCACCTCGACGAGCGCTCGGCTGGCTTCTACACCCTGGGAATCGGCAAGCGGACTGGCTCCCCGGCCGCGCTCGTCTCGACGTCGGGGACCGCCGCGGTGAACTTCCACCCCGCCGTCGTCGAGGCTCATCAATCCAGAACCCCGCTCGTGGTGCTGACCGCGGATCGGCCCCCGGAACTGCAGGACAGCGGCGCGAACCAGACCATCGACCAGCGCGAACTCTACGGGTCGGCCACGCGCTTCGATCGCACGCTGCCCACCCCCGATCCGGCCGACCGGAGCCTCCGATCACTCCGGACGACCGTCGATCGAGCACTCGCCGCCGCGGAGCCACCGAATCCGGGCCCCGTTCACCTCAACGTTCCCCTGCGAAAGCCACTGGCCCCGGTGGAGGATTCGACTGCCCTGCGCGGGCCGCTCCCCGAGACCGGCCCGGGCAAAACGGGACTGGATGGCCCCTTCGTTCGCACGCACGCTGGAACGGTCTCGCCCAGCGATGACGCTGTGGCCGAACTTCGGACGGCCATCGAACAGTCCGAGCGGGGATTGCTCGTCGCTGGCCCGCTCGCCCCTGACCCAGCACGTCGCGACGCGCTCTACCAGCTAGCCCGAGAAACGGGCGTCCCGCTTTTGGCAGACCCGCTCTCGAACTTGCGATACGGTCGGGAGCCGCCGGAACTGATACTGGGTGGCTACGACGGCTATCTGGGCACCGCAGGCACGGCCGCCTGGCCCGATCCGGACCTCGTGATTCGGGTCGGCGCCTCACCGACCTCGAAACCCCTCCGACACTGGCTCCGGGACGCCGACACCCGACAGTTCGTTATCGACCCGGCTGGCGGCTGGCGGGAGGCGACCTTCACCGCGACGGACCGACTCCAGACCTCGATTCCGGCGCTCGTCGAGGCGCTGGGGGACGTGGACGCCGCGGTTCGCTCCGGCTGGACGGAGCGGTTCCGCCAGGCCGAGGCGGTTCATCAGGCTGCCGTCGCGGACGTCGATGCGCCGGGCTGGGAGGGGGGAGTCCTCCACCAGGTCGTTGCCGCCGCGCCAGATCCGGCGACGGTGTTCGTCTCGAACAGCATGCCGGTCCGGGACCTCGACCGGTACGGGCACCCCCGGGAGGCCGACCTGACGGTGCTCGGGAACCGCGGGGCGAGCGGGATCGACGGCATCGCGAGCACCGCACTCGGGGCCGGCAGCGCAACCAGCGACCCGCTGATCGCGATCACGGGCGATCTCGCCTACTTCCACGACATGAACGGGCTGCTCGCGCTGGGCCGGTTCGGGCTCGACGCGACGATCGTTTTGCTCAACAACGACGGCGGCGGCATCTTCCACAAGTTGCCGATCGCGGACTTCGATCCGCCCTTCGAACGCCAGTTCAAGACCCCACACGGACTTGACTTCGAGGCCACCGAGGCGCTCTACGAGCTAGACTTCGACCGCGTCGAACCCGCAGAGATCGGCGCGGCCGTGGCTGCGAGCACAACGGCCCCCGGAACCCAGGTGCTCGAGGTCCGAACCGACGCCGAACGAAGCCAGCAGATTCGCGAACGGCTCCGCGAGACGGTCGGGAACCGACTCGCCGATCACGAGTGAGGAACAGCGAAACTTTTTGGGACCGGCCCGTTGGATTTCGGTAATGGTCTCGACGCTCTTTGACCCCGACCGGTGGACGCCGGTCCGGGAGTTCGAGTTCTCGGACATCACGTATCACCGCGGGACCGAGGTCGGCGCAGTCAGGATCGCCTTCGACCGACCCGAGGTCCGCAACGCCTTTCGCCCCCGGACTGTCGACGAACTCTCGACGGCCCTGGAACACGCGAAACGGCAGACCGACGTCGGGGCAGTACTCCTGACGGGGAACGGCCCATCCCCCAATGACGGCGGCTGGGCGTTCTCCTCGGGTGGCGATCAGGCCGTCCGCTCGGACTCCGGCTACGAATACGGCGCGGACGAGGGCGGTTCGACCGGACGGCTCCACATCCTCGAAGTGCAACGGCAGATCCGCCACCTCCCGAAACCGGTCATCGCCGTGGTCCCGGGTTGGGCGGTCGGGGGCGGGCACAGTCTCCATGCGGTCTGTGATCTCACCATCGCGAGCGAGGAGCAGGCCACGTTCAAACAGACCGATCCGGACGTCGCCAGCTTCGACGGGGGATTCGGCTCGGCCTACCTCGCTCGCCAGATCGGCCAGAAGCGAGCCCGCGAGATCTTCTTCCTCGGGAAGACCTACGACGCGGCCGAGGCGAAGGCGATGGGCATGGTCAACGAGGTCGTCCCACACGAACAGTTGGAGGACCGGGCCATCGAGATGGCCGAGACGATCACGAAGAAGAGTCCGACCGCGATCCGGATGCTCAAGTACGCCTTCAACGGCGTCGACGACGGGCTGATCGGCCAGCAGGTGTTCGCCGGCGAGGCGACGCGACTCGCCTACATGACAGATGAGGCCCGGGAGGGCCGGGACGCGTTCCTGGAGGATCGCGAGCCGGAGTTCGAGGAGTTCCCCTGGCACTACTGATGGCGGACACAGCCGACATCTCTCGCCGCGAGGCCTGGGTGATCGCCGCCCGGCCACACGTGAAACCGGCCGGCGCAGCGCCCGTGATCGTCGGGACCGGATTAGCCGTTCATCAGGGAGTGTTTGCGGCGCTCCCGGCGGTCGCGGCCCTGCTTGGCGCGCTGCTCATCCAGACGGGGACGGATTTCGCCAACGACTACTTCGACTACGCGAAGGGGGTTGATTCGGATGAGTCGGCCGGGTACGTCCGGGTCTCGCAGTCGGGGTTGATCCCCGCTCGCCGCGTCTTCGGGGCGGCCGTGCTCTGCTATGGGCTTGCCTTCCTCCTGGGGATCTATCTCGTGTCGATCGGGGGGCTTCCGATCGTCGTGATCGGGCTGGCCAGCATCGCCAGCGGCGTTGCCTACTCCGGTGGCCCGTACCCCATCGCCTCCCACGCACTCGGGGACATCTTTGCCTTCCTCTTTTTCGGCGTGATCGCGGTTACCGGGACGTACTACGTCCAGGCGAGTGCCGTCCTGCTGGAGACCATTCCGGTGACGGTTCACCCGGAGACACTCCCGCTCGCAGCCATCGTGGCGAGTCTCTCGATGGGCGGGCTGATCACGAACATCCTCGTGGTCAACAACATACGGGACATCGATGACGACCGGGCGGCGGGCAAGCACACCCTGGCCGTTTACCTCGGGTATCGCTGGAGTCGGGTCGAGTACGTCTTGCTCACGGCCCTCGCCTACGCGGTTCCGCTCTGGTTTTTCGCTCGGGGTGCGGGAGCCGTCGTGTTGTTGCCCGTCCTGAGTCTCCCACTGGCAATCTCGGCCACGCGACAGCTCTATGCCGGCCGTGACACCGAGACGCTCAATCCGGCCCTCGAACGAACCGGCAAGCTGGTCGCGGCCTTCGGGGTTCTCTTCGGGGTCGGACTGGGGCTATGAGCCGCGTCCAGCCCTACGAACTGGCACTCGACCCGCCGCTCCGGACGGCCCGCGAGACGATGGAAACCAGACGAGGGCTGCTCTTCCGGGCCGAGGAGGGGCCGGGTGGGATCGGCGACGCAGCTCCGCTCCCGCCGTTCACGGAGCCCTACGAGGAGAGTCGAGCAGCACTGGAGCGTGCGGCAGACGCCTACGACCAGCAGGGCTGGCCAGCGGCGTTCAGAGTCGTCTCCAGCCGGCACAACGGCCGCCTGGAATATCCGGCCGCTCGTCACGCCGTCTCGCTCGCGATGCTGGACTGGCGGGGGCGAACCCAGGAGGAACCACTGTTCGAACAGCTCGGCGGAACAGCCCGAACGCCGGTCCCGGTCAACGCGACGGTCGGTGATGGCTCCCCCAGCGAGACCGCCCAGTCGGTCGCTGACGCCCGAAACAGGGGGTTCCAGGCCGTGAAGGTGAAAGTCGGTCGGGGAGCCGTCGATCGGGACCTCGAACGCCTCCGGGCCGTTCGCGAGCGGGTCGGCTCGACGGTTTCAGTGCGCGTCGACGCGAACGGGGCCTGGTCACCCGAGACGGCGGCCGCGTTTCTCCGGGACGCCGCTGCCCTGGATCTGGCCGCGGTCGAGCAGCCCCTCCCCGTAGAACAGACCTTGGCCCACACAGACTTGCGCGGACTGGGGACCCCAATCGCCGTCGACGAAAGTCTCGCACAGTTCCCCGTGCAGGACCTCCTGGCCGCGGACGTCGCCGACTGGTACGTCCTGAAACCGATGGCCCTCGGCGGGGTCGACGTCGCCGCCGGTGTCGGGAAGCGGGTCGCTCGCCAGGGCCGGACCCCGATCTGCACCTCGATCTTCGAGAGCGTCGTGGGTCGCACGGCGGCCGTCCACCTGGCCGCGGCACTTGATACGACGGAGGCAGCCGGGCTCGCCACGGCCGATCGACTGGTGACTGACCTCGCTGCGGATCCAGCCCCGGTCGAGGGCGGCGTCGTGATCCCCCCATCCGGCCCCGGCCTTGGGATCGGGGAGGTGGGAGTCGATGGATGAGTACCTCCGGCGATGGGCCAGAGAGACCCCTGATCGAGTCGCCCTCATCGACGCCGCCAGTGAGAATCGATTGACCTACGCCGAACTCGACCGCTGGGCCGACTCGATTTCGAGCGCGCTCGTCGACAGAAACATCGAACCGGGCGATCGGGTCGCGCTGCTCCTGGGGCGCGACCCCGCTGCGATCGCGGCAATCTGGGGGGTCTTCCGGGCCGGCGGGACGCTGGTCCCACTCGATGCCGACGAACCGCCCCAGAATCTGCGCTCCCGATGTGACCGGGCTGCAATCGAGGCCTGCATTTGCGGGAGTGAGACGGAGAGGACGGCCGAAGCGGTGGCTTCGGACGGGACCGACCGGATTCGGATCGAGTCCGTGCCAAGGGAAGACTCCACGACTCGGCAGTCCGACGAGCGAACTCCCGAGGCGGGATCACAGCGCCTCGATCGGACACGAGTCGTCCTGTTCACCTCCGGGACGACCGGCCGACCGACTGGCGTTCGGCTCACGGGCCGGAATCTGGGAGCGAGTGCCGCCTCGACGGTCTCGCGACTGGGCGTCACGGCCGCCGATCGCTGGCTGCTCGATCTGCCGATCTACCACGCCGGCGGGCTCTCGATTCCCATCAGAACCGCGATGCTCGGGGCCACGACCGTCCTGCGTCAGGGATTCGATACCGAAGCCACGGCGGCGACCATGGCGGCATACGAGGTAACCGGTGTCTCCCTGGTTCCGACGATGCTCCGCCGACTGCTGGACGGTCCTGGGGTTCCCGAAACCCTCGAATTTGCCCTCGTGGGCGGGGCCGAGACGCCCCCGTCTCTCGTGAAGCAGGCGCTCGAAGCCGACGTGCCGATTTTCGCGTCCTACGGCATGACCGAAACGGCCTCCGGAATCGCCACGGCGACCCCCGCTGAACTCCGCCAGGACCCAGAGACCGTGGGTCGCCCAGTCCGTGCAGCGAGCGTTTCGATTCTGGGGCCCGACGGCGCGCCGCTGGATCCAGGCCAGGTGGGCGAAATCGCCGTTTCCGGAGCCATCGTGAGCCCCGGAACCCTTGCAAGCGAGCGAAGCCGGCCACGACGGGCGTTCCGAACGGGAGACCGTGGCCGTCTCTCGCCGGCCGGCTGGCTCACTGTGACGGGGCGAATCGACGATCTGATCGTCACCGGCGGGGAGAACGTCTCGCCGCGCACCGTCGAGGCCGCGATCCGGGAGACACTCCCCGTCGAAGCGGTTGCCGTCCTCGGCATTCCCGACGCGGAGTGGGGCGAGCGCGTGGCTGCAGCAGTGGTCTTCGAAGCGGGAGCGACAGCGATCGAAACTGAGGCGGTCCGAGACATACTCCGGGGGCAAATCCCGGAGTACGCGCTTCCAAAACGGGTTATCGCACTCGATTCACTGCCCCGGACGGCCTCTGGCACCGTCGATCGGACGGCACTCGAAGGGGCGTTCGAGGCGCACACTCCCGGCAGTCAAGAATGAACCTTTAAACGGTTTCGCCGGAAGTGTAAACTAATGAGCGGGGAATCCATCGAGGCCGAACTCTCGGCGGACGAACGGGCCGGCCTCGAACTCGTCAGAGAACGAGGGTCGATCCACCAATCCGAATTCTGGAAGGAACTCGATGTCTCCTCACGCAAGGGGAGTCGCCTGGCGACGGCCCTGGAGGAGACCGGGTTGATCGAGCGGGAACGAACCGTCCACGGGGGCAACCAGACCTACCTGCTGAAACCAGTGATCCGGGAAGAAGACCTCGACTTCTCACTCTTGATGGCCGGGGACATGCTCTCGCCCTTCGTCGGCGAGGAGAACATCGATCCCGAGTCCGACCGGTTCTCCCAGTGGATCATGAACCTCGTTTACGAGGAGTAGCTACTCGAGTGCGCTTCCGGCCTGGATGATCTGTTCTTCGCCGAAGGCCGGCCCGATCAGCTGAAAGCCGACGGGCAACCCGTCATGCTCGCCGACCGGGACCGAGATGGCCGGCAGGTTCGCGAGATTCACCGGGACGGTGTTCGCGTCGATGCGATACATCTGCAGCGGATCGTCGAGGCTTTCACCCAGTTTCGGCGGCAGGACGGGCATCGTCGGGGTCGCCAGCACGTCAGCTTCCTCGAAGGCCGCATCGAAGTCCTGTTTGACCCACGAGCGAGCCTCCTGGGCCTGCTTGTAGTACTTGTCGTGATAGCCCTCCGAGAGCGCGAAGGTCCCCAACAGGATGCGGCGAATGACTTCCTCGCCGAAGCCCGCCGAGCGGCTCTTCGCGAACGCCTCGTTCCAGTCGCCCTCGAAGCCGCCCGAGACGCCATAACGAACGCCGTCGAAGCGAGCCAGGTTCGAGGAGGCCTCGGACATCGCGATGACATAGTAGGCCGCGACGGCGTACTCGACGGAGGGAAGATCGACCTCGACCGTTCGGGCGCCCTGCTCGCGGAGTGTCTCCAGACCTGCCTCGAAGCGCTCGCGCACGCCCGGTTCGCTCCCTTCGACCAGTTCCGTAGGAATCCCGATCGTGAGGCCTTCGACGTCGCCATCCGCGACGGCGGCGTAGTCGACATCGGCGCCCGCCTCGCGAGTCGTTCCGTCGTGTTCGTCGGGCCCGGCGATGACCGAGAGGAGTTCGGCCGCCTCGCGAACCGTGGGCGCGATCGGGCCGACCTGTTCCAGACTGTTGGCGTAGGCGACCAGACCGTACCGGGAGACGAGCCCGTAGGTCGGCTTGATGCCGACCGTCCCGGTGAAGGCAGCGGGACACCGGATCGACCCACCCGTGTCCGTTCCGAGCGCCACGTCGGCATCCCCGTTTTTGACGGCGGCAGCACTCCCGCCGGAGGAGCCTCCTGGAACGTGGTCCTCGTCGACCGGGTTTCGGGTCGGCCCGAAGGCCGAGGTCTCCGTGGTCGTCCCCATCCCGAACTCGTCCATGTTCGTCTTGCCGACGATGGTCGCGCCGGCCGCCTTCAGCCGGCTGACGACGGTCGCGTCGTAGGGCGGGACATAGTCTTCGAGCATCTCCGAGCCACAGGTCGTCCGGACACCCTCGGTGCTGAGGTTGTCCTTCACGGCTACCGTCGTGTCCGCGAGTGGCCCCGCGGCCTCGCCCTCGATTTCCGTGCGCGTGATGAAGGCGTTCAGGCTCATGAGACCCGCGGCCCCTTGAATCGACCGTCCTCGGACTCGCTGGCGTTTCGAAGCGCGTCTGCCTGTGAGAGGGAGGGCCGAACCTCGTCGGCCCGCATCACGTTGACGAGGTCGGGTTCGGACTCGACCGCCGGGACCTCCTCCAGGGCGTCAAAGTAGCCCAGAATGTCCTGGAACTCGGCGGTGAACGCCTCGACTGCGGACTCGTCTAGTTCGACACGGGCGAGGTCCGCGACGCGCCGTACGTCGGCCGCCTCGACCGGCTCGTCTGTCATTGTCGATCCGAACGGGTGGTCGTTCGGTAAGGGTTTCGATCCGGTCAGAAGAAACTCGCGAGCCGGTTTTTCACGCGGCGTTTGGCCCCACCAGCGGCCTGCCGGAAGCTGATGTGCCAGGGGGTACGATGGCCCTCGACCGTCGTTTTCCCCTCGCGAATCGCGTCGACGATTCCATCGGCCGTGTGGCTTTTGGCGTCGACCGCGGTGATCGCCTGCCCCACCATCTCCGCGATGTGGGCGTCCGACCCGGCGGTCTGTGGCACCCCGTGTTTTTCGGCGAAGGCCCGTGCCTTGCGATTGGCCCGGCCCGTGAGGAGCCGCGAGTTGTACACCTCGATGGCGTCAGCCGAAGCCAATGCGGCCCGAGAGATATTCGGGGCGACCCCGCTCCGGGACTTCTGGAACGGGTGGGGGACGACTGCAATGCCGCCGGCCTCGTGAATCGCGTCGAGGGTCTCCGAAAAGGGCAGCCCCTTCGGAATCTTGCGATCGATGCCGAGCGCGAGAACGTGACCGGCCGCGGAGGTGACCTCCATCCCCGGAATTCCGATGAGATCGAACTCCGGGGCGAGTTCGACCGCCCGCTGGCTGGCGTCGAACGCGTCGTGATCGGTCACCGCGATGGCGTCGAGCCCGACGGCTGCAGCCTGCTCCAGGAGCATCTCGACGGGGTCCCGACCGTCGTACGAACGGGCCGAGTGGGTGTGGAGCTCGACGGTGAGCACGCAATCGGCTTCGATACCGCCCTGCAAAAACCAACCGATCTCGCGTAATCCACCATCGTGCACATAACAAACCATTTAGTCGCCGGGAATGATCAATGAGATGAATGACTCTGGCCGAACCGGACCGCGAACGGGTCACCGAGACCCTCGACCGGGAGCCCACGAGACCGGAGGCCGCGCTGTTCGAGAACCTCTGGAGCGAGCACTGTGCGTATCGCTCCTCCCGACCGCTACTGGGTGCCTTCGAGAGCGAAGGCGAGCAGGTCGTCGTCGGCCCCGGCGACGACGCCGCCGTCGTCAGCCTCGATGATGACACCTACGTGGCCTTCGGGATCGAGAGCCACAACCACCCCTCCTACGTCGACCCCTACGACGGGGCCGCGACGGGGGTCGGCGGGATCGTCCGGGACATCATCTCGATGGGAGCCTACCCCATCGGCCTCGCGGACTCCCTCTATGTGGGGGACTTCGCCGACGAACACCCGCGCTATCTCCTCGAAGGGATCGTCGAGGGAATCGGCGACTACGGCAACTCGATCGGGGTCCCGACGATCGCCGGGAGCACCCGATTCCACCCCGGCTACGAAGGGAACCCGCTGGTGAACGTCGCCTGTGTGGGACTGGTCGACGAACAGCGACTCGTGACCGCCGAAGCGAGTGCCCCGGGGAACAAACTCGTCCTGGTCGGCAACGCGACCGGTCGTGACGGCCTCGGCGGGGCGAGTTTCGCGAGCGAGGACCTCGGCGAGGACGCCGAGACGGAGGACCGACCGGCAGTTCAGGTCGGGGACCCCTACACCGAGAAGTTGCTCATCGAGGCCAACGAGGTCCTGATCGACGAGGGCCTGATCGAATCGGCCCGCGACCTGGGTGCGGCGGGCCTGGGCGGGGCCTCCTCCGAACTGGTCGCGAAGGGCGACCTGGGGGCCGACATCGACCTCGGGAACGTCCACCTCCGCGAGACGGGAATGAACGCGACGGAGATTCTGCTCGCCGAATCCCAGGAGCGGATGGTCTACGAGGTGCGCCCGGAGCACGTCTCGCGGGTCGAGGCGATCGCCGAGCGCTTCGATCTGGGGATTTCGGTCATCGGTGAGACCACCGACACCGGCCGCTATGTCTGTCACTTCGACGGCGAGACCGTCGTCGACGTGCCGGCGATTTTCGTGGCTGACGGGGCCCCGATGAACGACCTGCCGACGATCGACCCCGAACAGCCCGAACCGGATCTGCCGGATATCGACCTGCGCGAGGCCATGGAGACGATCCTCGCCAGTCCGAACGCCGCGAGCGACGAGTGGGTCTACCGCCAGTACGATCACGAGGTCGGCGCGCGGACGGCCATGCGGCCGGGCGATGACGCGGGGATTCTGGCCATTCGCGAGGCCGAGACCGGCCTCGCGATCACCTCGGGCACCGAACCGACCTGGACGGACACCGCACCCTACGAGGGCGCGTACGCGACGGCCCTGGAGAACGCCACGAACCTCGCGGCCAAGGGCGCAAGCCCGCTCGCGACCGTCGACTGCGTGAACGCGGGGAACCCCGAGAAACCGGACGTCTACGGCGAATTTGCGGCGATCGTCGACGGCCTGGCCGACGGCTGCAGCGATCTCGATGTGCCCGTGGTCGGCGGAAACGTCTCGCTTTACAACGATTCCAACGTCGGCCCGATTCCGCCGACGCCCACG
The DNA here is from genome assembly GCF_031432215.1 of Halodesulfurarchaeum sp. HSR-GB. Lineage (NCBI taxonomy): Archaea > Methanobacteriati > Methanobacteriota > Halobacteria > Halobacteriales > Halobacteriaceae > Halodesulfurarchaeum > Halodesulfurarchaeum sp. HSR-GB. The sequence continues at coordinate 1,328,425 of NZ_JAVKGN010000001.1, read as the reverse complement.
CTGGCCATGATCGGCACCACCCCGGATTTCGACGCACCGACGCTCGCGGTCGAGGGCGAGGGAGAATTGGTGCTGCTCGGTGAGTTCACGGAGCAACTGGGTGGGGCCGAACTACTGGCCCAACTCGGTGGCGCGGATCGGTTCCCCGAACTGCCCGAGAACCCGAGTGAAGTGATCGAGACGATCATCGAGGCTGCAAGCCTGGAGAGCACCACCGCCGTCCACGACGTGAGCGACGGCGGCCTGGCCGTGACCCTCGCCGAGATGATTCACGAAGATGGTGGCGTCGACGCGACCGTGCCGAGTGCCGCCGCGCTCTTCTCGGAGGCCCCGGGTCGAGTAGTCGTCGAGACGACCGACCGCGAAGGCCTGACGGAAACTGTCGGGGATCGAATGGCTGTCCAGTCACTCGGCACGACAACCACGGCGGGTGGACTCTCGGTGACCGTCGCTGACGAAGACGAGACGGTCGACTACGACACTGCACAGATTACGGAATTCCGGTCGACCCTCGAAACGCTCGGATGACCGGTTAGAAGGCCAGTGGGAGGACGAAGGCGATCGCCAGACCGATCAGCAGTACGACGAAGCCGATCGTTACTTCACTGGATTCGAACGCCTGCATCGGTGCCGTGACTCTGCCTTCCTCGGCGGGTTCGTCGTCGCTCATACCTCCATCTCGAACCGCCGGGTACTTTGGCGTATCGAAGCCACGGAGAGGTAACCGAGAGTTGCATTCGCCCAAATTCAATTGACAGCAGGCTTATCATTCCGGCGGGAGAGGGCCCGATATGGCAAAATGTCCAGCCTGCAGCGCCGAGATCACCCACGTTGACGCCGAGATGATCGAGTTGAACCCCACCGAAGAGGTGTCAGAATCGACCGAGGGGGAGCCTTCGCGGGCCATCGCGACGGTCTGTCCGGAGTGTGAGGCCATCATCGGGATCTAGACCGTTGCGGTAACCGGTAGCCTATTTACTCGGGATAGAGACACGTCCAGTATGCACAGTCAGGTCGGGGCCGACTGGCCCCAGGAGGGACGACGATGACGCTCACGAAGCGGATCATCCCCTGTATCGACGTCGACGTCGACGAGGACGGGAACGCGGCGGTCTACACCGGCGTGCAGTTCGAGGACCTGGAGTACACCGGTGATCCCGTCGAGATGGCAAAGGAGTACAACGAGGCTGGAGCCGACGAGTTCACCTTCCTCGACATCACCGCCTCGGCCGAAGGCCGGGAGACGATGCTGGACGTGGTCGAGCAGGTCGCCGACGAGGTGTTCATCCCGCTCACCGTCGGCGGCGGGATTCGTACGGTCGAGGACATCAAAGAGACCCTGCGTGCCGGGGCCGACAAGGTCTCGATCAACACCGGCGCCATCGAGCGCCCGGAACTCATCACGGAGGGCGCAACCGCCTTCGGGAACCAGTGTATCCTCTTGAGCGTCGACGCCCGCCGCCGGTTCGACGAAGAAGGGGAACACTACGTCCAGATCGACGGCGAGTCGGCCTGGTTCGAGGCCACGATCCACGGCGGTCGAACCGGCACGGACCTCGACGTCCTAGAGTGGGTTCAGGAGGCCGAGGAGCGCGGGGCCGGCGAGATGTTCATCAACTCCATCGACAAGGACGGCACCAAGGACGGGTATGACCTCCCGCTGATGGAAGCGGTCAGCGACGCCGTCTCGACCCCCGTAATCGCCTCCTCCGGCTGTGGGCATCCCCGTCACATGCTCGAAGTCTTCGAGGCCGGTGCGGACGCGGCGCTCGCGGCGTCGATCTTCCACTTCGACGAGTACACGATTCAGGAGACCAAGGAGTACCTCGACGACCACGGCGTGCCGGTTCGACTCTAGCTGGCTGCCGCGTCGAAGGCGTCCTGGAAGTCGGTGAGTTTTTGCTTGATCTGTCCCGCCGCCCGTTCGAGCGCCTCGAGCGGGTCAGTTCCGTCCTCGGTCTTGAGTGTTAGTACTGGCTCGGTCTGGCCACCCGACTGTTCGGGATTGACGTCGTAGGTCGCCGCCGAGACTTCCTCGGCCTCGAGCAGCGCGCCTTTGAGGACGTTCATGAACGTGTGATCCTCGCCGGCGATTTCGATGACGAGTTCCGATTCGTCGCGCTCGATGACCCGGAGATCCATGTGGCTCTGTATTCTAGTGAGTCGTTTGAACGTTTCGACCCGCCACGAGGGCCGGAGACGTTTTGGGCTGGCGTGCCAACGGGCGAGCATGGATCCGCTCGCCCTCGGAGCGCGCATTGCTGTCCTCGTCGCGAGCGGCCTCGCGCTGGTTCTCGTTCACCGCCTGCGTGGCTCACAGGCGATTTCCTGGCGTCGGGTTCGGACCCGATTGCTCTTCGGACTCCCACTCGGAACGCTGCTTACGGCGGGCCTGCTCGCAGTGGTCTATTTCTTCGTCCAGGGCGGATACGGGCACGACCACCTGCTCACGTTGCCCTTCGTCTCCTGGTCGCTCCGCTACCCGCTGGGGATGGTCGCCGCGCCGCTCTCCCACCAGAGCCTGGGGCATCTGGTCGGGAACCTGGCCGGATTCCTCGTCTTCGGGACGCTCGCGGAATTTGCCGTCGGGCACTACCCACGGACCCGCGGGCAGTCCGCCTTCAGTTCGCTCCGGACCAACCCCTACGCCCGGGTGCTTGGGTTTCCGGCCGGCGTCGTGCTCGTCGCGCTTCTCACGAGTCTGTTTGCCTGGGGCCCGATCATCGGCTTCTCCGGGGTCGTGTTCGCGGCGGTCGGGTTCGCGCTCGTCCACTACCCCCTTGTGACGGTCGCCGGCCTGATCGGGCAGGAGTTTCTCACCACCACGTTCTGGACCCTCCGGAACCCGATCCAGACCGCCACGGCCGGAACGTCTTATGGGGCCCCTTGGTGGGCCAACGTCGCGGTCCAGACCCATCTGCTGGGATTGTTGCTCGGTGTTGGGCTGGGACTGGCCTGGCAGCGATATCGGACTGAGACCGTCCGAACGGATCCCTGGCGGCTCTTCGTCGCGAGCGTGCTGGTGGGAAGTTCGCTCACGCTCTGGGCGCTCTGGTGGTACAGCGGGGTGGAGCGCTACCGCCTGTTCCGGGCTCCAGGATTCGTCTTACTGCTGGGAGTCGCCGTCCTCATCACGGTGGCAGCGAGCCTTCGTCGATCCCCAATCACGGACCTCTCGGCCCGCGAATTCTCGATCGGCCTGCTCGTCGTCCCGGTTCTCATCATGGGCGGGATTGCCCTGCCGGTGAACCTGACCGCCACCGGGGCCGTGTCCGCCCCGGGGGACACGGTCACCGTCGCGGACTACGAGGTCGGCTACGCCGAGGCGGCCACCGACCCGCGATACGAACCGCTCAACGTCTCGTTTGTCGAATCGCCGTCCCCGCCCACGGTCAGCGGCGTGATCGTCGCGAGCGAGAAACGGCATCTCTGGACGCAGGCCGTCTCCGCGGGTCGGCTGGCGAACGCGGATCGAGCCACGGTGACAGTCGGGGGGTTGGGCTGGCGGGAGTCAATTGAAATCCGCCGGACGGGATGGGAAGCCGTCGGGGGCGACGCGGCGGTCCTCGTCCGGGCCGCCCCTGGCGAGGAGGATCCCACTGCGATCCATGCGAGCGACGCGGCGACAGCCGACGCGGTGGTTGCTGGCCGGACGATCACGGTCGCGCCACGGAACGGTAGCTTCGCGTTGCGTGTGGAAGCCGAAGCCGAGTCGGCACAGATCGGGACTCCGGACCGGGGCCCGGTACCCGAACCGGGCGAAAAAATCACGATCGGTGAAATTCGAATCGAGCACGACAATTCCTCGCTGATAGCGGGTCACGAGGACACCCGCGTCGTGGTGTTCCGGGCCGCTGGAGCCTAGTCCCAGGCGACGCGGTAGAGTTCGGCCTGGATCGTCCGGCTGGTCGAGTCGTGATGTCTGAACTGTTTTGGAACGTGGAACTCGACCCCGTAGGCGTGGGTGATCCGACCGCCGTTGTCCATCGTAAAGGCCTCCAGGAACTCCCGGCTCCCCTCGTTGTGGATCGTATACGAGACGGCGGCGTCCCCGGCGATCGTTTCGAGGAACTCCCGGTCGGCGTGGCGATTGTCCTCGTGGGCCCCGAAGGGCGGGTTGGCGACGACGGTCGTCCCCGCCAGATCGACCGGCAGGGCCGTCGCGTCCCCACGAATCCAGTCGACCGGCATGCTCGACAGCGATCGTTCGTTCGCCCGGGCCTGTTCGAGCGCGGCCGGATCGATCTCGACGCCCAGCACCCGGTCAGGTGATCGCAGTGCCGCGGCCAGCGCGAGCATCCCCGTTCCGGTCCCCAGGTCGATCACCGTCTGCCCCTCGATGTCCCCCTCCAGGTCGGCCAGCGCGACGAGATGCGCGGCGACCGAGGCCGGCGTGCGATACTGTTCGAGATCCCGAATCGGGTCCTCGAAGTCCGAGACGCCCCCCAGTTCGGCTTCGAGACGGGCTTTCAGTCCCATTGGTCTCCCATCGTCGGGGGACTCATCACCACGTCCCCTCGAAGGTGTCGAACTCGAGTGCGTCCATCGGTTCCTCCCCGATGGCGATGCGGTACTCCTGGGGGGTCAAAAGCGGCTGGTCGAACTGGGGCCCGTCGTCGGTCGTGATCCGTGGGCAGGCGGTGTTCACGTAGGCGTCGAGGCCGAAGTTCTTGAGGTGTGAGGGGGTGATCTCGTCGAGGGTGATGAGGGAGGCGTTCTCGTTCTCCGCGGCGAGCTGTTCGGCGATGCCGTGGCGACGCTGGCCGATCTTCGTCCCCGCGATGATGCCCCAGGTCTCGGCGTCCATCGCCTGGTGGATCGCGGCGTAGCGCTGTTTGACGAACTTCTCCGCGGACGCGGGTTTGACGACGTTGTTCACCGGATCCGCGATGATGACGTCCTTCTCGGGGTTGTCCATGGCGAGCCCGGAGGGATGAAAGCCACCACCACCGACATACAGGACCTGCTCGGCGGGAACCTTGGCGCTCGCGTAGTTGCAACCGAGGACCTGGCCCTCGTGGGTGAGTCGTTCGTCCCCCCGGCGAGTCTGGACCGTAAAGCCCCGGTCTTCGAGGAAGGCCCGCATCGCGTCGAACTTGTTCATGTGCTGGGCCGTGGTCACCAGACCCACCTCGCCGGGCTCCAAGTGCTCGACGGCTTCGGTCATGATCGGTTCGACGTCGACGTTCGAGAACAGCGGGACGTAGACCACCCCCTCCGATTCGACCATCGGGGAGTGCCCGAAGTGGACGAACACGTCGGTCCGACGCATCAGATCCATGTCCAGGTCACAGGCCCCGAAGTTGGCCTCCCCGGAGATGTAGATCCGCACCCGGTCAGGCAGATGCTCCTCAAGGTCCCGTGCCACCTTCGGCGCGCGTCGCTTGATTCCCTCGGGGAACTGCAGGCCAACGGTTTCGGCTGCCTGTTCCGTTACCGCCTCCGCGACGCGTTCGAGTTCGTAGTCCCACTCCCGGTCGTGTTTCAGGGCGAGTCCAGTGTCCCGGAGATCACCCTCCCAGCCGTCCGAATCGCTCATTACGCCGCTCTATTGGGTAGGGAGGTATAACCCGTCCGGTCCCCGCACTCCACACCGAAGGTGCTTAGGCCAGGCCGACAAACCGCCGATATGGCGATTCACAGCGACTGGGGCGACTGGCTGCCCGAGGCCGTCGCCGCGGCGGATCCGGACGGCCTCGCCCTGTGGTATCTCGGCTGTAACGGCTTCATTCTCAAGGCCGGTGACGGAACCACCCTCTTCATCGATCCGTACCTGGGGACCGGCGATCCACCTCGGACAGTTCGCATGATCCCGATTCCCTTCGAGCCAGGCGACGTTCAGGAAGCCGACGCCGTACTGGCAACACACGAGCACACCGACCACGTGCACGGCCCGAGCCAGGCCCCCATTCTCACGGAAACCGGGGCCACGTTCCTCGGCCCGGAACAGAGCGTCCGAAAGGCTCGCGAGGAAGAGACCTGGACGGAGACCTACGGCGTCGAACCCGACCAGTACGACGTCGTCTCCACGGGCGAATCACGGGCGTTCGGGGATGTGACCGTCCACGTCGAGCCGGCCTTCGATCCAGACGCGGCCGAGCCGGTGAGCTACCTGATCGAGTACGACGGCGTGACCGTCTTCCACGGCGGGGACACGAAGCCCGACCCAGCCCTGGCGACCATCGGCCAAGAGTACGACATCGACCTGGGAATCCTCCCGTTCGGTTCGACCGGGATGATCCCCGACAAAACTACCCGCGAGCCGAAGAAGACGACGTGGTACAGCGACGAGACCCAGATCATCGACGCCGCCGAACAACTCTCACTCGATCGGCTCCTGCCGACCCACTGGGACATGTGGAAGGGGCTGACGGCGGATCCGACCGCCCTGTTCGACCACCGCCGCTCCCGACAGGCACCCTCGCGGATCGACATCGTGGAGATCGGCGATCGAGTCGATCTGGAGTAACCACGGCTTTAAGAGGCTGTTGACCCACCCTTTTCGTGTACACATGACACGCCGAGGGGGTCGCCATGACTGAGGAACAGGTCGTCCAGGTAGACGGGATCACCGTCGAGAAGTCCTTCGACGCGGAGGGGTTTCCGGTCCCCGCCGTGCGGATGGAGATCGCATCCGAGCGAAGCAAGCCGGTCTCGGTTCGCCTGACCGAGACGGTGCCCGATCAGTTCGACATCGACCAGATCGGGTTCCACCCGGACTACGGGAGCGAACACTGGACGGCCCGGAGTGACGGCACGCTCCGGTTCGAGCGCGAACTCGCGCCGACGGAGAGGCTCACGACCGTCTACGGGATCCGCATGGACGACCGGACGGACCCGACGCCGCTGCTCGACGAACCGTCCCTGGACGTGGACCCCGCCCCGATCAACCCGGCAGGCGAGGACGTAACTGACTCGCGTGAGGACCTGGGTGCGAGCGAGACGGCCGAGTCGACGGCCACAGCGGAGTCCCTGCCGGACGACGACGCGGAGATCATTGGGGGATCGCCGTCGAACGGCGGTGCTGACTCCGAGGCACAATCGACCGAAACAACCCCGTCCGTCACCGGTGATTCGCCGGTTCAGACGGCCGAGGCGGACACGGATACGGGCGCAACGGACGCCACTGGTGGCCTCGACACGGAGGCGACGGTCGAAGCGGCCGTCGGCGATGGGGACGCCGAGGACGATGCCGAACCCGAGCCGGAATCGAAAACCATCGAGGGCGAATCCGACTTCGAGACCATCGTGGAGGCCCTCGTGGCGGAACTCGAATCGGGCGCCGTCGACGAGGCCGACAGGGAGGCCCTCGCGTCGGCGCTCTCGACGGGTTCGCGGAGCCAGTCAGTTCAGGTCGAACACCTCCAGTCCCGCGTGGCCGAGCTAGAGGCCTACACGGACGCCCTGGAGTCGTTCATCGATGCGGCCGGGACCAGCGAGGACATCTCGACGATGCTCGCCCCCGAGTTCGAGGCCGTCGAATCACGCCTGGACACGCTTGAATCCGGCCAGGCGGCCCTCGAAGCGGGCCAGGACGACATCGAAACCGATCTCGAAGCCGTCGAGGAGGATGTCGAGGACCTCGACGAGGAGGTCGACGAGTTCGAGGACGACATCGAGGATCTCGAAGACGACGTCGAGGACCTGGAAGGCGGGTTCGAACGGCTGGAACGGACCCAGGAGTCCCTCGAAACGGCACAGACGGACCTGGCCGAGGACCAGACCACCCTGGAAACCGAACTGGACGAGCTGGCGGGCTATCAGGACGCCCTCGACGACGAGATCGCCGACCTCGCGAGTACACAGGCGGACCTCCTGGAGACGGTCGATCGGACCCAGCAGGAAGTTGCCGACCTCGAATCGCAGGTCGAGACGGTCGACGACGAGTTCCAATCCCTCCAGGACGAGCAGTCCCAGCTCGCCACAGCACAGGAGGCCACCGAGGACGAATTGCAGGAACTCGCCGCAGAACAGGCCGAGCAGATCTCCTGGTTGCAGGACCTCCAGACCGACCACCAGGACCTGGAAGGCACCGTCGACGGGCTCGAAGAGACCGTGACGTCGGTCGAGGCGCAAGCGAGCGAGGTGGCCGAGTCGGTCGACGGGCTGGAATCCCAAATCGAACACGCCGAGTCGGCCGTCGCCGACGTCCAGTCGGAGATCGAGTCGATACAGGAACAGATCGAGTCGGCGGTCGAAGCGCGGGCCGAGCTGGCCGACACAGTCGAATCCGTCGCCGAAGACACGTCCCAGATGGAGGCGGAACTCGAACGGATCGAGCGCCTTCAGGGCGATCTAGACGCGATGGACGAGCGACTCGCGGACGTCGAGGACCTGCAGCTCACCGTGGCGGAGCTCGAAACGAAGTTCGAGAACTTCGAGGACGACATCAATCGCATTCGACAGGTCAGCGACCAGCTTTCGGACGTCTTCTGAGCGTTACTGGGACCGTTCCGCTGATTCTTCCGCGTCGTGCTCGACTCGATTCGCCGTGAACCGTTCGCCCTCGGGAAAGAGGTTTTCGAGGGCTTCCGGGTCCTCACCAGGTTCGAGCGTGAGCGGTTCGATGCGGGCCGCGCCCTTGATATCTCGTGCCCCCTCGGTCCCGGGGGTAACCAGCCGGTTCGTGTACTCCTGGTGGGCCCCGATCGGGACGCCGTCTTTCAGGAAGGCGAGCACGCCGCCCAGCGCTTCGCGTATTGGAATCGTGACGGCGTACTCGTCGGCGGACACCACGAGGAGGTGGGTCGTGTCCGGCTCCACGCCAGCCGCGTCGAGCAACGAGCCGACTGTCGGGCCGGTCCAGTCGGCGGTGTAGCTGCTCCCCGTCGCACAGATGATCTCGACGGCTTCGGTCGTGATCTCGAAGTCCGCAAGTCGGGCTTCGGTCACGGCGACTCGATCGGGGCCGTCGACGGTCACTGGCGGTCCGAACGCGAGTGCGTCGGCGAGTGACCCGTAATCGTCCATTATCCCGATCATTGGGCCCCGTGGCTTCTATACATTTCGTCACGGGTTATCTGTGGCTGCCGAAGAGTACATTACGGGGACGCCCACGGTATAGGTATGGCGCGAGAGAGCTACCAAGAGCAGCTCGATCAACTGCGCAGCGACGTGCTTTACATGGGGGAACTCGTGGGAGACCGGTTACGGACGGCGCTGTCTGCGATGGAATCGAAAGACGATACGGCGGCGATGAACGTCATCGAGGGCGACGCCGAGATCAATCAACTGTATCTCGATCTGGAGGGAGACTGTGTCGACCTATTGGCCCTTCAGCAGCCGGTGGCCTCCGATCTACGATTTATCGCGGCCTCCTTCAAGATTATCACGGACCTCGAACGCATCGGGGACCTGGCGACGAACCTCGCCGACTACAGTCTCGACGCCGAGCGGGACGTGTTCCCGGAGGTCGACATCCAGTCGATCGGGGACGAGACCCTCGACATGCTGGAGACGGCCATGCAGGCCTTCGAAACGGAGGATCACGACACCTGCCTGGCGATCGCCGATCGGGACGACGAGGTCGACGAGATGTGCCGAAAAGCCTCCGAGGCCGTCGTCCGTGATCTGATGGAGCGAAACATTTCGAACGGGACTGACGACGCGGAGATCGAACAGCTGATGAACGACGTCTCGCGGCTCCTGCTCACGATCCGGGACCTCGAACGGGTCGGAGACCACGCGACGAACATCGCCGCGCGGACCCTCTACATGAGCGAGGGCGACGACCAGCTAATCTACTGATCAGTCGTCGGCCGGTTCGCCGGTCGGCTCCTCGGCCTCGATACTCGGCGGATAGGAGCCCCGGTCCAGTTTGAGGTCCGTCTCCGGACGGGCCATACAGGTCAACGCGTAGTTCTCGGCTTCGGCCTCCGTGAGCCCACGGGAGCCAGGCTGCGTGACTTCGCCTTCGATAATCTCGGCCGAGCAGGCCAGACACATCCCGACGCGGCAGGAGTACTCCTGGGAGATCCCCTCCCGAACCGCGACGTCGAGGATCGTCTCGGTCTCTGCCACCTCGATCTTCTCGCCGGTCCCGACGAACTCGACGGTGTGTGTTGTCATGCAGTCGTGTAGGGAAATCACCCCTATAACCCTTTTCTCCCACGCGGCCCCGGCCGGCTCTCGGAATGGGGCCGACCGACAACGGTTTTCATCCCGGGTGTATATCCGTGTGCATGCCTCCCGTAGAGAAAGACGCCATCGTCGTCGGGGCCGGGACCGCTGGTGCCTACGCCGCTGCGACGATCGCCCGGGCCGGATACGACGTGACGGTACTCGAACGGAAATCCGAGGACGAAGCCGGACACATCGCCTGCGGGGACGCGTTGAAGGGGGCCGACGAGTTCCCCGACTCCATTCCGAAATCAACCTTCGAACACGCGATCAGCAACCCGGACGTCGATCACGGCCGATTCGAGATCCCACAGGCCGACACGGTCGTCGACATCCCCGTGCCGGGAGAGTTGGCCGTGATCGACCGACTGGCGTTCGGGAAAGCGATCATCGACGGCGCTCAGAACGCGGGTGCCACCTTCGAGTTCGACACCGCCGTCACGGACGTTCTCCAGGACGGGAGGCAGGTAACGGGCGTTACAGCGATGCAGGACGGCCAGCCCCAGGCTTTCGAGGCCCCGATCGTCGTGGACGCTGCAGGTGCGCTCTCGCTCCTGCAGGACAAGGCCGACCTCGAGGAGACGACATTCGACACGAACGTGAACTACCGGCAGTTCACTTCGGCCTATCGGGAGATCATCGAGGTCGAGGAGCCGGTCGATTACGAGGACGCCCTGGTTTTCAAACCCACAGATCGCGCGGAGGGATACATCTGGTACTTCCCCCGAACCGGGACCGAGATCAACGCCGGCGTGGGGTTCCAGATGACCGCGGAGCCAATGCAGTTGGTCGAGGCTCTCCGGGAGGACCTGGAGTCCCGACCGGAGTTCGGGAACGCGAAAGTGCTCGACAAACTCGGTGCGGCTATCCCGACTCGCCGCCCCTACGACTCCGCTGTCGCACCGGGCTATCTCGCGGCGGGAGACGCCGCGGGCCACGTGAACCCCACGACTGGCGGGGGCATTGCTGGAGCAGCCTACGCCGGCACGTACGCCGGTGAAAGCGCCATCGACGCGCTCGAAGCCGGCGACGCGAGCGAGGACGTGCTCTGGGAGTACAACGAACGGATCATGGACCACTTCGGGGGCCGATACGCCAGTCTGGACGTGTACAACATTTTGACGACGGCCGTCGAGGTCGAGCAACTCATGGACCTGTTGGCCTCGATTCCGGCCGAGAAGGTCTCGGAGGCACTCTATGCCGGGACCGCCGATTTCGGGCTGGGGCTCAAGCTCCGGACCATGCTGGGGAGTCTGGGCCACTGGCGCTTGCTCTACCAGCTGTATCAGACCAAAGACGTGGCCGACCGCCTGCTTGACCACTACGAGACCTACCCCGAGTCACCCGCCGAGTTTGCCGAGTGGCAACGAGAACGAGATGCGATCATGGAGTCGGTCTACCAGGTGACCGGGGCGTCCCCCAAGTACTGAGCGGTGTTGTGTGGCCCCCGTCAAAACTCGTCGAGACGAGCGGGTGTCTGTCGGATGTCTGACGGGACGTGTGATCGGTCAGACAGGTAATGGGCCCCCTAACGATAGCCGCCAGTAATTCGAATTGCGAACCTGATTCGAGGGAATCGACCCCCGGCGGGGACCCAAACAACCAAATCGGTTAAGTAGGTGGTCGTTGATGGATAGTGTGGGTGATACACAAACATGGCAGGTCCGGATGATAAAGACACAGGCGTAGACGAGGAGTTGCGTGAAGCCGAAGAGGCAATGGAAGGCCCCCAAATCGAGTTTTATGGGGGCGTCTGGGCGAGTACGATACCGCTCGTCCTATTCATCCTCTGGGCGATTTTCCAGAGTGGAATCCTTGGCATTGGGCAAACGAGTGGACTGGTGGTCGGGGCCCTGATCGCGACCATCGTCGGGATGTTCTTCGCGAAGGGGAACTGGAAGACCTACGCGAATACCATCTTCGAAGGCATGACTCAGCGGGTCGCGGCGACGGCGATCGTTGCCTGGCTGTGGGCCGGCATGTTCGCGAACACGATGCAGGTTGGACAGTTCGTCGACGGGTTGATCTGGGCCGCGGACGCAATCGGCGTCAACGCGGCGACGTTCCCGGCTGCAACCTTCGTGCTGGCCGCGGTGCTCGCGACGGGGATCGGGACCGGGTACGGGACAGCTGTCGCGTTCGTGACACTGTTCTTCCCGGCCGGCGTCCTTCTGGGCGCCAATCCCGTGTTGATGTTCGCGGCGATCCTGTCCGGGGCCGTCTTCGGCGACAACCTGGCACCGGTCAGTGACACCACGATTGTCAGCGCGGTGACTCAGGACTCGGACATCGGTGGCGTCGTGGCCTCCCGGTTCAAGTATGCGATTCTGGCCGCGGTCCCATCATTCGCACTCTACCTCGTCGTGGGTGGCATGATGGCTGGCGCACCCCCCGGCGGCCAGGCCGCACTCGAAGGGACCGCACCAGGACTTATCCACCTTATTTCGATGGGAATCGTCATCGTCACGGCGATTCGGGGACGGCACATTGTGGAGGCCATCTCGTGGGGGTTGATCGCGGCGATCGTGTTCAACCTCGTCTTCGGCCTCTCCTCGGTCGCCGACATCGTCGCCCTACAGGTGACCGAAGAGAGCGCGTGGACTGCGATTCCAGGCGTCGTCGTTGCTGATACGGCAGGGGTCGGTGGGAGCCTGCTCAACGGTGCGGTGGGCTTCTTCCCGCTGATCGTCCTGACCCTGCTCATCGTCGCCATGGCCCGGATCATGATCCAGGGCGGCGGCTTCGAGGCGATCCAGGACGTGCTGCTCGAAAAGGTCGCGACGAGCGTTCGGAGCGCCGAGCTCACGATGGTCTTCTCGACGGCGATCGTCAACGCGATGATCACGATCAACACGGCCGCGGAGATCGCCATCTCGCCGTACATCGCGCGCATCGGTGAGAAGTTCAACATCAACGGCTACCGCCGGGCGAACATCCTCGACGCCAACACCTCCGCGCTGGGATACATCTTCCCGTGGGGCGGTGGTATTCTGGCCGGATACGGTGCCATGACGGGGCCCGGCAGCCCGGTCGATCAGTTCGGTAACGTGATGTTGGTCAATCCGGCCGACGTCATCCCGTACGTGTTCCACGGATGGCTGCTGCTCGCCGTGTTCATCCTCGCGGCGATCACCGGGTTCGGTCGTGAGTACATTTCCGACCGCCGGTCCGAGGAGGTGAGCCGAGTATGAGCTTCGTCGAGAAGTACATGGCCGGCTGGAAGCTCCGGACCGCGAAGCCGGACTACGAGCCGGGCGAGACGATCGAGGTGATGATCACGTCGATGCGGGACGGGAAAGCAAAGGCCCGGATTGGGGACTCGATCCTCCGGATCAAAAACGTCCCCGAAGACGGGGAAAACACGAGAGTGATGGTCGAAATTGAGGAGTGGGACACCGAAGACCACATCGGCGAAGGTACCTACCTCGAGACGGTCGGCGAGAGCGCTTTCTAGGCCGTTCGGGTTTTCTTTTCAGGTGCGATCGACAGTCGCCTCGACGCGAACGGACTCCGGATAGTCCCACTCGAGGACCTGCCGACCGACCTCGTCCCGACCGCGAAGCTCGAAGCGACGCTGATAGACCGTGTACTGCCAGTCGTCGTATCGGGCCGTCGAATCGCCGTCGAGTTGCTTGTAAAGCGGCACGCGATACTCCGTCGGGGCGTCCGAGTGGGGGCCTTTGAGCTCAGTTCCCTTCCGGCGGACGGTCCGTTTGATCGTCTCGACGACGGAATCGAGTGTCTCCCGATCGCCGCTCTTCAGCGTGAGGTGGAGGACGGTGGTCATGGGCGAAGGGAGGACGAGCGACGGGAAAAGCCTGTAGTATGCGAGTCGAGCCTGTCGTGGAGTCACACACTCCGACATTCTCTTATTACGCCACCGTGTACCGCTCTAGTAATGACGGTTGAAGCGACAAGCGCCGGGGCCATTCTCTATCGGGACACGCGGGGCCGGCGTGAATACCTCCTACTGAAGAGCCGCCCCGGGGACTGGGAATTCCCCAAAGGCGGCGTCGAGGGGGACGAAGAACTCCAGCAGACGGCAATCAGAGAGGTACAGGAGGAGGCCGGGATCAGCGATTTCAGGCTGCTCGATGGCTTCCGCGAGGAATACGATTATGTCTTCGAGGCGAACGGGGACCGGATCCACAAGACCGTGCACCTGTTCGTCGCGAAGTCCTACGAGGCCAGTGCCGAACTGTCCCACGAACACCGGGACCACCAGTGGCGGGACTACCAGCAGGCACTGAACACGATCACTCAGGACGGTCCGCGGGACATCCTGCGGGATGCCCACGAACACATCGACGAACTGGACGTGTGAGCTTCCCACCCGGGGACAGCGAGTTCGCCTTCGAACTGGCGAGTTGTGCCTGGGCCGAACAGGAGTGGCCACCAGCGGGTGAGCCGACACCGGCCATCGTCGCCCGCCAACTGGGCTGGCAGCAGCGTCGCTGGGACACCATCGTGATCGAGGTCGAACCCGATGCCTTCGAGACCCGCGCCGCGTTCGGCTCCGAGCGGCTCAACAGCGACCTTCGCCACGTCCTCCAGCACGCCCCGGAATCCTGGACCTATTACCGCGAGGCCCTTCCACACCCGGGCTATCCCTGGCGGTACGTCAGGGAGTCGATCCACGAGGCGACGGCCCGTGACGCCCTCGAATCCCGCAAGCGCGGGGGTCAAATCGAGATTCGCCGAGTCGAAGAGTATCCCGACTGGGTCGACCGAATCGTCGCGATCGAGAACAAACCCGACCTGGACGCGAGCGCCGCCCGTCGACTCACGGACCAACTAGAGCGAGATGTCGCCGCCGGGATCGCCGACGAGGTCTGGCTCGCGACGACCGGCACCGGTTCGCGAGTGGAACCAGCGCTCCTGGAACGGATCCCCTCCGAGGTCGGGATTCTCACGCTGGGGCCCGACGGCGTCGACGTGCTCTGGCGACCGCGCACCCTCACGACGGACCAGGCCGGCATCGACATTCTCGATCGACCCGAGGGCGGGTCCCACGACCAGTCAGCAGCCCGGTTCGAGGTGCTGTCACGGGCCGCAAAATCGGAGAAGCGATACGACATCGCCGAGCGGGCCTACGAGCGCGGGTGGCGTCACTACGTCGAGTCGATGCGGCCGGACTGTGCGCACTTCGATTTGACCGTGGGTCGGTACGGCTACAGGCCGACGTGTGCAGCCTTCGAACGGACCCAGACCCCGCGGGAGTGTCGGGGTAACTGTCCACACTTCCAGCCCGAACCGCCCCAGCACCGACAGGGTGGCTGGCCCATCGAAGGCGGACCGGGGCAGACGGTCAAACGAATCTTGCGAGAACGGAGCGCGAGGTGTCACTCCGTCTCCAGCACCGTGACATCGGAACGGGGCACCGCCAGCCGGTAGGTCGGGACAGTTCGGTCGATCCGTTCGAGGACGTCTTTTTGGGTGAGCGTCCGGAGCGCGGCCCGGACCGCCTCGACTCCAGCATCTGGTGCTCCCTGATCGCGCACCTCGTGGAGGATCGCGACGACACTCGCCGACCGCTCCTCGGGGCCCGGAACCGCCCCGAAGACCGCCTCCTCGATTCCGGCAAAGGCGACGGCCGGCCCGTCACCCGTCTCGCCTGAGAGCACCGCCTCGCCCTCGGGTGTCACTCGAATCAAACTGTTATCGTCTCGATAGTAGTAGGGTTTGAGTTCGGATTCGAGGTACTGGTGGACCTCGCTGCCGCTGTCCATATCCCAGGCCGCCTGGAGCTCGCTGTTCTTCGTGGGTTCACGTTCCAGGATATCCGCGAGCCGCGACCGGGCCGTCTCGGAGAGGGGCATATCTACGGGGATTAAGCCGAGGTATTTCCCCTTTCTGGCTCAGGAGCCGAAGATCGATTTCGTGTCCGTGAGCGTCTCCTCGACCTGCGTGTAGACCAAGAGGAGGGCCAGCACGGCGAGGACGCTACCCGCGAGGAAGGGCACGTGAAAGCCAAAGCGCTCCAGAAAGCCGGCCGAAAGCGGCCCCACCGCCACCCCGAACCCGAAGGCCATGGTGAGCACCGACAGCGTGGTTCCCGAGGCCCCCTCGCGGGCAAGGTCACCGGCCAGCGCCAGCGAGGGCGCGAAGACCATCGCGACGGCGACCCCCTGGGCCAACCGTGCAAGTGTCATCATAAGCGGCGAGAGGACATACCCCTGCGCGAGCGTCGAGGGAACGAGAATCAGGAATCCGGCGACGAGGAACGGACGACGCCCATACCCGTCACTCGCCCGCCCGATCGGGATCTGCAGCAGGATGTTCGCGATCGTCACCGCCCCGAACTGGACCCCGAAGAGAACTGACGACTGGCCCAGGCGAGCGTTGATCTGGCCCTCGAGGGGCGCAAAGAGTGCGATCGCGATCCCCATCGCCACGGTGCCCAGACCGAGGGTGAAAACCGGATCCAGGAGATAGCCCGGTGGCCCCCTGACCGCAATGGAGAGGTCGCTTCCCGCACTCGCCTGCGTCTCTTCGGGGTCCTCGACGAAGAGATAGACGAGGAGGAAACTGAAAAACGCCCCTGCAACCGCGACGAGAAAGGCCGCATCGAAGCCCCAGAATTCCACGACGACGCCGGCGACGATCGGGCCGAATCCAAATCCGATGAGTCTGAAGGTGTTGTAGACCCCGAAGTTGCCCCCGCGGGTCCGAGCACTCGTCGCGAACTCGTTTACGAGTGCGACCGTCGCCGGGATGGTGAAAGCCGCTCCGATTCCCTGCAGGAGCCGGAAGAAGAGAACCCAGCGGTACTGCGAGACGAAGAGGTATCCCCCGCTTCCGATTCCCAGAATTGCAAGCCCGAAGAGGATGAAGACCTTTCGCCGGCCCGCCCGGTCAGTCAACCGCCCCGTGAAGGGCTGGCTGAAGCTGTTGAGAAAGCCAAACATCGAGAGTGCGAGCCCGATCAGAAGCGATTCCGTGACCGTGATCGAGAGGATTGGAACCTGGGTGCCCAACAGAGCATCGAGCTGAATTTGTCCGGAGGCGATGTAGAGCGGCAGGACGATGATGAGAAAGGAGTTGCCCATCTCGTCGGCCATCCGTGCGAATGCCAGCACGAGGACCCGACGGTCGGTGCCGAAAACGGCCATGGTGGGGATTACTGACTCGATGCCTTCCCTGTTTGGAAACCGGTCGCGCGAGCAACGGCCTTAAGCCCGCGAATCGAGAACTGGCCCCCAATGGAGTTCTGTGACGAATGCGGCTCGATGATGCGAGCCGACGGCGAGTTCTGGGTGTGTACCAGCTGTGAGAACCGACAGCCCAAGAACCCCGACGCGAACTACGTCCTCTCGGAGGAACAGGAGGTAAGCGAGGTCATCGAGACCGGAACGGGCGGTGACACCGGGCTGCCGACGACCGAGACCGAGTGCCCGGAGTGTGGGAACGATACGGCCTACTGGTACATGCAGCAGATCCGCTCGGCCGACGAGTCAGAGACCCGCTTTTTCGTCTGTACGGAGTGCGATCACCGCTGGCGAGAAGACGATCACTGACACCCACCTTTTTCGAGACGGGGTTCCTCGCTCGCTACCGCTCGCTGCGGAACCCCCTCTCCAAAAATCTGGACCAAAAAAGCCACGCCGAAGGCGTGGAGAACCGCTTCGAGCGGGTTCTTCGAACCCGCTCTCGCGGATGCTACTTCTCTCACCCAGCCTCAATTGTCATGGGAACAGCCACCAGACCATAGTGGAAATAAGCCGGCCCACTTGTGGGGGACGTGCCACCGCCTCCGTTACACCATCCGTGCGAAGGTCAGATAGCCCGTGTGACCGACGCCCTTCGTGGAGGGACGGGACCCACGGTCGTCGAAGTCCATCCGCCGCTGGATGGTCTCGGTCGTCTCGATGTCCCCGAGACCCGCTTCGCGAGCCGTGTGTTCGACCTCGCGAGCGGCCTCGATGAACGGCGAGTAGACGGCCAGGAAACCGCCGGAGACGAGCAGATCGGGTGCCCGAGCGACGACGGTCGGTGCGTCTTCCGTGTCGAGTGTGAGCACGTCGAAGTCAGCCAGGTCCCCAAGCGCCTCGGTCAGGTCGCCGGTCCGAACCTCGACGGTCTCGGCCACCCCAGCCAGTTTCATGTTCTCGCGGGCCACCTCGGCAAAGTCGGGGTCACGCTCGTAGGTCGTCACCGCGGCCCCCATCCGACCGAGATAGGCCGCGAGCACGCCTGTCCCGGTGCCGGCGTCGAGCACCCGGTCGCCGGCCGCGACGCCTGTGTGCCCGACCAGGAGGCCGATGTCCTTGGGCATCATCGGCGCGCCGGTCCGTTCCAGGTGGTTGAACAGGTCCGGTCCCCGCAGGGCCCGGACCCCGAAGGCCTCACCCAGATGGCTCTCGACCTGCTGACCGGGTTCGACGTCCTCGGGGACGTGCACGACCCCCAGATCGGTGTGGAGTTCCGCACCCGGTTCGACCAGAAACTCCCGGTCGCCGCGGACGAGGAGAATCACTCGAGGTCGTCGATGGCCGCCGCGAGGTCGCCATCCGCCGCTTCGAGGGCCTGTCGGGCTGTCTCCGTCGGAACCCCGGCCCGCTCGGCAACGATCTCGACGTCGGCCTCGGGAATCCCAGTCCCGGACTCGGCCGGGGACTCGCTCTCCTCGGACTCCGCCTCGTGTTCCGCTGGTTCGCCGACGACCTGGTAGGTCTCCTGGCCCTGGGCGTCCATGCGGGTGACCTCGGGCTCGTCGAAGTGGAGTTTGGTCCCGTCTTCGAGGGTGATCGTGGCCTCGACGGCGTCGAGTTCGTCGAGGTCGATCCCCATCTGGTCCATGAGCTGTTCCATCTTGCGCGGGTTCATGCCGCCGCCTCCGAACATACCCGAGGGTTGGAAGCCGGGGAGAAAAGCGTGGCGTTTGGGACACTCAGCGAGCGCCCTCGCGGACGAGCACGGCCATGCCCGTCTCGAAGTCGAGCATCGCCGACGCGTCGAGTTCGGCCCGGCCAACCGCGATGAGTTCGCCGCGTTCGTGTTCGATTAGTACCTCGTCGCCCGCACGCACCGTCGGATCGACCGACTGGACGAACTTCGCGAAGACGTTCTTTCCGTCCCTGACGAACGGCTCGCTCTCGTCACCCACGACGACCCGATACGCCGGAGGATCCAGCGCTGCCTGGAGAGCCTGCCCACCGGCCAGACCGAGCGTGAAGCGGCCATCAGTACCCAGACTCACCAGCCGGTCGCCGTCCTGGATGACCTGGCGCGGGCGACCGGATGCGGAGCGCTGGATCGTCCGGTCCACGTCGGGTGGAAAAAGCGCCTGCCCGGCCCCAGCCCCGAACTGGTAGTCGGCTACGGTGCGAAGTTGTGCCGCCGAGTGCATGGCCGTCCTGGGGTCGGGAGCGGTTTAGCGGCTTCGTTCACGTCCGCCGGAACAGCCGACTCCAGAGCGAACGGGAGGACGGCCGTTCGGCCAGTAGTACTGGCACGTCGAGCGATTCGAGACTCCGCAGCGCCGGCGAGCCCTGTATCACCCGGGAGAGCAGGCCCCGCTCGGTCGCTCCCAGGACGACCAGGTCGTACTCGCCGCCGAGACGGGCGATGACCGACGACGGGGACCCCGTCTCCACGATCTGTTCGGCGTCGGTGAGATCGTTTTCGGTGGCCCACTCCGTGAGGAACTTCTCGCCGGCGGTCTCCTCGCCCGCGTCGACCACGTGGAGCAACGAGATCGAGGAATCGACTGCCGCCTGGAGTGCCCGGGCCACGTCGGCGGAAAGCTCAGAGGACCGGCCACCCGTCGTGGGGAGCAAGACCGTCGCGGGATCGAACTCCTCCGCGTCGAGGACCAGGAAGTCACAGGGCAGGTCGTGTGTCAACTCGTCGAGTGCCCGCTCGGCGCGACCACCAGCGAAGCGAGCCCCGCCATAACCCATGACGACCGTATCGGCGTCGTGGTCTCTCGCGGCGTCGAAGACCTCTTCGAGGCCCCGGTGAGAGAGGATCGTCCGAGTCTCGATCGGAACCCCGAACTGTGCCGCGTCCTCGGTCGCCGCCGAAAGAAGCTCCGAGGAGCGTGCGTCGATCTGTTCTCGATTGCGCGCTGCGGCTTGCAACGATGTCTGGTCCGGGACGGTGACGATGTGTGTCGCAAGCACGCGACCGCCCTGCTGGCGGGCGAGGATGCTCGCCAGGGTGATGAGTGCGGTCTCCGTCCGAGGGTTCATGACCGGTACCATGATCGTCGGCCCTTCGTCCCCGTTCGGGGCCACGGCGTTTGCGGCATCAACGACCTGGTCGGGGAACTGCTCCTCCCGGGACGCGATGAAGTCCGAGAGTACGCCCTCCTGGGTCGTGTTGTCCCGCGCGTAGAGGAAGTACCAGATCACCGCGCCGGCCACGAAGGCCCCGGCCAGCGCGATCTCGTAATTGTCCATGAAGGCGACGAGCCCCAGGGAGAGAACGGTTCCAAGGATGGGAGTGTACGGATAAAACGGGACTGTGAAGTCCGGGTCGTACTCCGGCGTTTCTGCCTCCCGGAAGACGATCAGGGCCACGTTCATCAGGGCATAGACGATGAGATGGAGCACACTCGCGGCCTTCGCGAGTATTTCGATTTCCCGGCCCAGAAGCGCGATGAACACCACGATAAGCAGGCCCGTGACCAGAATTGACCGGTAGGGCGTCGAGAAGTTCGGATGGACTTCGTTGAGCCAGTCCGTGACGATCTTGTCACGACCCATCGCGAAGTTGATCCGCGCGGAGGCGAGAATCGAGGCGTTGGCCGAGGAAGCCGTCGCCAGAAGGGCGCCGACGGTCATCACCGCGGCCGCGGCACCCGCGACCCCGGTTATCGGCCCGATAGCGGAGGGAAAGGCCACCTCGGCCGCTTGGGCGACCGGCGCGTCCGTGCTGAGATCGGGCCACGGAACCACACCGAGCATGATCGAGACGACGATCGCATAGATGACCGTCACGATGGCCACGCTTCCGATGAGCGCGATCGGGAGGTTGCGCCCTGGATTGCGGAGTTCCTCGCCAACCGTCGCGATCTTCGCATAGCCCAGGAAGGAAACGAAGACGAGCGCCGTCCCCGGAAGGATCTGTCCGAATCCGAAGGGAGCCAGACCACCCTCGCTGATGAGCGTGGCGTAGTCAAAGGAGAAGAAGCCGGCAATCGAAAACAGCGTGAGGATGCCAAGGAGCAGAAAGACGATGACCGTCTGGACCCCGCCGGTCTCCTTCGCACCGATGTAGTTGACTCCGACGAAGACGAGCCCCGCGACCAGCGCTCCGACCTGAATCTGGTTGAGAAAACCGAATTCCGGGAGCGAAACGAAGACCGCGAGATACTGACCGAACCCGATCGAGTAAAAGGCCGAGGCAAAGGCAAGCCCCATCCAGTCACCCATGCCGGCGATCGAGCCGAACAGTGGCCCGAGTGCCTTGTTGATGTAGTAATACCCGCCGCCCGCCTTGGGCATGGCCGTCCCGAGTTCGGAGATCGAGAGCGCATTCACCATCGCGATCACGCCCCCGACGACGAAGGAGAGCACCACGACTGGCCCGGCCGCGTGGGCCGCAACACCGGGGAGCACGAAGATCCCGGCCCCGATCATGGTCCCGATCCCGATGGTCATCGCCGAGATCAGGCCCAGGTCTTTCGCGAGTTCTTCCTCGGTCATGCTTCGGGGAGAGAGACGACCGGCCGGTCAGCCCGCGTGAGTAGCTTGAGCGAGAGATCACCGGAGAGAAAATGCATCAGCCGACCGCCCGAGCGCGGGCGGTAGACGATCGAGGTCGCCTCGACGGCCCCGGCCGTTTCGATTATCGCGCCCACCACGTCCCGGGCGTACGCCGTCTCGGTCTCGGCATCCGGGAAGTGTTCGCGCACGACGGCGAAACTCTCCGCCGCGATCTCTTCGGATTGCTCGACCGGCGTCTTGTCCGGCACTCCTTCGCCCTTCTCGACGACGTGAAGCACGACGATCTCGCCCGGATCGTAGGTTGCGAGGATTCGAGCCGTTCTCTCGGCGTCGTCCACGTTTGCGACCGGGACCAGCACGCGCCCGAGGAGGTCCCGTTTCCGGTCGGTGGGCGTCTCGTTCATACCCGTCTCTATTGTGACCCCGCAGTTAAAACCGTCCGAATCCCTTCAAAGCAGAAACGTTTCGATCCGATCTCCCAGATCGATGAACGTGTCGGCGGCCGCCCTGAGTTCCTCGGCGGTCGAACTCTCGAAGGCCATGACCTCCACGCGGACCCCCTCGTGCCGGAGATGGGAGACCAGCCGGGAGAAATCGCCATCGCCCGTACAGAGCACGACCGTGTCGACGTGATCGGCCAGGGTCACCGCGTCCAGGCTCATGCCCACGTCCCAGTCAGCCTTCTTCGAGCCGTCCTGGAAGGTCTTGATGTCCTTGATCTTGGTCTCGAAGCCGATGTCGTCAAGCGCCTCGAAGAAGCTCTCCTCCTCGGGGGAGTCGGCTCGTATGACATAGGCGATGGCCCGTGTGAGTTCGCGGTTCTGCACGGCCTTCGAGAGGAGCTTCGAGTAATCGATGTTCCGGGAGTGAAGACTCTGTGCGGAGTGATAGAGGTTCTGCGCGTCGGCAAGGACCGCGACGCGCTGCCCGGGATGGATCGAGGTCATACCCTGTCGTCTTCCCGGGCGATGTTAAACCTCCGCTTCCTCGTCCGGGCCGGGTGTCTCGTGACGGGCCACAGCGAGCGTGTCCGGGTCCAGTTCGTAGTAGGACTCCCAGGCCGGCGCGGTGGTGATCACCCGTGTGTCACCGAAAGTCGTCTCGGTGTGCTGATGGTGGTGTCCAGTCAAACAGAGATCGGGCGAGAGTGCCGAAATGAGTTCGTCGACCGGCCGGCACCCGACGGTGTACTCCTCGTCGACGTCAGTCCCGTGTGGGGCCTCGTGGGTGAGCAGCACGTCGACCGAGCCCACCCGTTTGAGGGCTTCCACGTCGGCCCGGACGAAGTGTCGCCGCCGGTCGCCACGAAGCGCGGATCGGGGCTTCTCGTACTGGGTGGGTGCGAAATTGCCAGAGAGCCCGCCGATCCGGAGGCCTTCGAGTTCGACGGCGCGGCTGTCGAGCAGTCGGACGTTTCTGGTATTCCGACTCCGGACCCGGCCGTGTCGCAGCGCGTCGATCACGTCGAAGTCCTCGTTGTTGCCCGCGATGAAGTAGGTCTCGACCGGCAGGTCGTAGTAAAAGAGGTCCCCGAGCTGGAGGGCGACGTCCGGGTCTGCGGCCCGATAGGCGCGCATCAGGGCTGCACGGCGGTCGGGTGTATTCGCGTGGGCGTCCCCCAAGACGAGCATTCGATTCCCCGTTCGAGCGCCCCGTTGAAAAACCGGGCGGCCCGGGAGCCCAAAACAGCTTTAACCCTGGACGGTCAGCCTTCGAGCATGATACTCGCTTCCACCGGCGGTCACGACGGGCCAGGAGGCGAGTTTCGACCTGTTCTGAAACGTGGGCAGTGATCACATGGCTCGTTGCGGGTTCGGACCCCGTTTCGGGCCGTTTCCCATCCTGCGACCAGCAGCTAACTGGACGCACCCATCACTCGCCCGTATCAGCACACTAATGAAACACCCCACCCACCAACCGACCACCAATGACACACGATCTCACGACCGGCGTTTACCCGGCAATGACGACGCCGTTTCTCGAAGACGGGAGTATCGACCACGATCGACTCGCGGCGAACGCGACCCGGCTCGAAGCAGCCGGCGTCGACGGCGTCGTACCAGTGGGCTCGACCGGCGAGAGCGCCACGCTGACCCACCAGGAACACGTCGACGTCGTCGAGACAGTCGTCGAAGCAGTCGATGTGCCCGTGATCGCCGGAGCGGGAAGTAACGCAACCCACGAGGCCCTCGTCCTCTCTCGCGGGGCGGAGGAAGCCGGTGCGGACGGGCTCCTGCTCATCTCGCCGTACTACAACAAGCCCGAACCCGCCGGAATGGAGGCCCACTACCGCGCGATCGCGGACGAGGTCGACCTGCCACAGATCATCTACAACGTCCCCTCGCGAACGGGCCGAAACATCGCCGTCGAGACGGCAGTGAACCTGGCGAGCCACGAGAACATCGTGGGCTACAAGGCCGCGAGTGGCGATCTCGGCCGAGTCAGCGAGGTCGCCCGGCGCACGGCCACCGAGGAGTTCTCGGTCCTCTCCGGTGACGACGGCCTGACCCTCCCGATCATTTCGGTCGGCGGGACTGGGGTCATCTCCGTCGCCGCGAACGTCGAACCCGAGCGCACCGTCGAACTGGTTCACAGCGCGCTCGAGGGCGACTACGAACAGGCTCGCGAGGTGCACCGGGAACTCGCCCCGCTGGTCGAGGCCCTCTTCGCCGAGACGAACCCGATCCCGGTCAAGGCCGCAATGGAGATCCGGGGGCACGGCACGGGTCGCCTTCGCTCCCCGCTCTCGACGATCAGCCCGGAGAACCGCCGTGAGCTCGAAGCGGTCCTCGCGGACCTCGCGGAGGGAGCCGAATGAGCGAGGGCCTCCGAATCGGGGTCACCGGCGCGACCGGCCGGATGGGCCAGGCAGTCCGGGACGCAGCCGAGGAGCGCGGGCTCACCGTCGCCTTCGCCGTGAACCGGGACGCCGACCCACAGCTGGAGAACGTGGAGCCAGCCCGGCGGTTCGAGACGCTACTCACCGAGACCGAACCCGACGTAATCATCGACTTCACGGGCCCGGAGAGTGCTGTCGAGTACGTCACCCTGGCGGCCGACGCCGGCGTCCCCATCGTGACTGGCACGACTGGGTTCGACGACGAGCAGCGGGCCGCCCTCGAAGCCGCCGGCGAGGAGACGCCGGTCCTGCTGGGCGCGAACTTCGCCCGCGGGATCCAGGCCCTGATCGACGCCGTGACGGCGGCCGTGGAGTCACTCTCGGAGTACGACATCGAACTGACCGAGACCCACCACAACGGCAAGCGCGATGCTCCCTCCGGGACCGCCTCGCTGATCCTCGACCGGATCGACGAGGCCCGGGGCGGGCCCGCAGCGCGGGTGCACGGTCGCGAGGGCGAGGCCCCGCGGGAAGCCGGCGAGATCGGCGTTCACGCTCGCCGAGCCGGCGACATCACTGGCGAACACGAGGTACTGCTCGCGGGCAACCGGGAGACCCTCTCGCTTACCCACCGGGCCGGCTCACGCTCGGTCTTCGCAGAGGGAGCCCTCGACGCCGCGAGCTGGCTTGTCGACCAGGAACCGGGATTCTACCGATTTGCAGCGATCGCAGCGAAACTGAGCGAGACCGATCAATGACGCTGGAAGCCGACATCACCGACCTCAAGCATCGCTACGATTCGGGCGAGTTGACGGAACCGGGCACAGCCGAACGCGAGGTACTCGCGGAGTTCCTCGCCGCCCTCGAAGCGGGCGATATTCGCGCCGCCGAGCCCCGAACCGACGGATGGGAAGCCGTCGAGTGGGTCAAGACCGGAATTCTGCTCAACTTCTCACTCCGGGAGATCGAGCCCCGGACCTACGGCGACGTGACCTACCACGACGTGCTGGGCCTTCGGGAAACCGCTGATCTGGGCGAGCGCGGCACCCGAAACACGCCCAACGGCACCACGATCCGCCGAGGGGCCTACGTCGGCAGCGACGCGATCCTGATGAGCCCCAGTTTCGTCAACATCGGCGCGTACGTCGGCGACGGCACGCTGGTCGATTCGGCGAACACGGTCGGTTCGTGTGCCCAGATCGGCGAGAACGTCAAGCTTGGCGGAAACACCCTGATCGGCGGGGTGCTGGAACCCGTCGAGGACACGCCGGTCGTCATCGAGGACGACGTGTCCCTGGGTGCAGGCACCCGGGTGACCTCCGGGTTCGTCGTCGGCGAGGGGAGTGTCGTCGGCGAGAACACGCTACTGACGCCGCGGATTCCGGTCTACGATCTGGTCGATGAGGAGATCCACTATGGCGAGCTTCCGCCCAACCGGCGAGCCTTCACTCGCTTCGTCGAATCCAGCGTGGGGGAACACGAACTGTTCAGCGGCGGCGCGTACAAGCCCGCGGTCGTCGCCATGGACATCGAGGCCGAAACACGGGACGCAACCCAGCGCGAGGCGGAGCTTCGAAGTTCATGACTGGACCGACCGTACGCCGTCTGGACGACTGGGAGCGAGACCCACTGCAGGAGATCGCTGAAACCCACGGGACCCCCGCCTACGTCATCGACCTGGATCGAATCCGCGAGAACCTGGACCGGTTGCAGACGGCGTTTCCGGACGCCAGGCTGCTGTACGCTGTCAAGGCAAACGCCGGTCGGGCAGTGCTGCAGACACTTGCAGACGCTGGTGTCGGCGCCGAGTGTGCGTCAGCCGGGGAGGTTCGCCGTGCGCTCGAAGCCGGCTTCGACCCCGCCAACGTGCAGTACACTCCCGTCAACGCGCCAGCCAGGGACCTCGATGCCGTCCTGGTTGGCGGCGGAGCGCCGATCACCATCACCGTGGACGCGATGGACACGATCGACCGCCTCGCGGAACGTGGTTTCGACGGGGGCGTCGCGATCCGAATCCATCCAGGGACAGGTGCCGGTCACAGTGACGCGGTCGCGACCGGCGCGGACGCCAAGTTCGGGATCCCGGTCGATCGGGTCCCGGAGGCGGTCGCGGCCGGGACCGAGCAGGGACTCGACGTGGTCGGCTTGCACGCCCACGCCGGCAGCGGCATCCTGGACGACGGCCTGGCGGCCCACCGAGCGGTCGTCGAAACCATCGCGTCGGTCGCGACGGACCTCGATACCGACCTGGAGTTCGTCGACGTGGGCGGCGGGTTCGGCGTCCCGTACCGACCCGACGAAGAACCCCTCGACCTGGACGCGATCGCGACGGCGACCCGCGAGGCACTCGCGGGGGTTGACGCCGAACTTCGCATCGAGCCGGGACGGTATCTGGTCGCCGACGCCGGGGTCCTCCTGACCCGGGTCAACACCGTCAAGCCGGCCGGCGACGGCGTCCTGGCTGGCGTCGACGCGGGCATGACTGATTTGCTCCGACCGGCCCTGTACGACGCCTACCACCCGGTCAAATCACTCACCGGGGACCAGGCTGGAGAGACCGAGACAGTCTCCGTTGTCGGCCCGATCTGTGAGAGTACCGATGTGCTCGCCCGGGACCGGCGTCTCCCGAAGCCAGAGCGAGGTGAGCTGTACGGGGTCGGCTTCACCGGCGCCTACGGCATCGAGATGGCGAGCCAGTACAACAGCCGGCCGCGAGCACCCGTAATCGCCATGGAAGACGGCTCGACAAAACTCGTCAGACGCCGGGAAACCGTCGAGGACGTGATCAACTCGGAGGTGGACAGATGAACGTTCCCTACCGCCAGTACCATGGGACGGGCAACGCATTCGCAGTCGTCGAAGCCGCGGCCCTGGAAACCGACCGGGCGGCGTTCGCCCAGTCGGCCTGTGTGGAGTTGGGGGTGGACGGGATCCTCTTTCTGGAGCTCGATCCCGAAACCGAGCCCACCCGGGTCGGCTTCACGCTCTACCAGCCGGACGGCAGCACGGCCGAGATGTGTGGCAACGGGGCCAGAGTGGCCGCCCGGTGGGCCCACGAACAGACCGGGGACTGGAAGTTCCGACTCGAAACCCCAGCCGGGGACCGACTCGCGGAAGTTGATGCGGACGAGACCAACGTGACCGTCGAGATGGGCGAACCGAGCTTCGAGCCGGCCGAAATCCCCGTAGAATCGGAGGGACCGATGATCGAGGAGCCCTTCGAGGGGCTGACGATCTCGGCTGTGAACACAGGTGTGCCCCACGCGGTCGCGTTCCTCCGGTCGGTCGAGGAGGTTGCCCTTGAGGCCATGGCCCAGCCGATCCGCTACGCCGATGAGTTTCCGGCGGGCACGAACGTCACGGTTGCCGAGTACGTCGGCCCCAGCGAGTTCAGACAGCGCACCTACGAGCGGGGCGTCGAGGACGAGACCCAGTCCTGTGGGACGGGCGCGGTCGCGATCGCGGCCGTCGCCGTCAGGCAAGAGCTGGCTGCGGCCGGGGAACCGATCGAAGTGTCGCCACCAGGGGGCACGCTGACGGTGACCGTACCGGCAGACGGGCCAGCCACGCTCGCGGGCCCAACGGCCTTCGAGCGCGAGGGAACGGTCGAGTTCGAGGCGGGGAGTCGATGAGTTTCGACCCGATCGAGTTCCTCGAAACGGCCGTCGAAACCCCCTCGACCGAGTCGGTCACGGAGATGCGGGAACTGGTCCGGGAGACCCTGGAAGCCAACGGCGAAACAGTCAGGATCGACGACGCGGGGAACCTGCTGGCCGATAAAGGGAGCGGAGAGCCACGGATCGTTCTCAACACGCACCTTGACACCGTCCCGCCCCATCACCCGCTCGAACGGACCGAGACGGAGATCCGCGGCCGAGGATCCTGTGACGCGAAGGGGCCACTCGCGGCGATACTGGCAGCCTTCCTCCGGACCGAACCCGAAACCGGCCGGCTCACGCTCGCGCTCACGCCCGACGAGGAGCGGGAGTCGACCGGCGCGGCGGCACTCGAACTGGACGCCGACGGCTTCATCGTGGGCGAACCGACCGGGCTCGACGTGTGTGTGGCCGCCAGGGGCCGATTTCAGGGGACGGTCCACCTCGGTGGCCGGGGTGCTCACGCGGCCACGCCTGAATCGGGCGTGAACGCCATCTCGGGGCTCAAAGACGCGATCGCGGGCCTGGAAAGCTACGACGACGAACACGGACCCGCGACCCATCCACGGCTCGGGGCCCCCACACTGACCCCCACGCTCGTCTCGGGGGGCGAAGCCACCAACCGGATCCCGTCGGAAGCAACACTCACGATCGATCGGCGGAGCGTGCCACCCGAGAGAGCACCCGAATTCTTCGAGTCGCTCCAGACTCACCTCCGCTCGGTCGTCTCCGAGGATCTCACCGTCGCGGTCCAGCCGGCCGAGCGGGAGACCCCGTTCCTGGAAGGGTTCGAGACAGATGCCGACGCGGCGGTCAGTCAGGCGCTGGTGGCTGCCGGCGCGGGCGAACCTCGAACCTTCGGAGCTGCGACCGAGGCTGCGTACTTCGCTTCAATGGCGCCGACCGTGGTCTTCGGGCCGGGCGTGCTGGCCGACGAACAGGGACCGGTCGCCCACGGCGAGCGCGAGTACGTTCCGATCGACGCCGTCCGGCAGGCCGGAGCGATCCTCACCGACGGCCTCGAGACACTGCTCGTGGCCGAGTGATCACACGTCTCGTGCGATCGAAGCGGCGATGCCGGTGTACGATTCCGGCGTGAGTGAACGCAGCGTTTCTTTCGTCGACGCATCGACATCAAGGTCCTCGATGAGGGCCTCGAAGTCCGCCATGGTGACGGACTCGCCCCGAGTGGCCTCTTTCACCAGTTCGTAGGCGTCCGGATTCCCTTCACGCCGGAGGACCGTCTGGATCGCCTCGCCGATCACCGCCGGATTGGCCTGGAGGTCCTCGGCCATGACCGACTCGCGGGGCACGACCTTCGCCAGGCCGGCCTCGAGTTTCACGTAGCCCAAAAGCGAATGCGCGAGTGCGACCCCCATGTTCCGTTTGACCGTCGAGTCCGAGAGGTCCCGCTGCATGCGGGAGGTCGTGATGGTCTCCGCGAGGAAGCCCAAATCGCTGTTGGCCCGCGAGAGGTTGCCCTCGCTGTTCTCGAAGTCGATGGGGTTGACCTTGTGTGGCATCGTCGAGGAACCGGTTTCGCCCGCCGCGGCTTCCTGGCCCAGATAGCCCAGGCTCACGTACTGCCAGGCGTCCCGGTCGAGGTCGACCAGCACCCGGTTTACTCGGGCCAGCGCGTCGAAGAGCGTCGCCAGGTCGTCGCCGGGATTGATCTGGGTCGTCGGCTGTAGGTAAGAGAGCCCCAGATCGGTGACGAACTCGCGGGCAAAGCCCGGCCAGTCGACATCAGGATAGGCCACGGCGTGAGCCGCGAACGTCCCGGTCGCCCCGCCGAGTTTGCCCGCGAGCGAGTCTGTCGCCGATTCGACGGCCGCGATTCCCTGGCCCACCCGCGCGGCGTACACCGCCATCTCCTTGCCGAAGGTCGTCGGCGTTGCAGGCTGGCCGTGGGTTCGGGCGAGCATCGGGAGGTCGGCGTGGTCGTGTGCAAAGTCGGTCAGTTCCTCACGAATCACCCGCAGTCGAGGCAGTAACACCGACTCCATGGCGTCCCGGATCAGAATGCGGTAGGCCAGGTTCGTGACGTCCTCGCTGGTCAAGCCGAAGTGCAACCAGGGATGGACCCGTTCGGGTGTGGCCTCCCGCAGATAGTACTCGACGGCCTTGACGTCGTGGTTGGTCGCGGCATAGCCCCTGGCGCCGGTCGTCTCGATGGCCTTGATCAACTCGGCGTCCGACTCATCGAAGTCCCGGTAGCAGTCCCGCATCGACTCCCGGAGTTCGGGATCGATCTCGACGGGGGTCGCCTGGAGATCAGCGAGGGCGATAGTGTACTCCACCTCGACGGTCACGCGGGCACGCATGAGCGCCGCCTCGCTCACGTACTCGACGAGCGGGGCCGTCCGGTCGGCGTACCGACCGTCGAGCGGCGAAACGGCCCACAGCGGGCCACGATCGTTTGACATGTGTCGGTGTGGCCGCGGTCGCCGGTTAAGAATGTCGGTCGAGTCGTTCCACGTTCGTGAATATATTCGTCCCGTTTCCCGCCTGGAGTCACGGAGATATGCACGACAGTGGATAATCGTTCGCGCAGGGACCACAACGATTTTGCGAGTGCACGCCGGGCTATCCAGTATGCCAATTATCGCCGGACTCGCGAGCAACCGCGGTCGAAATCTCTTGCACATCCAGGATCGACAGCCGGGGGATGCGACCCTCGGGGTCGTCGTGTCGAATCACGCCGACGCGCCGATCATCGAGAAGGCCGAAAATCGGGGGATCGACACGGCCGTCGTCGAGCGCTCCCCGGGGATGGACCGCCGGGAACACGAACGGCGAATCCTGCAGGTGCTTTCCGACTACGACCTGGATCTCGTCGCGCTCGATGGCTACATGCAAATCCTGTCCGAGACGTTCCTCGAAGCCGCGCCGCCGACGCTCAACGTTCACCCCTCGCTGTTGCCGTCCTTCCCGGGCGAGAACGCCCACGAACAGGCCCTCGCGGCGGGGGTGGCCGTTTCGGGGTGTACCGTCCATCTCGTGACCGACGCCGTCGCCGAGGATGGCTCGGTCATCGAGGAACACGTCGATGCGGGCCCGATCATCACCCAGGAGCCGGTGCCGGTCTATCCCGACGACGACCCGGCGGATCTGAAACGCCGGGTCCTCTACGAGGGCGAGTTCACGGCCTATCCCCGCGCGATCGAGATGATCGCGGCGGGACAGGTGACAATCGATGGAGACGAGGTCACGGTCACGGAGGACGGCGGGGCCTTTCCCCACCGACGATTCACCTCCACCGACCGGGTTCGGAAACTCCGATACGGGGAGAACCCCCACCAGGAGGCCGCCCTCTATGCCGATCCAAGAAACGAGGCCGCCAGCGTGGTCGACGCCGAACAGCGAAATCCGACCGGGAAGGCCCTCTCCTACAACAACTACAACGACGCCGACGCCGCCCTGAACCTGATCCGGGAGTTCGAAGCGCCGGCCGCCGCGGTCATCAAACACACCAACCCGGCCGGGTGTGCGGTCGGCGACAGCCTCAGCGAGGCCTACGAGGACGCACTGGCCACGGACGCCAAGAGCGCGTTCGGCGGGATCGTGGCCCTCAACCGACCCTGTGATGAACCAACCGCGACCGCCATCGTCGACTCGTTCAAGGAGGCCGTCGTCGCACCCGGATACACAGCCGACGCCCTCGACGTGCTGACCGAAAAAGACGACCTCCGCGTGCTCGACGTCGGCGAATTCGACGGCGACACGCTGGGACAGGTCGAGAAGCCGCTGGTCGGCGGTCGGCTGGTACAGGAGCGTGACCTCCAGGCCCCCCAGGCGGCGGATCTGGAGACGGTGACCGAACGCGAGCCAACCGCGGCCGAACTGGAGTCACTGCTGTTTGCCTGGCAGACCGCCAAACACGTCAAGTCAAACGCCATCGTCCTGGCCTCCGGCACCGAAACGGTCGGGATCGGGATGGGACAGGCGAGTCGAGTCGACGCCGTCGACCTGGCGACCAAGAAGGCCGATCGGGACGCCGAGGGCAAGTCCGCGGCAGGGAGTGTCATGGCGAGTGACGCCTTCTTCCCCTTCCCGGACGGGGTCGAACTCGCGGCCGAAGCGGGTGTCGAGGCCGTGATCCAGCCCGGTGGCTCGGTCAACGACGAGGCCGTCATCGAGGCCGCGAACGAACATGATCTGGCGATGGTGTTCACGGGTACCCGGGCCTTCCGCCACGATTGAGGGGTCCCACAACTATACCCCGGACGCCCACATACCTGCTGGCATGGACGCAGGCGTCGTGTTGCTCAACTTCGGCGAACCCGCCGAACCGACCCGAGAAGCCGTCGAACCCTTCCTCGAACGCATCTTTCTGGACAACGCCAATCTGGAGCGCTTCGACAGCGAGGCCGCGGCCCGCGATCGGGCCAGCGAACTCGCGTCCCGCCGTGCGAGCGGGCTCATCGAGGAGTACGAGACCATCGGTGGCTCCCCGCTCGACGCGCAGGCCCGGGACCAGCAGTCGGCCGTCGAGGACGAACTCGCCGCCCGGGGATTCGACCCGGCGGTATTTCTGGCGATGCAGTACACCGACCCGCTCATCGACGACGTGGCTGCCGAGGTGGCTGCCCAGGACCTCGATCGCGTGATCGTCGTCCCAGTGTATCCGCTTTCGGGCCCCTCGACCAACATCGCCGCCGTCGGGGATTTCGAATCGGCACTGGCTGACCACGACGCCGACGTGGAGTTTCGTGCCGTCACCGGCTGGCACCGTCACGCTACCTACACCCGGCTCCGGGTCGAGAACGTCCAGTCGTTCCTCCAGGCACAGGGGGTGGACCTCGCGGCCCCGGGGACCGAACTGCTCTTCTCGGCCCACGGGACCCCCACCTCGTATCTGGAGGCCGGCAGCCGCTATGACCAGTACGTCACGGAGTACGCGGACACCATGGCCGCATTGCTGGGACCGGAGTCCTACACGCTGGGCTTCCAGAACCACGCGAACCGGGACATCCCCTGGACCGAACCGGACATCGAGGACGCCCTCGAATCGATCGAGGCC
Organism: Halodesulfurarchaeum sp. HSR-GB; assembly: GCF_031432215.1. Classification (NCBI taxonomy): domain Archaea; kingdom Methanobacteriati; phylum Methanobacteriota; class Halobacteria; order Halobacteriales; family Halobacteriaceae; genus Halodesulfurarchaeum; species Halodesulfurarchaeum sp. HSR-GB. Next base: position 1,295,116 of record NZ_JAVKGN010000001.1, on the reverse strand, counting down.
GACCGGGTCGTCGTCGAGCCGATGAGTTTCCTCCACGAGCAATCCGAGACGCTTCACGAACTCGACGTCGAACTTCGCGAGGCAGCCGAAACACAGGGCCTGGAGTTCTACCGGGTGCCAGTGCCACACGACGATCCACGGCTCGCGACGGTCCTCGGGGACCTGATCGAACCGTTCCTCGCCGACTTCGACCCCGCGTACCACCAGCTTCGCCAGTGTCAGTGCCGGGACGAACCGGGAACCTTCTGCCTGAACGCGCCCGTCGAGTGATCACCACTCCCAGGATTTCGCCGTCTCGACGAAGGCCGCGACCGACTCCACCGGCGTGGTGCGATTCACGCCGTGCCCGAGATTGAGAATGTGTCCGTCCGGACCGGCAGCCTCGATGATCGACTCCGTTCGCCGCCGGACGAACTCGGGGTCGCCCAGCAGATCGGTCGGATCGAGGTTGCCCTGGACAGGCTGCTCGCCGAGGGTCTCCCGGGCCTCGGCCATGTCGACCGTCCAGTCGAGCCCGACCACGTCCGCGCCGCTCTCGGCCAGGGTCGGGAGCCGACCGCCCATGTTCCGGACGAAGACGATCGTTGGCACGTCGACGGCCTCGAGGATCTCCTGGTGGAGGGGTAACACGTAGTCGCGGTAATCCTCCGGCCCCAGCAATCCCGCGTAGGTGTCGAATAGCTGAATGGCGTCGGCCCCATGCTCGACTTGGAACCGGACATACTCCCGAACCACGTCCGCGAACGTCCCGAGCAACTCCTCGAAGGCCGCGGGATGGGCCGCCCGGAACCCCCGTACGGGGATGTGATTTTTGGCGGGCTCGCCCGCGACCGCATAGGAGGCGAGGGTGAAGGGCCCGCCGGCAAATCCCAGGGTCGCCGCCCGGTCGCCGACGTGCTCACTCACGCGCTCGATCAGCTCGCCCACGTAGTCGAGCCGTTCGGCGACCGGTTCGTGGTGGTCTGGAATCGCCGCCGGCGTCTCGATCGGGTCGTCGATAACCGGTCCCACGCCGGATTCGAGATGATAGTCGATGCCCAGTGGCTCCAGGGCGACCAAAATGTCCGAATAGATCACGACGGCGTCGAGGCCGAAGCGCTCGAACGGTTGCAACGTGATCTCGGTCGCCACGTCCGGGGTGGAGATGGCCTCGCGGAAGGTGTAATCGGCCCGGAGCTCGCGGTACTCGGGGAGATAGCGGCCCGCCTGGCGCATCAGCCAGACCGGCGGGCGAGCAGTTTCCTCCCCGCGGGCCGCCTGCAAGAAGTGTGATCGCATCGTCGAACGATCGTGTGGGGCCACCAAAAGGCTTGACCAACCAGCGACTCAGGAGCGGATCGATCGGTAGCGATCGAGGTAGGTCTCCAGTACGGCGTCGTCGTCGAACCGGGCAAACGCCTCGTCGAAGGTGCGTCGTTCGAGGTCCCCGGCCGCGGCGAGTCGGCGGGTAAGCTCCTCCGGGCTGGTCGCCGTGAACCCACGCTCCTCGTGCTCGACCAGTTCGTGAGCGCTCGCTGCCTCGTGGTACTCCACCACCGACACGCACCCGGCCGCGAGGGCCCGGAGCAGGTCGTGGGCGAACGGCGTGTACTCGGCGGTGTGGACGTACACGTGGGCCGCCTTGAACCGGGCGATCCGCTCCGCGACCGGGAGGTCCCCGACGAAGGTCACCCGGTCGTCGATCCTGAGGTCCCGGGCCTGGCGTTCGTAGGCCGCCCGACGCGGCCCGTCACCGATGATCGTCGCCGTCCAGTCGTACTCGCGGAACTCGGCCAGGGCCAGGAGCAAGGTTTCGAGGTTCGCGCCGTCATCAAGCCGGCGGGAGTAGACGATGTCCCCGCTTTCGGTTGGTGCTGTCTCCCGAACCAGGTCCATGTCGATGCCCGTCGGGATGACCTGTATATCCGCGGCATCGACGCCCAGCGCTCTGACGGTGGTCTCGACCGTCGTCGAGGGCGTGACGATCGCATCGGCAGCCCGAAGCCCCGCAGATCTGAGCCAGCCCCCAAATCCACCAGTCGTCTCCGGTGGATCGTAACATTCGACGAGCAGGCCGGCCCCCGACAGCGTCGCGCCGATCCGTGCCGCAACGATCCAGTTCGGCAGTTCACAGGCCGCGTGGACCACGTCGGGATCGACCTCCCTGATGGCGTTGACGACTCCCAGCGGCGTGGATAGCCCACCGGTCGAGCCGTCGCCGACCGCGTGATAGGTGAGCCCGTCCTGCTCGAACTCCACGAAATCACCCTGCCACCACTTCGCCGTGATGACCGTCACTTCGTGACCGCGTTCGGAAAGTGCCGTGGCCAGGCGGTTCAACCGGGCTGCGCCGTCGCTGTCGGCGTGATGAATCGTCGTCGCCGAGACGAAGGCCAGCCGCATACTATCGGCCACGGCGACCGGTTTAAAAAAGGTTTCAGTTCCGCCCGGTCACTTCACCGTCGGGTTCTCCCAGTCGTGATCGAAGTGCGCTCCCTCCCGGCGTCTGGCTCCCGGGGCGACCTGGATGAACTCGGCACGGTCCCTGGCCGCGGGGATGGTCGCTGCCCCCACGTAGCTCAGCCCCGAGCGAATGCCTGCGAGGAACTCCGTCGTCACCTCGGCCAGCGGGCCCGCCAGTGGCGTGAGCGCCTCGACGCCCTCGTCGGCCGTCGGCTCGCTGTTTTGCTTGTCGGTCCGAGCGTCGTTCGCGGCCGTGGTCGCCATCCCCCGGGAGCGTTTGTACTGCTCGCCGTCCACCTCGACGATCTCGCCGGGCGACTCGTCCATCGCCGCGAAGAACCGGCCCATCATCACGGTGTCCGCGCCGGCCAGGAGTGCCTTCGTCGCGTCCCCCGAGTTCCTGATACCCCCATCGGCGATGATCCGGACATCCAGGTCCGCCGCGGCTTCGGCGGCGTCCGAGACGGCCGTGAGCTGGGGCACGCCGGCCCCGGCGACCACGCGGGTCGTGCAGTGTGAGCCGGGCCCGATACCGACTTTGACCGCGTCCGCACCGGCTGCAGCCAGGTCCTGGACCCCCTCGGCGGTCGCGACGTTCCCCGCGATTAGCTCCGCGTCTGGAAACTCGCGGTCGATGTCAGCGACGGCATCGAGGGCCCGTTCGAGGTGCCCATGGGCCACGTCGACCATGACGGCGGTCGCGCCGGCTTCGATCGTCTGCTCGGCCCGCTCCAGGTAGTCCTCGCTGATCCCGACTGCAGCCCCGACCCGTTCGCCGGCCGCCCTCACCGCCCTGACTTCCGCGAGTTGCTCCTCGATCGAGAGGAACCGATGGATCGTGCCGAACCCACCGATTCGGGAGAGTTCGATCGCGGTTTCGGCCTCGGTCACCGTGTCCATCGGCGCGCTCAAAAGCGGGTTTGCAAGCTCGATCGACGGCGTGAGGTGAGTCGAGAGGTCGACCTCCTCACGGCTGTCGACTGGCGAGCGATGTGGCACGAGCAAGACGTCGTCATAAGAGAGTCCGGTGCGTAGCGTCTCCATCCCGACTGGCGTGGGGGATGAACCCGCTTAAAGGTTTCACTGCACCGGTAAAGTGATGCGCAAAAGCCCTACAGTGTCGTTCCGCCGAGTCCTGGCGAACACTGTCCACAGTACGCGTGATTGCGATAGACGGTCGAGTGTTCGAGCGGCCGGCCACAGGACTGGCACTTCTGATAGGGTTCGGTTCGCATGATTCGTACCTCAGAGAAACAGGGCGATCCATAAACCCCTTCGAGAACGGGCGGAAACTGCAGGTTTTTAGGCTAGCCAAAATCAGATGACGCCGGTCCTGGTAGCCGCCTCGATAGCGGCCGCCTCCTCGATACCGTCCCCGAGAATCGTGTACCGGTCTCGAATCAGGTGCGCCGTGGTGAGCGCCTCGATGACCGCCTCGTCGCTGATCCCGAGCTGGTCGGCGGTGGTCGGGGCGTCGATACTCGCAAGCGCGTCCCGCACGGCTCGCCACTCCCCGTCCGCGCCGCTGTGGAGGTACTCGGTGAGGATCGAGCCGACCCCGACCTGGTGGCCATGAAGCGCGCTGCCGGGCACGATCCGGTCGAGTTGGTGGCTGAAGAGATGCTCGGCCCCGCTCGCCGGTCGTGAGGAGTCGGCGATGCTCATCGCCACGCCCGAGGAGACGAGTGCCTTCACCACGATCCAGGCGGACTCCTCCAGTCCGCGTTTGATCGAGGGGGCGGCGTCCCGGAGCAGTTCTGCCGTCATCTGTGAGAGGGCCCCGGCGTACTCGGAGTACTCGACGTTCTTCAACCGATTAGCGAGTTTCCAGTCCTTGACCGCGGTGTAGTTGCTGATGATGTCCGCACACCCGGCAGTCAGAAGCTCCCAGGGCGCTTCGGCGATGATCCCGGTATCCGCGATGACGGCGATCGGGGGTGCGGCCGCGACGCTGTGGCGGGTATCACCTTCGGGCACCGATCCGCGGCCGCTCACGATGCCGTCGTGGCTGGCAGCAGTTGGGACCGAGACGAAACCTACGTTCAGCCGATCCGCGGCCATCTTCGCGATGTCGATGGGTTTGCCCCCGCCGACGCCGACGAGAAAGCCGGGCTCGACCGTCTCGGCCGCCTCCAGCACGCGCTCGACCGCTCCGAAGGAGGCTTCCTCGATGACGACGACCGCCGGATCAAAACCCGCCTCTTCGAGCCGTTCCAGGAGGAAGTCCCCGGCCACCGCCTTCGGCGTCTCGCTCGTGACGACCAGCGGCCGACCGTGGAGGTGGGTGCTCGTGATGACCTCGCCGGCCCTGGCGAGCACGTCGTGGCCCACCACGACGTTCCGGGGCAGCCGAATCCAGGTCGATTTCTCGAACATGGTTTGGCTTCTTCGGCGGGACACATAAACAACCACGGGAGCCGGCCGCCACTCAGAGCGTCTCCAGAACCGCGAGCACGCGCTCCTCTACATCGCGATCGGGGCCGTTCTCGATGCCAGTTCGGGAACTCTTTCGGTAGTCAGTTACGGTGCGGGCCATCGCCGTCTCGACCGGGGTCGAATCCCAGCCCAGGGCCGCGATCTTGGCCGTCGAGAGCAGGTGTGGATACGGCCGGTAGAGCGGGAACGCCTCGGCGTCGAGATTGGCGACCGAGAGTTCGCGATTGCTGGCGTGGACGACGTCCACGTCGGTCTCCAAAGCCCTCGCGGCCAACTCGACCATCCGATCCAGCGTGACGGCGTTGCGATCGCCGACGTTGTACGCCTCGCCCGGAGTGCCACGCTCCGCGACGAGCCGGAGCCCACGGGCCACGTCCTCGACGTACGCCCGCTGCCAGAGGTTCGTGCCGTCGCCGGGCACCACGATGCGCCCCTGATTCTCGATCCGGTGCAGCCAGTAGGCCAGTCGTTCGGTGTAGTCGTGGGGGCCATAGACGATCGGCGGCCGGACCGCCATCGCGTTGACGCCCCGGTCGGCGGCCTCGAACACCGCCCGATCACCGGCTGCTTTCCGATTGCCGTAGGTCTCGGGGGTGTCGTCAATGGCCTGTTCGGACGAACACGGTTCGAGGGGAGTTTCGTCCTCTCGTTTGGGCACCTCCTCCGCGGCGTAGGCGGCCCCACTCGACACGTAGACGTACGCGTCGGCGTCGGCGAACACCCGCGTCGCGTGTTCGACGGCTTCGGGGTGGTAGGCGACCATGTCGAAGACGATGTCCGGCTCGACGGCTTGGGCGGCGCGTTCGAGACTGTCAGGCTCGGTTCGATCGCCGGTGGCGTGATCGACGTCGGGCTCGTCCGCGAACGGATTCTCGTGACGCCCGCGGTTGAAAATCGTCACGTCGTCCCCGTGGGCGAGCAGCGTCTCGACGAGATGCCGGCCGATAAAGCGGGTCCCACCGATGACAAAGGCCTGGGTCATGGCGTGGGGACGAGCCCAACTGGAAAAACAGTGGCGACCGCTACCGCGAGGCGGAAATCTGGCTGAGGATCTCCCGTTCGGCCTCGCGAAGCCGACTTTCGAAGGCTGACTCGTCGAGACCAGCCAGCGAGGCAAGCTCCGAGAGGGTCGTCTGTCGTGGGTGCTCGTAGTATCCTGCGTCGATCGCACGGAACAACGCCTCCCGGCGTGAATCGGTAAGTGCCGCGAGATCGATCTGGGCGGGCCAGGCTGTCTGTTCGCGGTCGACCTTCCAGTAGTCCACCAGTTCGACAGCGTCCGCGACGTCGTCCAGCCTGGCCCGGATCGACTGGGCCGCCTCGAAGGAGTCGACGTAGGTAGTCAGCAGCAGTTCACCGGCCGCCGACCGAGACGGACGCACCCGTGGAACGGACCCGGACTCGAAAACCGCCGCGCACGCACACGGGCTGGAAAGCGGGCGTTCGAGCTGTTTCACGGCTGTTTCGCCCTCCTCGCGGACGACGAGCTCGCAGTTGATCCCGTCCTCCGTGCGGAAGACAGAAATATCCGTTATCGTCCCATCGAACTCACGGACCGGACACGTTCGGGTCGGTCTGACCCGGAATTCGAGCCGGTAGGAGCTGCGATTCAACCCGGTCGGGTCGTCCATGTCACTCGACGTTCGATCTCGCTCGCTCGGCCATCTGTTCGACCGCTTTCGGTTCCGGTGCCGAAACGCCGAGGGTCGCCCGAAGGTGATCGAGAACCTCGCCCAGCACGTCCACACACCACCGGTGGAACGGCGCCTCGGCGACGGCCGCGTCAACCAGCTCCTGGAAGGGGTCGATCCAGTCCAGTTCCGATTCGACGAACGTGGCCAGCTCATCGATCTCCGCGGCCTCGGTCAACACGCTCGCGTACTCCAGTTCCAGCGCGAGGTGATCGGCCGGGTAAGCCTCCGGAACGGCGGCGTCCATGGCCGCGTAGCGCCGTTCCATCGCCGTGGCTGGCGGGCCCTCCATCAGGCCGCCCTCGTGATCCCCGTACCATTCCTTGTACGGGGAAGCAGCGGGCGGGGCGAAGGGCCGTCGAAAGGCCCCGAACAGCGCCTCGTAGTCTTCGGTCAGATTTCGACCGTCGATCGACGGCGGAGGCGAGGGCTCAGTGAGCCCCACGTCCGCCATCGTCCGGGAGAGGTCCTCGTAGAGGCTCCCGTCCTCGATAGCCCGCCTGAGGTCCTCATCTGGGTGGCGCAGGCAGTTCGACAGCAGCACCTGGAGCTGTTCCCAGGATCCGCGGGCCGGCAACGTCCGCTCCTCACGATGGTGATCAGCCATGCTAGAGTCCGGGGACGGCAAGCGGGGTTTTCACGGCAGCCAGCAACACGACATAGCGCAGCAGGTAGCCGCCGACCAGCACCAGGACGTACTTCGTCGCGTAGCCTCCGGTGAGCACTTTGCGCCCGAAGGGCGTCTCGTCGAAGTCCGTGAACTGGTGTAACATGGTCACCGTCAGCGATATCACCACGGGGAGCCCGGTCCCAAGGATCAGGACCCCACCGATGAAGGCCAGCTGATAGGTCCCCAGCAGTTCGGAGAGTGTCGCCTGTGCCCCGAGGTTAGCCGACCCCGAGAGGAAGGACAGCAGCGCTCCGATGGCGACCAGCTCCACGATGATGATCGCGTCGTCGGTCAGGCAGAACCGGTGATTGACACGGGTCAGCGCGCCACCGCTCATGACCGTTCCCAAAAGCGCCGCGGAGATACCCGTCGAGACGCCACTCATCAGGAAGATGAAGGGGAGGTAGGTTCGGCTCCAGACCGGCACCGCCGCGATGTCACTGAGGAGCATCGCCGTGTAGACCACGACGAGCACGGCAACGACTGCACCGAAGATCCGGAAGGCACCCCAGACACGGTTCGGGAGTCGCGTGATGTCCGCGAGCCGGTCGAGCAGCCAGACGATACCCCGCTCCGTCCGCCAGGGCATCACCCCGTCGATCCATCCGAGGATCTTTCGGGGGAAGAGACTCAGACCGGATTTGCCCCGTAGATCACGGCCGAAGTGCAGCCAGAGGGTCTCCAGGACCGCGATCAGGGAGAACGTGATGATCATCCAGGTCCCGATGACCATCCAGGAGCCGTAGTTCGTGAAGTTCCACGCGAAGGTCAGCGCGCGCAGCGGCGCGCCGAGGTGTGAGAGCAGGGCGATGCTCCCGACCCCGATGGCGATCAGGGCGATGACCGAACCCCAGCGGGAGGTCTCCGCGCACGCGAAGCGGTGTTCCGGATCGTCGGTCCGGGCCAGTAGCAGGCGGCCGAGCCAGTTGTCGGCGTCCATCAGGCTCTTCATGAAACTGGCCCAGGTCGAGGTGAGGTACGAACCACCGGCCACGCCCCCCAGGAAGAGGTACGTGGCGATGAACACGCCCCAGTGGACGTGGGGTAACCATAGCCATTCACTGGCTCCTATCGCGCTCATGCTTAGTCCCCTGCGTTGTACGGCGTGGTGACTTCCTTCGTCCCGCCGACGCTTCCGTCGACGGCCGAGGTGCTATCCTGGAGCGGTTCGACGATCACGCGACCGTTGGCCACCGCCCCAGACCTGAAGCGTTCCGCGGCAGCCTGGGAGGCCTCTTCGATGATCTCCTTCTGCGGGCCGGCCTTGATGGCCTCGCCGACACAGTCCGAGACGCAGTTCGGCTCGACCTGGTCCTCGAGTTCGTGTTTGGGCGTGTCCTCGACATCAGCCCCGCCGCCGGGACCGCGCCCGAGACACATGTTACACTTGGACATGAGCCCGTCGTCGCCGTAAACCGGCGCGCCGAAGGGACAGGCCCAGCCACAGTACTTGCAGCCGATGCAGTCGTCCCGGTTGATCGTCACGATCCCGTCGCTCTCGCGTTTCTCGATGGCGTTTGTCGGACAGACCTTCTCACACGGGGCGTCGTGACAGTGCATGCAGGACATCGACAGCGGGACGTCCTCGACGTCGGGGTAGGTCCCCTTCTGGTGGTGGGTGACCGTTCGCCAGTCGTCGGTATCCGAGCCCCGACCGTGGAACTGCTTGCAGGAGACCGAGCAGGCGTGACAGCCGATACACCGGTTCGGGTCGAAGTAGAAGACCCAGTGTTCGCTTTCGACTGCCATCGTCAGTCACCCCCCGCGGGTTTGACATCGACGGCGATGTGCCTGTCCACCTGTCCCGTAATCGGGTCCATCTGTTTGTCGTGAAGTGTCATCGTGTTCATACCCTCGCCGTCCGGCGTCGCCGAGGTCTCGCCGAAGCCATACTCGGCAGTGACAAAGCCGGGACGGGCGTTCTCCGTGACGTGGGCCATGAGTTCGCCACTGCCGGACTCGGACTCCACCTGTACCATGTCACCGGTCTCGATGCCCCGTGGCTCGGCGTCCTTCGGGTTGAGGTGGAGGTAGTTGCCCCGGTAATCCTCCTCGTTGAGATCGTTGCGTTTCGCGAAGTGATCCCGCAGGCGCTCGTGGGGCTGGTTGCTCCCGTGGGAGAAGAAAACCGACCGCACGTCGTAGAACTCAAGCGGGTACTCGTCGCTGGTCGAGTCCCCATAGGTTCCCGGTGGGATCCACTCGGGTGCCGTGTCCATACCGGCTTCCTCCGCAGCCTGGGCGAAGCTTCCGACCTGATCGAGGTCGAAGCGGAAGACGAAGTTATCGTTGTCCTTCCACTTCTCGTAGTCGTACTCTTCGACCAGCTCGTAGTTCTTCTCGCCGCTCGAGAGTTCTTCGAGAGTGAGATCCAGCGTCGAAAGCTGGTCGTCGATGAACTCCTCGTGGGAGTCCCACTGCTCGAAGATCCGCCAGTCGTCGTTGTCCGTCTTCTCCGCCATCGCCGACGCGATGCCGGTCAGGATGTCGAAGTCCGGTTTCGTGTTCCACTGCGGCTCGACGGCTGCCTTGCCGCCGGTGACCCACTTGTGCTTGGGGTAGGCCGACCAGTTGCCAGTGCCAAGCGTGTCCTTCTCCAGAGAGGTCGCCTCGGGAAGGACGATATCCGCGTTCCGGGAGACGCCGTTCCAGTAGGCGTCGATCGAGATGACGAGTGCCATCTCCTCGATGGCCTCGACCCACTCGTCCGCGTTCCCGTCCTTCAACGGGTCGTCGTGGTGCACAACAATGCCATTGATGTGGCCGTTGTCGACCATTTCGGGCACGAGGTTGTGGGCGATACCCTCGATGTGCCGGACCGGATAGTCGCTGTACTCGTCGTATTTCTTCAGTGCCGGCTCCCGGAACTCGGCGCGGTTCGTGTAGTCCTGTTCACAGACCTGTCCGAAGGAGGCCGTTCCCGGGTACTCCCAGAGCCGCAGGCCGCCGGGTCGGTCGATGTTCCCGACGAGGCCGTTGAGCGCGGTGATGTTCTGGGTGGCCTTCCAGCCGTTGCCCATCTGTGCCGTCCCGGTCCAGACCGAGATGCCCGCTCGGGGGGCCGCCTCCGCGAAGCCACGGGCGACTTCCCGGATGTCCTCGGCGGGAATGCCCGTAATCTCAGCCGCGTCCTCCGGCGGCATGTCCGCAGCCGCTTCCCTGTAGGCGTCGAACCCGTAGGTGTAGTTCTCGACGAAATCCTCGTCGTAGAGCTCCTCCTCGATGATGACGTTGGCCATCGCCAGGGCCAGCGCGCCGTCGGTCCGGGGCTCGATCGGGAGCCACTTGTCGGACTTCTCGGCGGTGATGGTGTGCTGGGGGTCGATCGTGACCAGGGTCGCGCCCCGGTTCTCGATGGCCTCCAGTGTGCCCTTGGCCTCGAACTGCCCGGCGAAGGAGTTGAGCTGGTTGCGGCCCCAGGCGATGATGTAATCGCTGTTCTGGTAGTCCGGGACGCGGTTGTTCGAACCCACGCCCATCATACCGCCGGTGACGAAGGTCGGTCCCGCACAGACGTGGATCCCGCGGCTGATGCGTTCGGGTGACCCGTAAAGATCACGCCAGATGGTCCGGAATATCGACGTTTCGGCCCAGCTCGTGGCGTCGAGGAAGGTCTCCGCGCCGTATTCGTCCGCGAAGCTGACCAGCCGGTCGGCGGTGTACTCGAAGGCCTCATCCCAGCTGACCTTCTGCAGTTCGCCGTCCTTCCGGATGTGTGGCTCCTTGACCCGTTTTGGATCGTGAGTCTTGTCCTGCTGGGCCAGTCCCTTCGGACAGAGGGTCCCTTCGGTTCCCGGGCCGGCACTCCCCCGGGGATGACCATCGACACCCGTGATGTTCACGACCGACCCGTCGACGACGGTCACCTCCTGCCCGCAGTTGTGCGAGCACATCCAGCAGTTACTGAATGCCTTAGAGACGTCCGCGCCGCCCGAATCGGTCCCATCGTCACTGGAGAGACAGCCACCGAGCGCGACTGCACCGGCGGCGGCACTCCCTGCCTTCAGCAACGTCCGGCGGGTCAGCCCGCTGGAACTCTGGGCCTGGTTACTCATCGATCGGCACCTCCACACCACCCAGTCGTGGGCGGTTCCGAACTGTCGTCTTGTCCTCGGATCACCGTCGAATCCGATGTGTGTCTGCTCGGTAAGCGCATGGCTCTCTACAACTAGTGCAGGGGACTCCACCGAGATAGCCCACACTCGGGACCGGTTAAGGTTTTATAACCTCTGTGTGAGTTGGTCCCACGATATCGAGGGAGTTAGGGCGGCGCTCGACGAGCACGAAAAATCGGAGAAAACTCTGGGCCGGGTCGATTCGCTTACGAGCCGCAGCCGAAGCCGCCGCTCGTGTCCCCAACGATGTACTCGATGGCGTCCTTCTTGACCTGGTTCGCGTCGAGTGTCGCCAATTCCGTCAGCTCCGCGTTGAGATCCGGATCGATATCGAGCTGACTCGTGTCCGTGATCTCGCCAACGGTCCGTTCGTTGATGTCGGTCCGCCACGCTTCGTTGGGAGTCGGGTCCTGCTCGCCGTTGTACTGGCTCCAACTGAAGCTCCAGGAGCCGTCGTACAGCGCGACGTTTTCGTTGCCGACGATCCCGTCGAGAGCGAAGAAGGCGATCGTGCCCTTGAACCCGCTGTGACACATGGTCACGATGTCGCCGTTCGCCGCGTCGACGCCCTCGTACCCGTTGACGTGCTCCTCGATCTCGGAAGCGGACTTCCACGGGTTCGGCGCGGTGAAGCTGTCGCCGTCGATGTAGGCCCCGGCCTGGTCGATATGACTGCCGGCGATCTTCGCTTCGCCCTCGCCGTCGCCCTCACCACGCTGGTCGAGGATCGACGGGGCGTCTTCGCCCGCGTTGATTGCATCGACGTCCTGAATCAGCTCGTTTAGGCCCTTGCGGCTGTTGTAGTTCGGCTCCTCGAATCCCTTGACGGTGTAATTCGTATCCGGCGTCTGGACGTCCTCGTAAACCAGGCCGAACTCGTCGTCGTAGGCACTCGATCCGCCCTGGAGGACTTTCACGCGCTCGCGGGGGAAGCCCCAGAACCGAAGTACCCAGTAGGCCCGTGCGGCGTACATCGGGTTGTCGCCGGCCAGCACGATCGTCGTGTTTGGCCCGACACCAGCGTTCTGGATGATCTGGTCGACGGTCTCCCCGTGCGGGACGAGTTTCTGTGTCTGAGCGAGGCCCTCGACACGTGTCGTCGCGAGTGTCGCCGACCCCTCGGCATCGTCACTGGCGAGCGGAACAGCGCCCGGAACGTGACCCGAGTCGTAGTTGCCGGCGTCGACACGAATGACCGCTACACGTGGATCGGCGTACACGTCGTCGCTGTTGACGAGTTCCGCGTCCACCCATTCCTTGAGCGTCGCCGGCTCGACCAGCGCGTTCTCGGTTTCGGTGGGCGGCGTATAATCCGCCGCGGGCTCTTCGGTCGTGGGCTCTTCCGTGGTCGGTTCCGCCGTGGTCGGTTCCGGCGTGTCTGTCGGCGTGTCCTCACCATCACCGGCACAGCCGGCGATCGCGGCCATTCCTGCGGCACCGGAGATCTCGAGGAACCGTCGACGGTTGATGTTTCGCTCCATACACGTAGTTATAGGAGTGCTTCAAGGATGACCGTGACTCGGGATCGGTTTAGGTTTTATAAGGGGTGCCCCACATTTCGTGGGAGCCTGTCACACGGCCCGGTCAACAGTCACAGTCGAGTTGGCGGAGAACGTTTGCCTCCGCACGCTGAAGCAGCTGGGAGAGCGCGGACGTGGAGACACCCATTCGCTCCGCCAGGTGGTCCAGGGGGACTGACTCCCCGGAATCGTAATAGCCCGCTTCCTTCGCGTAGTGGAGCGCCCGTCGCTGTTTGGCCGTCAGCGACGTGAGATCCACGATGTCGATCTCCGAGACCTCACCGTCGTCCGTCGGCACAATGGACTTGACCGAGACGTGATCGGAGATGGTGCGGACCTCGTTGACGATCTCCGCGACCGTGTCCGTATCCGAGGCGTAGGTCTCCATGATGAAGGAGCCGTCGTCGATTCGTCTGTAGCGTGGCAGACAGTCGTGTTTCGCGAAGATCTTGCCCGGACAGTGATCACAGAGGTCGTCGGTAAAGAACACCGTGCGAACCTGGTCGTCCTCGTCGTCCCTGACCGTGGCGTCGACGTTACAGGTCTCTTCGTCCAGCCGCACGTCCACGTCGAGGACCCGACCAGCCAGGTCGTCCAGGCTACACGGGCCGCCCCGTTCGATCTCGAGAACGATCCGCAGTTCGCGTTCCTCGCTCTGCGAGGAGCCTGCAGGCACGGCAGCGGACCGATGAACACCCATGTTCCGATCTACGTTCGGTTGTGCAAAAACAATGGCGAAATTCCCGCCCCGTGGGAACAGCCCGCCGTGCTACTCCTCTTCGAAAAGCTGGGTCAACACGTGGCGTTCGGCCCGGGCGAGTCGCTGAGACAGCGCCGAGGTCGAGATGCCGATTTCATCGGCCAACACTTCGAGGGACACCTCCTGTGAGAGCCCGTAGTACCCGCCTTTCACGGCGGATTCCAGGGCCTCGTGCTGTTTAGCCGTCAGCTGGGAGAGATCGACCTCCGCGGTGATCCCCGAGACGTCCTCGTTTCGCATGTCCACGATCCGTACAACCGTGACCCGCTCTGAGACCTCACGGAGGTCGGCGACCACGTCCGACAGTTCGTGGTTCGTCGGGAGGTGAGTCTGGACGACGAACTCGTCGTCGTTGCGTTCCAAAAACCGCGGCACGAGCCCGTAGTTCGCGAAGATCGTACCTGGGCAGTTCTGGCAGACTTCGCCGCTGTAATTGATTACCTCCACGCGGCAGGGATTGACGCCGTCGTCCTCGGAGACAGTAACGTCGGCGTGACACTCCCCGTTCGGGAAGTGCAACTCCACGTCAGAAACCTGCCCCTCGAGTTGGTCCATGAAACAGGAGCCTTTCGGGACGATCTCGAAGACGACCTTGACGCCCCGCTCGCTCATGTGATTTCGCGTCGATTCGGTGGGTGTCTGCTGGGGCATACTAACTCCAAACTGGGCACTGCCGCGATGTGCTTCTGTAACTATCATACTCGCCACAGTGCTTTATAATTGTGGACGGACTACCCACAACGCCGGCACCAAAACGGCCGACCCGCACAGGCCACGATGGTGTCTTAGGGGTCGAACACGGCGTCTGCCTGCTCGGGCACGGTCGACCCGTCTACTCGATCGGCCATCTCCTCAATGGCCGCTTCCGTCGGTGGGGAGATGTCGAGTCGCGTCCGCAGATCGGCCAGTACCTCGCGGAGTGTCTCGATCGTCCAGTCGTAGAACGGCTCGTCCGCCCTGGCATCCTCGATAAGTTCGGCAAAGGCCGGGAGCCAGTCCATGTGGTCATCGAAAAACGAGCGGTACTCCTCGATTGCACCGGCATCGAGCAGCAAGGCCCCATACTCCAGCAGCAGGGCGACGTGATCGGCCGGGTACGCTGGCGGCGGCGACGCACCAAGGGCCTCGTATCGGTTCTCCATATCCGAGGCCGGGGGACCGCCGAGCAACCCGCCCGATCGATCGCCGTACCAGGGCTTGTACGGGGACTCGACTGGCGGTGCAAAGGGCTGTTCCATGGCCTCGAAAAGGGAGAGATAGGCGCGCTGGAGGGTGGCCCGATCCGCCGGGTGAGGCGGGGCCGGGTCCGAAACGGAAAGGGACAGCACATCGGCATGATCGACCAGCTCAGATTCCAGGCGCCCCGCACGAACCTCCTCGACGAATCCCTCGGTCGGCGCTTTCAGACACTCCGCAAAGAGCGTGTGCAACGACGCCCACCGGTCGGGATGATCCAGCGGGACGTCCTCGGTGGACGAGTGAGACATCGGTCCACAGTCAGGTGTCGTAATTCAACAGTCCACCGATTTGGACCCTGGAGCGACCGTCGATCGACCACCCAGTCGTCACAGATGGCACGGCGGGAACGGTTAAGTGCATTGGGAACAGTTGACAACCCATGGGTGACACGAAGCGGGGACGCGAGCGAAAAGGACAGAAGAAACGCGAGCAGCGGATCCGCCAGGAGATAGACGAAACGCTCGACGCTGACGACGAACCGCCCGTGTCCGACGCCGAATCCCCGGAGGTGACCGAAACCGATCTGGAGAACGTCTCAGTTGTGACCGGCAAGGACGAAGAAGAGGCCGCCTGAATCAACCCGATTTTCGGTCAGGGTTCGTGCGGATGCCCCTCCAAATTTCCGAGTCACCACTGTATGGGCTGAATTCGGGCGATTGCGCCGGTTTCTCGTTTATCAGATTCTATAGTTGGAGGCGAAGATTAATAGTACTCTACGCGTGAACTGGGACCAATGGTACTCGTCGATCTCGGCCCGATCCTTCCGGAGTTCCTCTCTTTGGGCCTCGTAGGTGTGGGCCTCGTGAGTTGGTTGGGCGATGACGGCGCCGACGACGTGGAAACAGAGGGCGAGGCCGGCGAGTTCGCCGAGGACGACTCGGATTTCGGGATGGACGAGGAGTTCGATGTCGACGGGTTCGACGACGACTTCGGCGGGATGGACGGGATGGACGAGGGGAACGGTGCGAGTTCCTCCGAACTCGAGAATCGGATCGAGGACCTGGAAAGCGAGATCGCGAACGTCTCCTCGACGGCCAACACCGTCCGCAGCGAGAACGAACAGATCAGCGAACAGGTCGACGACGTCGAAGAGAACGTCCGAAAGCTGCTCGAGATCTACGAGATGGTGACCCGCGGGGTCAACCCCTTCGTCGACGACGTGAGCCCCGATGCGGGCATGGGCGGGTCCGGGGATTTCGGGCTGTTCGGCGGCGATGAAGAGGAATCGGGCGCGGCGGAGGAGGAGGAAGACCTCGAATCGGACATCGCGGACGCCGAGGCCGAGGACTTCTTCGAGGACGATGCCTTCGACGACTTCGAGGAGGAGAGTTCCGACGCGACAGCGGAGACAGACGACGGAGACGGTTTCGACGACTTCGAAGCGGGGGCGTTCGACGAGGAACTCGGGGGCGAGGAAACCGAGTTCGACGATTTCGACGACCTGGAAGACGGGGAAGACGAAGCAATGACCGACGACGAAACCGACGATTCCGGCGGTGGCACGTCTTTCGAGGAACTGAAAGCCGAGTACGAATCGGGCGAGGCAGACTGGGCCGAAGAGACGGCCCTCGAAACAGAGGAGCCCACCGAGGCGGAGACGGATACAACCGAACCGGCCGCTGAAACTACCGAAGACGGGACAGAAGAAGCGGACCTCTTCCAGCAGGACGACCTGGCCGCGGGCGAGGAGACCGTCGGAGTCGGCGCGAAGAGCGAGCCCGAATCCACCACAGACCCAAGCGGGCCCGCTTCGGAGGCTGTCGATGCCGTCGACGACACAACGGCTGCCGGAGAATCAGTCGGGGACCCACAGCCAGACGACGAGGACGAGGCGGCCGGCGAGGGGGGCTTCCAGTTCGGGGCGGCGACCGCAGCCGACGCCGCCGATCAGCCACATCTCGTGGACCCGCCCGATGGCTACCTGGCCGACGTGCTCCTGCTGGAGTGGCTCGATTATCTGGTGAGCGAGTTCGACGCCCGGAACGCCATCCGGGCGATCAATCACTACGAACGGATCGGCTGGATCGGCGAGCCGATGCGCGATCACTGCATCGGGGTCCTCCAGGGAATCGCAGACGCGGAATACCCCTACCGGGACGAGTCGGGCCCCACGGATCTCACGATGGAGGATCACCGCCGGAGCCTCAGATATATCGAGGACCTGGGGACCGGCCACTTAGATCGTGCCTTCGGCGACCGCATCTCCACACTCAAGGGGGATGGGATTCAGCGTTAGCGGCGGGACGGCGATCATTCTCATCGCCGCCGTCGCCAGCGCCGGCATGCTCTACACCACGGCGTACAACGGCTACGAGAGCGTACAGGACGCAAGCGAGATCGAATCCGCAAGTGACCTGCAGCGAGCGAACACCGAGGTCGAAATCGTGAACGTGACCCACGACACCAGCGTCTCACCGGACGCGATCACGGTGACGGTGCGAAACGACGGGACGAACACCCTGTCGGTCACAGACACGGACCTCCTGCTAAACGGTACCTACCAGATCAACACGACCCGAACCGTCAGTACCGACGATGGCACGCTCACCGCAGGCACGGACGGGACCGATCTCTGGCAACCACGGGAGGAGCTGACGATCTCGGTCCGGGAGGACCACTCCGAACCGATCACCGTAAAAGTCGTGACCGGGCCAGGGGTCACAGCCACGGAGGGCTACCCCTAATGGCGATCGTCTCCTCGGAGACGCTCATCCTGTTCATCGCAGCCGTGCTCGTGGCGGGAAGCGTCGCGGGCGCGATGACCGGCGGGGTGAGCCAGCTAAGTGAGGCCCTCGACGACCGGAGCCTCGATGTGAGCCAGGAGATCCGCACGGATATCGAGGTCATCAGCGATCCGGGGAGCGGCCAGGTCTACGACGATGGGACGAACACCGTCACACTCCTCCTCAAGAACACCGGCTCGAACACCCTCTCGACGGATCCGACCACGGTCGATACGGTGATCGACGGCCAGTACCGAACCGACCAATCGATCGAGGTCCTTGATGCCGCCCAGTGGGAGCCGGGGTCGGTCGCCCGACTCACCGTCTCGAATGTCTCCCTGGGAGCGGACACCGACCACCGCGTCGTGTTGAACGTCAACGGCAACCGCGAACGCTTTGACTTCCGAACATGAGCCAACACCAACGCCTCTACTCGCTCGGCCTGGACGAACGCGATCGGCTCAACAACGAACTCGGCGGCGGGATCCCCCGGGGGAGCATCGTCCTCGTGGAAGGCGACTATGGGGCGGGCAAGAGCGCGCTGAGCCAGCGACTGGCCTACGGGCTGTGTGACCAAAATGTCTCCGTGACCCTGCTCTCGACCGAACTCACGGTCACAGGTTTCATCGACCAGATGCACTCCCTTTCCTACGGCGTCGAGGAACACCTGCTCGACGAACGGCTCCTCTTTCTCCACGCGGACGTGGACACGGGTGGCAACGCCCTCAGAGGCGGGGCCAAAGACGACACGAACCGGAAAAAGCTGCTCAAGCGGCTGATGGAGGCCGAGGGGATGTGGGAGGCCGAAGTGGTGATCATCGACACCTTCGACGCCATCCTCCGCAACGATCCGAACTTCGAGGCCCTGGTCCGCCAGAACGAGGAGCGACAGGCGGCCCTGGAGATCATCTCCTTCTTCCGGGACATCGTCACCCAGGGGAAGGTCATCGTCCTCACCGTCGACCCCTCGACGGTGGACGAGGAGGCGATCGGCCCCTTCCGGTCGATCGCCGACGTGTTCCTGGAACTCCAGATGGCCGAGGTCGGCAACGACGTCCGGCGGTCGATCCAGGTGCGGCGGTTTGCCGGAATGGGCGAACAGGTCGGTGACTCGATCGGGTTCTCGGTTCGATCGGGCACCGGAATCGTCATCGAGAGCCGGAGCGTGGCCTAAAATGCCGGATCACGGCTCTCGCGAACTGGGACACGAACTGCGCGAAGCAGCGGGGCGACATCCCCACCTTCGGGAGTACCTCCAGCGGTTCAAACAGTTCACCGGCGAGTTCCCGGAGTACATCGAGGAGCCAAGTGGTGAATGGGAGGCCGAGAAGCCAAACGTCCTCTACAACGTCGGCGGCCCGATCTTCTGTCACGTCTACGGCGACGTGGGAAAAGACACCAAGTACCACACCATCGAGCCGGAACTCTCCGGCCCCGAACAGGCCGTCTTCGACGACGTGCGGACTCGCATCCTGGAGAAGTCCGTCCAGCACCCCGCTCCCGAGGCCGAGTCGGAGTACACAGACCGGATCGAGGAGTTGCTGGAGGGGACGGTTCGAATCGGCGAGGCGGCCGGTGGTGGGCTCTTGGCGCGGCTCAAAACAGCCGCGCCGGATCGGCTCACCCGGGACTCGCGCGGCCAGATCTCACTCGATGTGGACGTCGAGGCGACCCTCCCGAGCGGGCTGGTCAGTAATGCGAAAGCCGCCGCCGGGCGGCCCGGACGGACCCTCCAGGAAACCGTCGAGAAGTCCCTCGGAATGGGACGAATTCCGGTTTCGGAGACGACCTACGACACGATCCGCTACCGACTCAACCGCGACATCGTGGGGTTGGGACCGCTCGAACCCGTGATGCGGGACCCGTACAACGAGGACATCCACGTCATCGGCCCCCACCAGACCTACGTCGACCACGGGACCTACGGCCTGTTGCCAACGACCGTGGACTTCGGCGATTCGGCGGAGTTCGACAACTGGCTGCGGAACATCGGCGAGCGGATGGGCGATCCGGTCTCGGACTCGGACCCGATCGTGGACTCCACGCTCCCGGATGGCTCCCGTATCAACATCATCTATTCGAGTGACGTGAGTCTCAAAGGCCCCTCGCTCACCATCCGTCAGGGCGATGAGGTCCCGCTCTCGGTCGGGCAGATAACCAAGTGGGGCACGCTCTCCCCGGAACTGGCGGCCTATCTCTGGCTCTGTCTGGAGAACGAACAGACGGTCTTCGTGGTCGGGGAGACCGCCTCGGGCAAGACGACGACGCTGAACGCGATCACGGCCTTCATTCCCCGGGACTCGAAGATCTATACCGCCGAGGACACCGCGGAGGTCCTGCCGCCACACGACACCTGGCAACAGCTCCTGACCCGGGAGGGACAGGGCGAAAACAGCGCCGACGTGGACATGTTCGACCTGGTTGCGGCGGCGCTGCGGTCCCGCCCGGACTACATCATCGTGGGTGAGGTTCGAGGGGCCGAGGGTCGGATGGCCTTCCAGGCCGCCCAGACGGGCCACCCGGTCATGTTGACCTTCCACGCCAGCGACATCGTCTCGATGATCCAGCGGTTCACTGGGGAACCGATCAACGTCCCGGAGACGTTCATGGACAACGCCGACGTGGCGCTGTTCCAGAACCGGGTGAAACAGGGCGACGACGTGCTTCGCCGGGTCACCAGCGTTCAGGAGATCGAGGGCTACTCGAAGGAGATGGGCGGGGTCGTGACCCGCCAGGCCTTCTACTGGGACCCCGTCGAGGACGAGATCGTCTTCCAGGGGCGAAACAACTCGTATGTGCTCGAAGAGCAGATCGCGACGCTGCTGGGGTACGAGGACACCCGCGAGATCTACGACGAGATGGACTTCCGCACCGAGATCATCGAACGCATCATCCAGGAGGACCTGATCGGCTATCACGACTTCAACGACGTCGTCGCCGCGTTCCAGCGGGACGGCGTCGAGGGCCTCCCCTTCACGATGGCCCGACGGGACCTCTGAGATGGCGACTGAATCCGAGGCGGACGTTTCCTTCGAGCTCTCCACCCTGCTCGTGTCCATCAGGGACGCCTACCGCCAGATGGAGATCCCGGTCTCCCGCTATGTGGGGGCTATTCTCCTCCCCGGGGCCCTCTTCTTCCTGCTCACGATCGTGGCTGCGATCGTTTTGGAGATGCCACTTTTCGTCCGGCTCCCCATGCCGGCGCTGGGGCTTTTGATCGTCGTGGCGGCCTTCATCTACCCCAAACTCCGACTGGATCAGCGTCGAAAGCGGATGGAGGAAGTCTTTCATCTGTACGTGACCCACATGACGGTGCTCTCGACGACGAACATCGATCGGGTAGAGGTCTTCCGGCGGATCGCCGCCACGGACGACTACGGCCCGCTCTCCGAGGAGACCCGTCGGATCGTTCAGCTCGTCGATACCTGGAACCAGAGCCTGGACGACGCCTGCCGGATGCGGGCGAAAAAAGTCCCCAGCGACGCAGTCTCCGATTTCTTCGATCGGCTCTCCTACACGATCAACGCCGGGGAGAGCCTCTCGAATTATCTGGTGAGCGAGCAGTCGGCGATCATCCAGAACTACACGACCATCTACGAGGGCCAACTGGAGAACCTGGAGGTCATGAAAGACCTGTACCTCTCGATGATCCTCTCGGTCACCTTCGCGCTGGTCTTTGGCACCGTGCTGCCGATCATCTCCGGGACCGACCCCACGATCACGGTCTCGGCCGTCGTCGTGATGTACTCGTTCATTCAGCTGGGCTTTCTCTACGCGATCTACACCGTCTCGCCGACGGACCCGGTCTGGCACGTGCCCGACCATCGGACGACACCCACGGAGCGACGCATGCGACGGGCGGTCCTCGTGGGTGGGTCGCTGTCCATCCTTGCGATCGCTGCCACGCTCGCGGTGATGCTCGGGGCGACCGGGATCGACCCAGACGCCGTGCCGCTGCCGATCTACGCCGCATTCCCGACGACACCGCTGCTGATCCCGGGGTTGGTCGCCCGACAGGAGGAAGGAGACATCAAAGATCGAGACAGCGAGTACGTGAGTTTCATTCGCGCGCTCGGATCGAGCGAGACCGCCCAGCAGACCACCACGACGGCGGTTTTGGAGGGGCTCCGCGAGAAGGACTTCGGCCCCTTGACCGAGAACGTCGATGATCTCTACACCCGCCTGAAAATGCGGCTCTCCCCCGAGGAGGCCTGGCGGTTTTTCACCGCCGACGCCCACTCCTACCTCATCCAGAAGTTCAGCGAGATGTACCTCGTCGGACGACAGATGGGCGGGGATCCCAAACATCTCGGGGAGCTTATAAGCGAGAACATGAACGAGGTGCTCCAGTTGAGAGAGCGCCGAAGCCAGTCGACGATGACCCTGATCGGTGTCCTCTATGGGATCTCCGCCGCGGCCACGTTTGCCTTCTTCATCGGGCTGGGGATCGTCGATCAGCTCTCGGGGCTGTCAGCCGGCCTCGCCTCGACGGGGAGTTTCGACTTCGACTCGCTCATCCACACGGAGGTGTACGACGTCGACCTGATCGAGTACCTGCTCACCCTGACCGTGTTGATCAACGCCCTCATCTCCGCTTTCATGGTCCGGGTCGTCGATGGCGGACACACGGTGAACGCGTACATGCACTTCGTGGCACTCACGTGGTTGACCGCGATCATCGGAGCCGGAACGCTGGAACTCGTTGGCACCCTGTTGGGGATCTGATCGCAGCAGGCACACTTATGTATGGAACACGGAAAACACAGGACAGCATGCCGGGCGCGGACGCCGAAGGCTACGCCCTCGCGGTCGCCTCCGGGAAGGGTGGCGTCGGCAAGACGACGACGGCGGTGAACCTCGGTGCGGCCCTCGCCGGGGACTACCGCGTCGCGGTCGTGGACGTCGATCTGGGGATGGCGAATCTGGGCGCGATGGTTGGGCTCACCCAGCCCGAAGCGACGATCCACGACGTACTCGCCGAGCGAGCCCCGCTTTCCGCCGCGCTTCACGAGGCTCGCGGGCTCACGGTCGTTCCTGGGGCGACCGACCTGCGCGAGTACGCCGACGCGGGAACGGACTCCCTCGAAGCGATTATCGCCCAACTCAAATCGGCGTTCGACGTGGTCGTCCTCGACGCCGGGGCCGGGTTGAGCGACGACGTCGCTGCGGCGCTCGATGTAGCAGACGGCGTCCTCCTGGTCACGACCGCGGAACTGCACTCCCTGACCGACGCGTCCAAGACGGGCGAACTCGTCGAGCGGCTGGAAGTGCCCGTCGTCGGGGCTGTCCTCACTGGGACGGGCTCCGGTTCCTTCGACGACGTGGAGGGACTCGCGACGGCCCTCGGAACCACCGGCTCGGTGACGGTCAGCGTCCCGGCCGACAGCGAAGTTCAAAGGAGCATTCGAACGGGCGTTCCAGTCGTCTTCGAGAACGAGTCCACGCCGGCAGCCGTCGCCTACAGACGCCTCGCGGCTTCGCTCGCGGAGACACTTGAATTCGGCGAGGACTCACCGAGGGATCCCGGTGGATTCGAGTGGGTCGATCCAGAAAGTGGGGCGGAGATCGACGAGGAACCCGGTCCGGTCATGGAAGTCCCACTCGAGACGCTCATCGACGAAGCCGGACTCGAAAACGAAGCGGATCGAACCCAGCTTCTCGGTCGGGTCCGGTCCTGGTTCGGACGATGAATTAGTTGCGCGAGACGATGCTGTACATGACGAAGAGAAACCCAACGGTCGTGATGGCGTAGTTGACCGTCAGGAGACCAACCACGTGTGAGTAATCGCCGAGGAACGTACTGATTGTCGTCCCAAGCGCGGCGGCGACGATGAGGACGAACCCGATCGACAGGTGGAGCATCGCGGGCTGTCGGATGTCGGCGTAGGCCTGAATGGCGAGCGCGACGACCGAGAGACCAGCGAGGGCGAGTGTCCCGCTGAAGACGGCATAGAGGGCCTCGATAAGTGTTATGGGGGCCACGGTACACGCTGAAGTCCCTGGAACTGGCACTTAAATTTTGCCCGCCGATTTCAATTTTCAATAATCAGGCCTGGTCGCGTAAATCCGACCACACGTCGACGAGGTTGTTTTTGGCCTCCGTCCGCCGGGTCAGATCCAGTTCGCAGTCACCGTTCCCGAAGGAAACCGCAATCTCGTCGATCTTGCGACGGTAGACTTTGGTCCGACGACCCTCATCCGAGAACTCCTGGCCCTCGAGGGCCAGCAAATCGTGGTCCTGCAGCTCCTCGATTCGGCGATAGGAGGTTGCGATCGGAATATCTAGTTCCTCCGAAAGGTCCTGTGCGGACTTCGGCTTGTGGGTTGCCCGAAGTATCTGGGCGTTGTACTTGTTTCCAAGGACACGCAACACCGCCTCCGGATCCATCACTTGACGACAAATCATGGGGGTGGCAAAAGAGTACCGGCGTTATTCCGTGGGAAAATGTGCTGACAGTTACCAGTCAACGGCCCAAGCCCCAATCCTTATTCGGTTCCGGTATGAGCAGATTGATAATGAGTAACGAAGATACAAGTGTCCTCGAATTTTCGCTGGGAGACGACCGATATTGCATCGACATCACACAGGTCGAAGAGATCGTCGACGCCGACGAGGAGATCACGGCCGTCCCGAACGCGGCTCCGGAAGTCGAGGGTGTCGTGGACCTCCGCGGAGAGACGACCACGATCGTCGATCCGACGGTCGCCCTGGATCTGGATGCGACCACCAGCGGCCAGCGGATCGTCGTCCTGGCGGACGAAGACGGGACCGGCCTCCTCATCGACGACGTTCACCAGGTGCTGTCGGTCACGTCGGCAGGCGTCGACGAGTCGACCAGTTCGGCGACCACACGCGGAGTCATCAGAGTGGATGATCGGTTCGTGGTCTGGGTCGAGCCGTCGGCGCTACTCGGTTGAAAGACACACATGAACGCGACATCAACGACAGACACCGACCGGGAGGAGCCCAGGGACGACCGACACGAAGCGATCGGCGAGATCCAGTCCGTACTCCGGGCCATGGCCGAGGGAGACTTCACGGCCCGACCGACCGTCTCGCCGGACGATCCGGAACTCGCCGAGACGGTATCGCTGCTGGATACTGTCGCCGAATCCCTCGAACACACCTTCGCGACCGTGGACCGCTTTGCCGGGGACGTCACCGACACGAGCCAGGAGGCGACCCGCGGCATCGAGGACGTCCGCCAGGAGAGCCAGGTCGTCCGCCAGTCGACCGAGACGATCAGCGACGCCACCGACGAACAGGAGGCCAACGTCGAGGCCGTCTCCGCGGAGATGGCAAACGTCTCGGCAACCATCGAGGAGGTCACTGCGACGGCCGACGACGTGGCCGATCAGTCCGAGCGGATGGCCGAGCGTGGCGAAGAAGGCGGCCAGGCCGCCGAGCGGGCCGTTGAGGAACTCGATCAGATCGAAACGGGCGTCTCCGGGGCCCGTGAGACCGCCGAACACCTCACGGATCAGACCGCCGAGATCGACGAAGTCGTCGAGTTCATCGCTGACATCGCCGATCAGACCAACCTGCTCGCGCTGAACGCCTCCATCGAGGCCGCCCGGGCGGGCGAGGCCGGGGACGGCTTTGCTGTGGTCGCCGAGGAGATCAAGTCCCTCGCGGAGGAGACCCAGGAGGCGACCGACGAGATCGGGAGCCTGCTGACCGACGTTCACAGCCACGCCGAGGACACCGCGGCAGAACTCGACGCGACGGCCGAGAACGTCTCCAGCGGGATCGAGACCGTCGAGGGAGCCCTCCAGTCACTGGAGCAGATCGCCGAGCAGGCCACGGAGACCAACGTCGGGGTTCAGGAGATCAACGACGCGACCGCCGAACAGGCAGAAGCGGCCCAGCAGGTCTCACAGATGGCCGACGAACTCTACGACCTCGCCCAGCAGACCACCGACGAGACCGACAGCGTCGTCCAGGCCATGGAGTCCCAGGAGGGCGAGTTCGCCGCGATCGGTCACGACGTGAAGACCCTCTCCGCGCAGGCGACCGTGCTCGAAGAGCAACTCGGCGGGTACGAGTACCGGAACGTCCAGGGGGTCACAACGCTCGACTCGGAGACCCGCGAGAGTGTCGCGGCGGCCGAGTCCACCCCGATCGTCATCGGCTCCAAGCCCTTCACCGCGAACAAGATCCTCGCCTATCTCGCCTACGAACTCCTCGAAGCCGAAACCGACCTCTCGCCGGTCGATCAGGTGGGGACCGGTGTCACCGAGGAGAACTTCCGACAGCTACGGAACGGCGATCTGGACCTTTACTGGGAGTACACCGGCACGATCTACGGGGAGTTCCTCGACCGAACCGAGTCCATTACGGACACCCACAAGCTCTACGAGACGGCCAAGCAGGGAATCGAGTCGACCTACCAACTCACGTACGGCGAGCGGGCGACTCACAACAACACCTACGGCATCCTCGCGCCCCGGGTCTGGTGTGAGGAGACGGGTGTTCACTCCCTGGACGACCTGGCGACCTACGCCAACGACCACGACGGCGAGCTCAACGCCGTCGTCGGGCCGGACTTCCGGGACCGGGACGACGGCTGGCGCGGCCTGCTTGAGACCCACGGTTTCGAGCCCGAGGTTCAGGATGCAGTCTGGGAGCGAACAGAGACGATCGACGCCTCGGAGGAGCGCTACGAGATGATCGGCCGGTCGACGGTCGATGTGACCATGGGGCTGACCGTGGACGCCCTCATCGACATCCACGACCTGGAGGAACTCGACGACCGGCGACAGTTCTTCCCGATCTACAACCCGGCACCGCTGGTTCGAAACGACCTGGTCCGCTCCCATCCCGAGGTCATGGACGTTCTCAACCGGATCGGACCCACCTTCGAGGACGTCTCGGAGATGCGTCGGCTGGTCAGACAGGTCGATATCGGGAAACGCCATCCCCGCGTGGTGGCCCACGAGTACCTCGAAACGGCTGGGCTGCGCTGATCAGACCTCGATCGTGGACCCGACACCCACGTGCTCGTAGGCTTCGGAGAACCGCTCGGCGAAGATCCGCTCGCCCACGTGACCGGTGCAGTGAGAGGGCGCGAAGAGATCGAGTCGATCGCCGATCCAGTCGGCGATCTCCCGGATCTCCGCGGGGCTCGATCCGACCAGGTGTGTCCCGCCGATGACGGCCCGAACTTGCTCGCCGGTCACCGCTTCTGCGTGTTCGATCGTGTTCCGCAACCCCGCGTGACAGCAGCCACAGACGAGCGCGGTACCATTCGCCATCTCCACCGCCAGTGACTGGTCGTCCGCGATCTGGTCGGCCACGCGGGAGCCGTCCGAACGAACCGTCGTCCCGAGCGGATTGTCGGGATGGGGGCGAGGGACCTCCCCGAGGGCGTGAATTCCTGGGGCGACCTCGACCGGCCCTTCGTGGGTGTGGATTTCGACGTCGGCTGCCAGTCGCGCCCGCCGATACGGGAGCCCGATGTACGTCCCGTCCTGGAACTTCGGATCGAACGCATCGGGATGGGCGTACACGGTTTCGGCTCCGTCGAGAAACGCCGGCAAGCCGCCGGTGTGATCGTAGTGACCATGGCTCAATACGATCTGCTCGTAGCTCGTCTCCAGCCCGAGCCGACGGGCGTTTTCGACGGCTTCGCCGGTCTGACCCGTGTCGAAGAGCACGTCCCCAACGACCGCTGCAAAACCGTGTTCGGCCCGCAAACCCATCGGTCGGGTCCCGACGACCCGGTCGTCCATCAAGATCTGGACCGTGGTCATCGACTCAGTCACCCGAAGACGTCCGAAAGCTGGTCACGCCACTCCTGGACGGCCTCGAGTTCCGCTTCGAGGGCGTCGACCTGCTCGGACAGGGATTCGAGTTCGAGTTGCGTGGACTCCACCTCATCGACCCGTTCGTCGAGCGCCTCGAGATCTCCACGCAACCGTTCGATCTGCTCGGCCACGCCGGCGATGGCCTCGACGGTGTCCGTGAGGTTCTCCAGGTGCTCGTTCATCGTGTCCCGGTCAGTCTCGGCCACATCGAGTCGCTCCTCCACGTGAGCCAGGTCCGCGCCCAGGGAGTTGATTTCTGCCTCCAGGTCCGAGAGTACCTGCTGTGCGCCGCCGTTGTCGTCGATGAACTCTTCTAAGGCATCCGAGTAGGCCTCCAGGTCCGAGAGCCGGGTCTGGAGGTGTTCGATCCGAACGCGATCGCTCGGCGACTCGGTCCGGACCGCCTCGCGGATCGTCGCCAAAGCGTCCTGGTCGACGGTTCCGGCCTCGATCTCTTCGGCGAGCGCGGTGGCGATCGACTCGGTTTCTGTCTCGGGCTCCATTGGTGTTTCGGGGGTAGGGTCGGTGGGTTGGTCCGCGGCGGCGTCGGCTTCCACTGGTTCCGCGTCGGCGTCCGCCGCCGGCTGAGTCGGTTCCTCGGGGACAGTCGCCTCGAGGCCCTCGTCCGGGGCCGACGTTTCGGTCGGTTCGTCCGCCGTCTCGGCTGTCGGTTCGACGTCGTCCGTCTGGGCCGCCGTATCCGTCTCCGGGTCGGTCTCGCCGGCGGTAGTTTCGGGGTCGGTCTCGTCCGAATCAGCTTCTGACTCAGTCTCGTCAGCCTCCGCCCACATCTCCGCCGGGGCGGCCTCGGATTCCGCGACGGTCTCCTCGATCAGTCCAGCAACCGTCCTGCGGGCCGCTTCCTCGGCTTCGACTGGTTCCGTGCCGGGTTCGTCCCCGGATTTCTCGCCAGGTTCGTCACCGGTGGTCTCCTCGGCCAGTCCAGGGACGCTCTCTCGATCCCCCCGGGCCAACTCCCTGACGAGTTCGGAGCTCTCGGCAGGGACGACGCCGTCTGCCTCCATCTCCGCCTCCGCTTCAGGTTCCGGTTCGGAGCCGTCCGCCGGAGTGCCTGCGTTCACCTCGACAGTCGGCTTTTCGAGGAAGCGTGTCGGCTCGGTGTCGGCGGCCATTCTGATACCATAGAGCGTGGTGAAACTCGCGTCCGATTCGACGGTGCGTTCGAATCGGACTTCACCATTCCCGGTGGCAGTCCAGTCCTCGCTCCCGTACTCAGGGTGGAACCCGATCTGCTCGATCCCGAAGTCCTCGGGGATCGTATCCGTAATCGTCAACTCGACCGGCTCCGTCCGGGTCGACTCGACCGCGAAGGTCACGGCGGGGACCGGGAACTCCTCGGCGTCGAAGGACTTGGTCACCGTGACGCCGTCGGTCACGACGACTGTTTCCTCGTTCACGGGGGCCACCTCACGTTGTGTTCCATGCCCTGTTTTGGGAGGATAATCCACTTAAAACGCCCGGCACCCCTCTCGATTTTGAGAACGACGTAGCCCGGGGTGGATTTATGACCCTGAGCACCAAAGGTCGCTGTATGGACCCGCCTCGGGATCAGGAGGAGATGCCGGACGACTCAGTTCTCACGCCCGAGGACCTGGATTTCAGGGAGGAAGAGGAAGTGGCGGAACTGGACGAGAGCCGGTTCGTCATCGGGGCGGAAGGTCGACCCGACGTCGACAGATCCACGATAGAAACGGCACCCGAAGGTGATCGCCACCG
This sequence comes from Halodesulfurarchaeum sp. HSR-GB, assembly GCF_031432215.1. NCBI lineage: Archaea > Methanobacteriati > Methanobacteriota > Halobacteria > Halobacteriales > Halobacteriaceae > Halodesulfurarchaeum > Halodesulfurarchaeum sp. HSR-GB. Next base: position 1,265,976 of record NZ_JAVKGN010000001.1, on the reverse strand, counting down.
GTCGACCCCGGACACCGAAGCACCGACGAAAAAGACGACTCAGCAGGGGTCCGCGGGGACCGAGTTCCAGGAGCTACGGGGGAGTGACGTCAAACGCTGGATCGGCGCGAACCTGCGTCGAACCGACAGCCAGTACGCCTACCGGCTCGCGGCCAAGACGGGCGAGAACGTGAGCCATCAGCAACTTGCCTCCGACGACATCGGAATGGCCTTCGACGGCCTGCTCATGTGGTACGCCCAACAGGTCGGGGACGGAACGGCGGTCGAGGACACCCTTGGGATCTTGCTCTCGGAGTCGAACGTCCGCGTTCGCTACCCAGTCACGGGCCTGCTGGCGTACCTCGAGGAACACGACCTCGACCCCGAGGATTCGATCGGCGACCTCCTGGAGACGGTTCGGGAGCACGACGGCCTGGTCTTCCCCTGACTTTCGATTTTGATAGCTACCGCGAAACAATTATACGCCACTCTGCCGGTGATTGGGACAGTGACGATGACCGCCACCGATTCCGACACCGCGATGGCCCCCGAGAAGCGCGAGGAGACTGCCGCGGAACCAGCCACGGAGGTGGTCGAGTTCACGCTCGGAGCCGAACGCTGTGCGATCGACATCGACGCGGTCGACAGCATCGTCGAGCCAAAACAGATCACCAGAGTCCCGCGGGCCCCCGAGGCGGTCGAGGGTGTGATGGATCTCCGGGGGGAGACCACAGCCGTGGTGGACCCGACGCTGTTCCTCGCAATCGAGGACGATGGGACGGCCGAGAACATCCTGGTCCTGGATCGCGACGGCGACAAGCAGAAGATCGGGATCCGGGTCGGGTCCGTCGAGGAGGTCACCGGCTACCCACCCGCACAGATCGATCGGAACGGCGATCTGGCGGGCATCCAGACCAGCGCGATCGAGGCCGACCTCGTCCAGGGCGTGCTCCGAAAGCACCTCGGAGAGGTGGACGAGGATGGGGTCCCTGAGGACATCTCGCTGGTGCTCTGGCTGGACATCGCCCGACTGATCGATGCGATCTCGACTGACGGGCCGGGTGCCTGACCGACAATCATATCTGATAACGGACGGGGTGACTTTATAGTACCCCTTCTACTAACTGGCTACGTATGGCACAGGACGTGCTTCTCGTTGATGACTCGGAGTTCATGCGGAATCTCCTTCGCGAGATCCTGGAAGGCGAACTGGAGATCGTCGGCGAGGCGGAGAACGGCGTCGAAGCCGTCGAGATGTACAAGGAGCACCACCCGGACCTGGTGATGATGGACATCGTGATGCCGATCCGCGACGGGATCGAGGCGACGGCGGCCATCAAGGACGCCGACGCCGGCGCTCACGTCATCATGTGCACGTCCATCGGACAGGAGGAGAAGATGAAAAAGGCAGTCAAGGCGGGCGCGGACGGGTACATCACCAAACCGTTCCAGAAGCCCAGCGTGATGGACGCCATCGAGGACGTCCTCGCGGCATGACACGCGTCCTGGTCGTGGACGACTCGCATTTCATGCGGACGGTCATCACCGACATCCTCGAGGACGCCGGGCTGACCGTCGTCGCCCAGGCCGCAAACGGTCGCGAGGCGGTCGAACTCGTCGCCGACCACGATCCCGACGTCGTCACGATGGACGTCGAGATGCCCGAGATGAACGGCATCGAGGCGGTCGAGGCGATCATGGACCGGGACCCGGTCCCGATCATGATGCTCTCGGCGCTGACGACCGACGGGGCCGACGCCACGCTTGAGGCCATGGAGAAAGGCGCCGTCGACTTCTTCGCGAAGCCGAGTGGGACCATCTCGACTGACCTCTCCGCCCACGCCGAGGCACTGGTTCGCACCGTCGAGTCGGTCGCCCAATCCGATCCGACCGCACAGGCGATTTCGACGAGCCAGCGATCGGCGGCCGATCGCGAGGGGGGCTACGTCGACCATCCGACCCTCGTGATTGGGGCCTCGACCGGTGGCCCGAACGTCGTGGAGTCGATTCTCGCGGGTCTCCCGCGTGCCGCCGACTTCCGGGTCCTCGTGGTCCAGCACATGCCCGATCAGTTCACCGGGCGATTCGCGAAGCGACTGGACGGGCGGTCGGCCTACGACGTCAGAGAAGCGAGTGACGGGGACCGAATCGGAGGCGGCGAGGCACTGATCGCGAAAGGCGACTACCACATGGTCGTGAGCGGCTATAGCAGTGGTCGGCTCCGGGTGCGACTCGAACAGTCCGCGCCCGTCCACTCCGTGCGGCCGGCCATCGACGTGACCATGGAGTCCGTCGCCGAGACGATCGACGATCCCGTCACCGCCGTCGTCCTGACGGGCATGGGCTCGGACGGAGCGGCGGGGGTCGAGGCGATCGACGCCATCGGCGGCCAGGTGTTGGCACAGGACGAGGAAACGAGCGCGGTCTTCGGCATTCCCGGCCGAGCCATCGAGACCGGTTGTGTCGACGAGGTGTACCCGGCGGACGAACTCGTCGACGCCGTTCTCGACACCATACGGGACCGAACCTGATGGAAGACTATCTCGAAGAATTCGTCCGCGAGGGCGAAGACCACGTCACCGAGCTGAACAACGCGCTGCTCACCCTCGAGAGCGACCCCGAGGATGACGGGGCCATGGACCGGATCTTCCGGACGGCCCACACCCTGAAGGGCAACTTCGGAGCAATGGGCTTCGAGGACGCCTCGGACCTCGCCCACGCCGTCGAGGACCTCCTCGACGCGATGCGCCAGGGCGAGATTGCGGTCACCGCCGACCGGATGGACCACATCTTCGCCGGCGTCGACGAGATCGAGGCCTGTCTCGACGAGATCGAGGCCGCCGGTGAGGTCACTCGAAACGTGCGGCCGACGATCACGGACCTCAGAGCGGTCCTTGAGAAGGCCGACGAGCCGGCGACCGGGACGGCTGCCCAGGAATCGACCACCGAGGACGTCGCCTTCGATCCAGCGACACTGGACGCCGACGGCGATCGGGTGGTACAGGCAACAGTGGAGATGGCCGACTCGGAGATGCCCGGCGTCGACGCGATGTTCGTTCTGGAGGACATCCAGGAGACCTTCGACGTTCTCGGGGCCGTCCCCGAGATCGACGCGATCGAGGACGGCGAGTACGACGAGGACTTCGCACTGGCACTCGCGACAGACGCCGGCGACGTCGCCTCGGTGATCGCGGAAAACGGGGACGTCACGAACGTCACCGTCCAGGAACTCGACACCGAGAGCGCCGGAAGCGAGACGGAGACGACAGCGGCGGACGCTGGCGGGTCGGGCACGGACTCGGTCGGCGAGATCCAATCGGTCCGCGTGAACGTCGACCAGCTCGACGAGCTCCACGGCCTGGTCGAACAGCTGGTGACCACCCGGATCAAGCTCCGCCGGAGCGTCGGAGCGAACGACCGCCGGACCGAAGAGGAACTCGACGATCTGGACAAGATCACCTCGAACCTCCAGGACACCGTGATGGACATGCGGCTGGTCCCGATGAAGAAGATCGTCGGGAAGTTTCCCCGACTGGTCCGGGATCTCGCCCGCGAGGAGGACAAACAGGTCGAGTTCACGATCGAGGGTGACGACGTCGAACTCGATCGCACGATCCTCACCGAGATCAGCGACCCGCTGATGCACATTCTGCGGAATGCAGTCGACCACGGGATCGAGCCCCCCGAGAAGCGCGAAGCCGCCGGCAAGGACCCGACTGGCTCCATCACGCTCCGGGCCGAGCGCGAGCGGGACCGGGTGAAGATCCAGGTGATCGACGACGGCCAGGGCGTCGATCACGACGCGGTTCGAACGAAAGCCGTCGAGAAGGGCATTCTCGACAGTGCAGAGGCGGCGGACCTGGCGGAAGACGAGGTGGCCGAGCTGATCTTCCACTCCGGGTTCTCGACCACGGAGGAGGTAACAGACGTCAGCGGGCGCGGGGTCGGGATGGACGTTGTCAACGACACCGTCAGGCGACTCGATGGCTCGGTGTCGGTCACGAGCGACCCGGGCGAGGGGACGACCGTGACACTCACCCTGCCGGTGACCGTCGCCATCGTGAAGGTGCTGTTCGTGGAGTCCGGCGGGGAGAAATACGGCATCCCGATCAAGACCATCGACGAGATCAGCCGGATGCGCCCGCTCAAGCAGGTCGACGGCGAGGAAGTGGTCACCTACGACGACACGGTCTATCCGCTCGTGCGCCTGGGGAGGGCCCTCGACGTGCCCGGAGAGACACGCAACGGGGACGGCATGCTCGTCAAGATCCGGGACACGGAACGCCAGGTGGCCCTGCACTGTGACGCCGTCCAGGGACAGGAGGAGGTCGTCGTCAAGCCCTTCGAGGGCATCCTGAGCGGCATTCCGGGCCTCTCCGGGGCGGCGGTCCTCGGGGAGGGCGACGTGGTGACCATCCTCGACGTGGCGACACTCTGATCATGTCCACGAAGATCGACATCAGGCGGCTCAGGGACGTGAACCGGCTCGCCAAGGCCGGTGCCGAGACGGTCGCGGAACATCTGACCCAGCTCACCGGCGTCGAGACGGAGATGCAGATCACGAAGATCAATGTGCTTGACATCGAGGATCTGGGGGCACATCTGGGCCGGGAGCGGGTCGTTGGTGTCAACGTGCCCCTGCTCGAACACCCACACGGGTCGGTACTGATCCTCTTCGAGGATGAGAGCGCGAAAAAACTGGCTCACTCGATGCTCGGGAGCGAACCGAGCGGCGGCCCAACCTACTCGGAGATGGAACGATCGGCGATCAAGGAAGTCGGCAACATCATGACCAGTGGCTTCATCGACGGCTGGGCGAACGTCCTCGGGCGAACCATCGACATCTCGACACCCCAACTGCTGCGAGCCGAGGGCGACACGATCGTCGAGCACAGCGTCGAGGCTGGCAAACACGAGATCGCACTGGTCTTCGACTCGACCCTTGAGGCCCCGGATGTCGACGTCGAGGCGACCATCTACACGTTCCCGAACATCGAGGAGTTCGTGGAACTCATCAACTCGATCTGACATGCGTGTGGATCTCGCCTCCCTTGGCACCTTCAACCGGATCGGAACCGCCGGTGCGACAACGGCTGCTGAGGCCCTTGCCACCCTGACCGACGCCGAGACCTTCGTCGAAACGACCAAGGTCAACTTCGCCCCGATCGACTCGATCGACGCCCTGGTCGCCGATTTCGAGACGGCGATTGCCGTCGAGTACGAGGGCGGACTGGAGGGGCACGCACTCCTGGTCTTCGACGGCGAAAGCGCCGATTTCGTGCTTTCCGAACTGGCTGGAACCGGTCCGGACCCGGACCCCGCCTACCTCAACGAGGTCGGGAACATTTTGACCAGCAGCTTCGTCGATGGGTGGGCCGAGCAGCTCGCCGAGACCATCGACATCTCCACCCCGACGACGATCGAGGACCCGACCCAGCGGGTTCCCGATGCGGACCTGGCGGAATTCTCCTTCGTCTTCGAGAGCCAGATCGAGGTCGGAACTGGCCACGAATGCCGGTTCTACCTGCTCCCGGACCCGACGAGCTTCCTCGAGATGCTCCAGGAGGCAGCCGCCGACGCCAGCGACTCGGCGGTGTCGGTTCAGGAGCTCTCGACGTTCATCCGGTTGACCGCCGCCGGGGCCGAGACCGTCGCCGAGAACCTGGAAGCGATGACCGGCCTGGCGACCGACGTCGCGGTCACCCATCTCGATTTCGTCCCCATCAAGGACGTCTCCGGGGCGGTCGACGAGTCGGAGTACGTCGGCACGGTCTTCGAGTTCTCCGGGGTGATGGACGGCTTTCTCGCGGTCCTCTTCGAGGCCGAACACGCGAGGACGGTCACCGAGGCCCTGGTGCCGGGAGACGCCACCGACGAGGGCATCCAGCGGAGTGCGATCGAGGAGATCGGGAACATCACGGCCAGCGGGTTCATCGACGGGTGGGCCAACGCCCTGGGGACGACCATCGATCACTCGGTGCCGGACTTCGTCGACGATCTGGGCCAGGCCGTCCTGGAGTCCGTCGCGGTCCAGCTCGGCCGCAACCAGGAGTTCGCCTACGTCTTCGACGTGGCGATCACCGCCGAAGACCCGCTTACCTGCCGGCTCTTTGCCTTCCCCGACGCCGACGGGTTCCAGTCGGTCATCTCGGCACTCGACGAGGATCTGGACGTCTCGACTGTGGAGCGTGTCTGAAATGCAGACACGGGGGGAGCGGATCCGGGTTGGCGTGGCTGACATGGCGGTGACCGACGAGCCACGACAGATCGTGACCAGTGGGCTGGGTTCCTGTGTGGCCGTCGCCATCCACGACGGCGATGGGATCGGCGGCCTGCTGCATGCAATGCTCCCGACCCTCCCAGCCGCTGAGGAACCGACGCCGAAGTACGTCGATTCGGGGATCGAGCTGTTGACAGCCGAACTGGAGTCCCTCGGTGCCGACCCGAAAGCACTGACAGCGAAGCTGACCGGCGGCTCGTCGATGCTCGACATCGGGACCGACGAACCGATCGGCGACACGAACGTCTCGGCCGCCCGAACAGCCCTCACCGAGGCAGAGATCGACCTTGCCGCCGAAGAGACTGGGGGCAGCTCGGGCCGCTCCGTGTCGTTTCACCCGGCGACCGGAGCCCTGACGATCGAACGGGTGGACGCGGAGACGACAGTGCTATGAACGCTTTCGAAGACCTCATCACGTACATCGAATCGGAGACGAGTTTCGCATCGAGTTACTACGACGAGTCCTACCTCGACCGACGGATCTCAGCCCGCATGCGGCGGACCAAATCCGAGGACTACGGGGCGTACTTCGACCTGCTCAAACGAGACGAGGACGAGCGGGCCGAGCTGCTCGATACGCTCTCGGTCAACGTCACGAGTTTCTTCCGGGACGAGAAGGTCTGGCACGCACTCAGGGAGGTCGTTCAGGACCTCGCAGCGACAAACCGGTCGGTCGACATCTGGAGTGCGGCGTGTGCGGACGGCCGCGAACCGTACTCCCTCGCGATGTTGGCCCTCGACGCCGGGCTCTCGCCACGGTCGGTCGACGTTCTCGCGACCGACATCGACGAGAACGCCCTGGATCGGGCCCGCCAGGGCGTCTATCAGAGCACCCGGACGACCGACCTCGAAGACCAGCTTTCCTTCCTCGATGATCCCCTGGAATACGTCTCCCAGGACGGGGACCGAATCGCACTCACAGAGCGGGTGAAAGACCTCATCAGCTTCGAGCGCCACGATCTGATCACCGGCGATCCAAAATCGGGCTTCGACCTCGTGCTCTGTCGAAACGTCTGTATCTATCTCGACAGCGAGTACAAACACCCGATCCTGGAGACCGTCAGCGAGTCCCTCAGGCCGGGTGGCTATCTCGTCCTCGGCCAGACCGAAACGATCCCGCCGGACATCAAAGCACGGTTCGAGGCCGCCGACCCGCGGCTTCGGATCTATCGACTGATCGAGTGATCTAAGAGCCCGCCGTCCCAGGATTTGATCGACAAATGGGTGATTCCGTCGTCGCGGACTTCGTCACGGACGTGGTTCCCGATACCGGCCGGTACGACGAGCCAGTCCGGGGCCGCGTGGTGATGAACCGCGAGGAAGTGGTCCTCGTCACCCCCGAGGACCGCGTGAACTTCGGTGTCGGGGACGTGTTCGACATCGCCTACGGAAGCGCCCCCTCCGAGCTCCGGGCCTTCTTCGAGGACACCGTGACAGTCGCGTACGAGCGCGCCGGATCCAAACGCGCCGCCCTGATCGAAGGGGCCGACGAGACCGTCGAGCGCTTCACCAACTTGCTCTTCAAGGCCGTGCTGAACGATACCGTGGTCGCGGTCAAACACCCCGCAAAGGTGGGTGGCCGGATCACCGACGTAGCCTACGAGCGAGCCTCGCTCTTCGTCGATTCGGCGACGGTGCGATTCAGAGCTGAAAGCCCCTTCGAGATCGAAGTGTCGACGGTCTCACACTTCGAGCGGATCGAACGGGAGGTGGCCGGTCGGACCCGACCCGTACTCTCGGTTCGGCACGCAGATGGCGGGGAGATCGCGACGAGCGAGATCGCCCTGCAACCCGAGCGGAAGATGAACGTGCTGGGCCGGTTCCTCCGGATCGAGTACACCCAGCTCAAAAAGGATCTCGCGGAGATCGACCTGCGGGACGAGGAGATCGAGATCCTCGTGGGACTCTATTCGGGTGCGAGTGAGGGGAATCTCGCGGGGATGCTCGGCGTGGACGCGAGTCGGGTCTCGACGATGCTCCGCCGGCTGGCCGAGAAGTCCCTGCTCGAAGAGTCCGACTCGGGGTGGGAACTCACCCCGACCGGCAAACTGGCCGTGGGGGAGAACCTCGAGCAGGTCAACCTGTGATCACTCCTCGTTGATGACTTCACTCGCGATGTTCCGCCCGCGAGTCTTCATCGTGACCTCCCGGCGAGTTCGGACCTCCTCCAGGATGTCGAGTTCGATGAGCCGCTCGTAGATCGACTCGACCTCGTCGACGTCCATCCCCAGGAAGTCCGGAATTTCGAAGGCGGAGACACCCGAGTACAGGCCCATCAGGACCCGCTTTTCGGTCTCCGAGAGGTCGACTGCGCCCTGGCTCTGCTCGACGCCGCGCTTGAAAAGTGATTCGAGCACGGCCATGGCGTGGGACTCGCCAGCGAAGTAGGTCTGGACGCTGGTCCCCTCCTGGGCGTGTTCGACCTTGAGGATGGGCCGAGCCGTCCCAGCTACCTGCTGATTGTCCGCCTCCACACTTCCCACGTCGTCCAGATCGATCGGGACAAAGGCGCCGGAGGAGAGTGCGACGTTGAGTTCCCGGTCGTCATCGGAGACTTTCACACGGGCCTGCTCGTAGGTGGTATCCTGGACGACCCCACCTTCGACGGCCGGGTGCTTGACCTGGACTTGCTCCTGGTCCAACATGGCACCGAAAAGCGAGAACTCGAAGGACTCGGTGTTCGAACCCAGGGAAATGAGCACCACACTCTCGTTCGCGAGCTGAATACTAACGTAATCCGAGACCTTGGCGACGGTCTGGTTCACGTCGTACCGACCGCTCAGGCTCGTGATCTTCGACAGCGGGAGGGTCCGCTTCCCGTCGTTGCTGACCAGAATGAGCCGTTTGTTCGAGAGGATGATCCGGCCGGGCGACCAGTCGGCGTCCTTCAGCCGTCGGCCGTCTTTGACCGCCTGGAGGAACTTGCCTTTCGTGTCCTCGATCTTGTATTCGGACTCGCTCATTCCCATCCCCTCCACGGGCGAGAAGCTCCCCGTCGAATCGACCACGACCCGGCCGCCCCCGCCGACATCATGCTACTTTGCCCTTCACGTGGTCGCTATAAAACATTTGTCTGAGCATTCAAAACTCGAAATCCTCGATATCAGGAGCGGACTGTTCGAGTTTCGACAGTGCCGAAAAGGCGTACTGCCGTACCTCCTCGCTCTCGGTCTCGTCGACCAGCCGTTCGAGTTTCTGGCGCGAGCGGTCACCCCCAATTTTCCCGAGCGTGAACGCGGCCTTTCCAACCGCCGCCTCGCTCCCGGTATCCAGCACCTCCAGCAGTTCGGTCTCGACCCGTCGGCCACCGATCTCGGCCAGGCTCGTGGTAGCGAACTGCTGGATTAACTGATCATCGTCGTCCAGGACGGACAGGAGGGCATCGATAGCCACCCCATCGCCTTCCTCGGCCACCCGCCCAAGCATCCACACGGCGTTGCGCCGTTGGTGAAGCTGGGTTCCCTCCTCGATGATCTCGGCGAGGGATTGGACGATGCTCGGATCACCGCTCGCGCTCATTCGATCGACGACGGCCTGTCTGAGTTCGTCGCTCTTCGAGGCGTCGACGTTTGAGAGGATCTCGATCAGTGAGAAGACCGCCGCCCGCCTGACCAGATCGCTCTCGTCGCCGAGCAGATCCACGAGCGTGTCGATCGGCTCCGTGTTGCCAAAGCGCCCGAGCGAGGCAGCCACCGTGCGTCGCATCGCCTCGCTGCCGTCATCGGCCATCGAGAGCAGTCCGTCGAGGGCGGGCCGATTGCCCAGATAGCCCAGCGCGTCAGCAACCGCCCGCCTGACCGGGAGCGGTTCTCCCTGGAGATGTTCGACGAGCGCGCCCGCGGCCCCCGGATCTGCGATCCGACCGAGGGCGCGAGCCACCCGGACCCGCACTCGGGGATCCGGATCGGAGAGGGACTCGACCAGCGGATTGACGGCGTTTTCGTTCTCCAGGCGGCCCAGGACGTTCGCGGCGGCCATCCGGAGTTCCGGCGCGTCCGCCGAGAGATCCTGGACGAAGGTCTCGGCTTTCTTCCAGTCGGCAGCGGCCGCCGGAACGTCCCGACCCAGCGCGGAGAGGAGACCGTCGATCGCATCGAGGGCCGTCAACGCGTCGATCGCCGCCGCTCGGACGGCCTCGTTGTCGTCTGTCTGTACGACCTCGACGAGTGCCTCGATGCCGTCGTCGTCAGTCTCGTCGAGACTGCCCAGGATTTCGGCGGCCCGCTCTCTCACCGTCGGGTTGTCACTCTCGGTAACCACCGCGGTCAGGGTCTCGATGTCCCCGTCACGTTCCAGTCCGAAGAGCGAAGGCACTGTGCAGGAGTACCAGCGGCAGGGGTATATTTGTACTCATCCCGCCCCCCAAATTCGGTGGGTGACTACCTGAGCGAGACGGCAGATTCGGTCCGGATCCGTTCGGGAACCCGGATCTGGATCCGTTCGGTGGCCCCCGATTCCAGCTGGAGCCGAACCCCGAGCCGGTCGTGGACACCAAGCGGTGGCGTCTCGATCACCACCGCGAACTGATCGGTAGTTTCGGTGATGACGGGGGCCGAGCTATCGGAATCCGCGAGCGCTTCGACGGAGAAGGTCTCGCCCACAGTTGCTCCCGCGGCGCTGTATTCGATTTCCTCGACCGTAGCCGGCGTCTCGACGATTGCCGTCGCCCGTCGCAAGTCCACCGAAGCCGGCGCCTGTGAGGCCGAGACGATCACCCGAACGTCGGTCAGCCGACGGGGATCAGCGGTCTGATCCACGCGCCCCGTCACTGCGACGACCGTGAGCGGGGAGTCGACCTCTGCCGTGACGGCCTCGCCCGTGAGATCAGCCCTGGATTGGAGCACGTCAGTAACGTTGAACAGGACGCCAGCCGTCGTCGCGGCGACGATCAGGACGGCCACGAGAATGACGATCGTTCCGGCCCCGATCTGGGCCCGGGTGGGTCCAGAATCGGCCCCCCTGCCCTCCTGGCTTCGCGTGTGGCGGTTCGCGTGCCGCCGCCGTCCCGCCATATCAGGACTGGACCATTCGATAGCCCAACCCGACGAGGGAGAGAATGGCACCGAGGAAGGCGACTAATGCGAGTTCGGTGCGATCGATGGGCCCGCCGAGTTCAGCAGGGTGACTTTCGAGCACCTCGATCGTGTGCACGTCGGAGACGTCGGCGGGCTCGCGGGTCTCGGCGTCGAGAACCGTGAACCGGAGGCCGTGTGTGCCGACCGTGCTGGCGTTGATCGCCCGCGAGACACTGGCCTCCTGGCCGGGATCGATCGAGACCGTCTCGACCTCGTAGGACTCGGTCTCGTTCTCGGGACTGGCGGTGTGGAGCACGACCGTCCCGCTCGTGACGGTCTCGCCCGTGTTTCGCACCGTCACGGTGAACTCGCCCTGTTCACCGAGGACGAGTGACTCCTCACTCAACTCGACAGCCTCGATGCAGAGCGAGCGATCCTCGATCGGGTCACAGTCCGCCTGGGCGTTCGCGCCGGTGGGCAGCAGTGGTCCCGAGGCTGCGAGCCCGAGGAAGATGACGCCGATCAGGAGCACGCGTGTCGTGTTCATTGGTGGTGTGGTGTGGTTCGAAAGCGTTCGAAAGTGAGAGAAGATATGGGCCTTACAGGCTCACGGCTTCCTGGTTCGCCAGGGAGTCAGGGACCCGGATCTCGAGGGACTTCGTCGCGCCTGAGGGGGTCGTAATCGAGACTTCCGAGCTCGTGCCGGCGTCGAGGTAGCCCGGATCGATGTGCATCGTGAACCGGTCACCGGAGGTCAGCACGGGAACGGTGTTGTCGTCGTCCTGAACGGCCGAGAGGGTGAAGGATTCATCCTCGGCGGGGGCGGCCTGATCGTTCAGGTTCTCGTAAATCAGGTCGTGACTGCCGTCGGGGGCGACGAGTGAGATGGTCGTGCCCTTCATGTCGATGTCACTCGCACCGGGTGCCTGGGTCACGATCATTTCGATCTGGCTCACCCGAGGCTCCACATTGTCGTCGCTGGCAGAGACGTCGAAGGATTCGGGAGCATCGCCGGTATCGACCGAGTAGTCAGTATCGTCGTAGGTCACCGTCAGAGAAGCATCGCCATCAGCAGTTAGGTTCCGGCTGGCGTTGAACGTAGCTGTCCGAGGCTCATCCATATCATCGTCTTGCCGGTCCCAGTACTGAAGCGTGTATGTACTGGCTTCGTCGCCGTCGTTGACCTCAACATTGCTCACGGTGACATTGTAGGTTGTGTTATAATCTTTGAGCTCAAGGGTTGTGGGGTCATCGGCATCGGATTCAATGAGGGACGCGGTTCCCGAATCCGACGAGTTGGTCACGTTGACTTGTAGCACCTCACTCTCCCGGATGTCGAAGTTCTGACCACTATCGTTTTCCACGGTCAGTTCCGCGGAGGAGACCAGCCCGGTCGTACTAACGATTTGCAGCTGGTTCGTGACCTGCTGGGTGCTCTCTTCGCCGGTCTGTTCGGCCGAACTCTGCAGGAAGCCAGCCGTGTTGATCAGTACGCCCGCCGCGATGGCCGCGACGAGGACCATCGCGATGAACACGATCAGGGTACCGATACCGACCTGGCCGTGCTCTCCCGATTTCGGGAGCCGTTCCTTGATCGATCCGAGTGTGTCGCGTATCATAGTATCTCGCAAGCACCGCTTGGGTGCCTGCCTACCACCCCGTTCAGCAAATTACTATAAGAAAGTACGGTTGCCATTATCGGTTGCGATAACACAGACTAGCCACGACGTTCGTGGACCGGGAGAGAAGAAAAACGAAGCGGTGTCCGTACGTTAGAGACTGACGGCTTCCTGGTTGGCGAGCGAGTCAGGGACGCGGATCTCCATGGACTTCGTCGCGCCCGAGGGCGTCGTGATGGAGACTTCCGAGCTGGTGCCTGCTGCCAAGGTGCCAGGATCGACGTGGATCGTGAAGCGATCACCGGAGGTCAGGACGGGAACGGTGTTGTCGTCGTCCTGAATCGCCGAGAGGGTGAAGCTGGTGTCCTCGACAGGATCGGTTTCACCTGGAGGCCCTCGGTAGACGAGGTCGTGACTGCCATCAGGGGCGACCATGCTGATCGTGGTGCCCTTCATGTCGATGTCGTTCGCACCGGGTGCCTGGGTCACGATCATCTCGATGTCCGAGACCAGCGGCGTGACCCCTTCGTCGGAGCCCGAGACTGTCGCGTTGGTGTTGTTGATCTCGACGGTCGTGCCATCAAGGGTCAGTTCGGCGAAGGCCCCAGGTTCGTTACCTTCGTAAGTCAGATTCTTGCTGGCGTTGAACGTCGCTTCCCGCGGCTGGTCGAACTCATCGGGGTTCCAGTACTGGAGCGTGTAGGTGTCAGCCCCGTCGTCGTTCAGCGTGACGTCCGAAACTTTCACCGTGTGGGTGTCGTTCAGATCGCCGAGCTGGAGGGTCGCATCACCGCCCTCCTCAGTCAAGTTTGCTGGATCATCCAGCGAGTTGTTGTTATCGTGTACCGTGGCTTCGAAGGTCAGGTCCTCGTGGACGCTGAATGCGTCCTCCGAACTCTCGTTCTCGATCGTCAACTCCGTCGCCGCGACCTCCCCAGTCGTACTCACGATCTGGAGCTGGTTCGTGACCTGTTCGGTGCTCTCCTCGCCTGTCTGTTCGGCCGAACTCTGCAGGAAGCCGGCCGTGTTGATCAACACGCCTGCCGCGATGGCCGCGACCAGCACCATCGCGATGAACACGATCAGGGTACCGATACCAACCTGACCGTGTTCCCCCGAGTCGGGGAAACGTTCCTTGATCGATCCGAGTGTGTTGCGTATCATGGGTCCTCACAAGCACCGGGCTGGTGCCTGCCTATCCAGTCCGTTCAAAATCGTAGTATAAGTAATTAGGGCGGCAGTTATCGGCTCCGATAATACTTTCCGGCCACAAGCGAATTAGTCGATCAAAGCGGAGAGACAGTATGGGCACGATCGACCGGCACGTCGACTTCACGATCCTCGGACTCGACGTGGCGGGATTGCTGGTCATTCCATTGACGCTCAGTCTCATTCATTTTGCCGGCTCTGAAGCCCTCCTTGCGAGTCTGACCCACTCCGCCGACGCCACCACACTCCAGGGCCTGTTCGGTCACTGGGCAGTCCACCACTCGACAGCGCACCTGGTCGAAAACCTGGTGGGCTACGGGCTCGTGGCGGGTGTCGCCTACGGAATCGCCTGGCTCATCCGGGAGCGGTGGTGGTTCCGGCTCTCCGGGGTCGCAATTTTACTGGTCGTGCCGCCGGGCTCTGCACTCGTCAGCGACCTGGCCTTTGGCTGGCTCAGCCCCAGTCTCAGCTATGCCGCTCGCGGTGTGTCCGCTGTCGTCGCAGCCATGCTGGGACTGCTCTACGTGCTCTTTCTGGGTTTTCTCCATCGGGAATTCGACCGCCGTGTCGCGATCAGTGTCGGCGGCAACGTCCTGATCGGCACGCTGGTGGGGCTGCTCTGGGTGGTCGGCGACCCGCCCTGGACGACCGTTATCGGGATCCTTGGCGCCGGCGTCGCGGTCCTGCTTTTCGACGTGGGCAGTCGAATCCGAAGCGAGCAGGATAGACAGCGTCCAGTGGACCGATGGCCCCGGGCTGGAACGACCGCACTCCTCACGACGGTGGTCGGTACTGTCCTGCTCACGAGCGCTATCGCGCTCGTCCCGGCGGATCCGTTTGCCGGCCCCGCGATCAGCAACGTCTACGCACACGTGACCGGGTTCGGGCTTGGAGGGACGATCGGCGGCTGGGGGCATCGATACTGGACTGCCCGTTCTTGGTTTTGAAAATCGGGCCAGTAGTTTAATGACTAAACTCCGAGAATGGCCGAGCAACGACGTTGCTGCCCACCATGACACAACCGCCACCACGATCTGATCTGACGGACCGGAACACCGCGGAATCGGCACGCAGTGTCCGCGAGGAAGACATCGAAGCGCTCCGCGAGGACCTCGCTGCGGCGAACACAGGGGCGGGCGAGTTCCCAGAGTCGCGACTCAAGGAACTCATCCTCCTCGAGGGCGGGGCTGACCCGACAGATCTGGAACGGCCGTATCTCGAACGGGTCCCCGACCAGTACGCCGGCAGGCTCACGGTCTTCGAGTGGTTGCAGTTCACCCTCGAGCAGGCCGGGTCCAGACAGACTCTCCAGGCCCTGGAGTACTACGCCGACATCGGCTGGCTCGGGGAGGGGGCCGCCTCCGACCTCCGGGACTACGTCAGAGTGTTCGAAGACGGTGGTACAGACGGCGCCGGGCAACCCCTCCAGACGGCCGATCACCTCGTGAGTCTGGTGTACATTGCCCGGTTGGCGTCGATGACCTGAGCAGGCGAAACTGGTGCGAAGGTTTTTATATCGGGCACCGTGAATACGTCGTTAAAGCGGGTTCTCACGGTCGATTCCCGCACCCCACGTTGGGCAGTCGTATCCATTACCGAGTGTAACATGACCGGGCCATTCGGCCCGGCGAAGAAAGATCCTGATGCAATGACCGACCACCGAACCCGTACTATTCGACTATGAGTGCTGTAGACCGGCAACTAGAGGAACTTCACGAGACGATCACCGAGGCGGTACCGGCCGACATCTCCGTCACCGAGGTGAAATACGAGGGCCCAGAGCTGGTCGTGTACACACGGGACCCGAAGCGATTTGCCCGCAACGGCGACCTGATCCGGGATCTCGCGAGTCAACTCCGCAAACGAATTACGGTCCGTCCCGACCCCGCGGTACTCTCCCGGCCCGACAAGGCCCGCGAGGACGTCATGCGGGTCATCCCGGACGAGGCCGGCGTGACCGATCTGGACTTCCACGAGGACACCGGGGAGGTCGTCATCGAGGCCGAAAAACCGGGCCTGGTGATCGGCCGACACGGGAGTACGCTCCGGGAGATCGCCCAGGAGGCCGGCTGGACGCCCGAAGTCGTCCGGACACCCCCGATCGAGTCCTCGACGGTCTCGAACGTGCGGAACTTCCTGAAACAACAACGGGAGGAGCGCCGAGACATTCTGGAACGGGTCGGCCGCCAGATCCACCGCGAGAAGATGGCCGACGAGGAGTGGGTCCGGATCACGACCCTGGGCTGCTCGCGGGAGGTCGGTCGAGCCGCGTTCATCCTCTCGACCCCCGAAACCCGGATCCTCATCGACGCGGGTGACAAACCCGGTTCGGACGACGTGCCGTACCTCCAGGTGCCAGAGGCGCTTGGAGCCGGCGCAACGAACATCGACGCCGTCGTTCTGACTCACGCCCACCTCGACCACTCGGCACTCGTCCCACTGCTCTTCAAGTACGGGTATGACGGCCCGATCTACACGACGGAGCCGACGCGGGACCTGATGGGGCTGCTCACGCTTGACTACCTCGACGTCGCGGCCAAGGAGGGCCGCACGCCGCCCTACGACTCCGAGATGGTCCGGGAGGCGATCAATCACACCATCCCGCTGGAGTACGGCGACGTGACCGACATCGCGCCGGACATCAAACTCACGCTCCACAACGCCGGCCACATCCTGGGCTCGGCGGTGAGTCACTTCCACATCGGCGACGGCCTTTACAACGTCGCGTTCTCGGGTGACATCCACTACGAGGACACGCGCCTGTTCAACGGGGCGGTCAATGACTTCCCCCGCGTGGAGACCCTGGTGCTCGAATCGACCTACGGCGGTCGAAACGACTACCAGACCGACCAGGCTGACGCCGAAGAGCACCTCAAAGAAGTCATCAACGAGACCGTCGAGCAGGACGGCAAGGTCCTGATCCCCGCCTTCGCGGTCGGCCGATCCCAGGAGATCATGCTCGTCCTCGAAGAGGCGATGCGAAAGGGCGAGATTCCCGAGATTCCCATCCACCTCGACGGGATGATCTGGGAGGCAACCGCGATTCACACCACCTATCCGGAGTACCTGCGTGACGATCTGCGAGACCGGATCTTCCACGACGACGAGAACCCATTCCTGGCCGAGCAGTTCAACCAGGTCGACGGCGGAGAGGACGAGCGACGCGAGATTACCGACGGCGACCCGGCGATCATCCTCTCGACCTCGGGAATGGTCACCGGTGGCCCGATCATGTCCTGGCTCGAACACCTCGGGCCCGACCCCAAATCGACGATGGTCTTCGTCGGCTACCAGGCACAGGGGACCCTCGGCCGACGGATCCAGAGTGGCTGGGACGAGATTCCCATCTCCTCGGGCGGCGGTCGCAGCGATCGGCTCAGCCTGGAGGTCGACGTGGAGACCGTCGACGGGTTCTCGGGCCACGCCGACCGGCAAGGCCTGGAGGACTTCGTGAAGACGATGAACCCCCGTCCGGAGAAGATTCTCTGTGTCCACGGCGACGAACGCTCCACCCAGGAGCTCTCATCGGCGCTCTATCACAAGTACGACATCCGCACGTTCGCACCGAAGAACCTCGAAACCTTCCGGTTCGTCTAGACTGTTTCAGCGGGATCGGTGACGGTCCCGGCGTCGAGATTTACTCCGACTCGATCACAGAGATCGAAGAGCGGGCAGGCGTCAGGGTCCGCTAGACAGACAGGGTCCCGGGCCGTGCAGTACTCCCGCCCGAACTGGATGCTCGTCGTATGGCCGTAGCCACATTTCCGTGGCGGCACCTCCCGCTCCAGTACCGCACGAACCGCCTCGTGATCGGCGTCCGGTGGGGCAATTCCGAGACGGCGGTAGATACGGTGGACGTGTGTATCGACCGGAAAGACACCGTCTCGTCCGCCCGCAAAGAGCAGGACGCAGTCCGCGGTCTTCGGCCCGACACCCTTCAGCGTGAGCAACGTGTCTCGGACCTCGACAGCATCCTCCTCGCGCACGTACCGGTCGAACGCGTCGGCGCTCCCGTAGTCCTCGAGGACGTGTTCGGCGGTGCGCTGGATGACAGCCGACTTCTGGTTGTACAGCCCCGCGGACTTGATCGCGGACACGATCGCCTCGCGATCCGCCTCGGCAAGCGCCCTGGCGAGGTCCCCTTCACCATCGAATCGATCCATTAACGCGTCGTGGGCCGGCTGGCTCGCCTGGTCGCTCGTGTTCTGTGAGAGGATCGTCCGGACGAGCGATTCGAAGGCCGCCTGATCGCCGTAGGTACTTCGCCAGAAAAGCTCCCCCAGACGATCCACGACCGCCTCGGCCCGGGTTTGGGGGTCCTGCCCCCCGGGACGCTCCTCGGCAGGCGTCCCGGCGGCGATGTTGTGTGCAGGTTCGGATCGCTCGGTCATGGGTGACTGTCGGGAAGCGGGCCGTTCAACAGTTTTGGTCGGCCCCGAAACACGCCGGCTTCACTCGACCCGCAGTACGACGGTAAGGTCGGCCCCGTTCGCGAGCGCGGCGACGAACTCCCGATCCAGGTCCGCCGCGGCGGCGTCGGCTTCGACCATGATCGTCCGGTCGTCGACGTATTCACTTGTGCGACCGACCATGCTCCGCTCGTTCTCGAAGGTGAGCCGCGGATCCCCACGACCCGTGATGGAGACCGCACGACCGTCCGCGCGGAAGGTTGCAGTGATCGTCGCCGAGGCATCACTCGCCGCCGCGACGAATTCGGCGTCGAAATCCGCCGGTGCACGGTCGGCTTCGATCCCCAGAATACAGTCGCCGGCTTTCGTGAGGTAGTCGTCGGTAGTCACCTCGAACGTGCTCGCGTGTTCGGCCAGGACGAACTCGTGTCCCGACGCCGAAATTCGTTCCTCGATCGGCATAGCCGCCTTACACGGGAGTCACCCTTGAGTGATGCTACTCGCGACGGGACAGTGTCCCGCGAGCGGGCTCGGGGTCGGCCGAGACCGTGATCGTGATCGCCTCACACTCACACTCGTAGGCGTGTCGCAGGCCATCGGGCGTCCGCATCGAGAGCTTCCGGTCGCTCGAATCGAGGGGTGCCCCACAGCGGGTACAGGTCAGCGCAAGGTCCGCGAGCATAGTTGGACCCAGCACTGCAGCCCTCTTGATGGCGACCCTGGCGCGGGGTGAAAGTGAAAGTGATGCCGCGATTCAACAGCGAAACACTTAATCAGGGTCCCGGGATACACGTAGATACCAGAAGATCACGAGTGTTCGCGCACAGCCCGACAAACGATCGAAGGTTCTCACACGTTGGCTTCGGATCGATGAGGAGCCGTTGCCCTGCGAACGTCGTGACAGTATGGAATAGAGGGTAAAACAATGGCAGAACAAGTTGAAATCACGGTATCGAGTGCGGACGAACTTATCACAGACGAAGAGCTACAGGAGAAATCCAAGGGCCAGCTGATCAAGAAGGCCGGCCAGTTCCGGGACCGACGCAACGAGCTCAACCAGCTCGCCAGCTCCCGGGCCTCCAAGCGGGACGATCTCAACGCGAAGACTCGCGAAAAGGTCGACAGCGCCCAGGAACACCGGGAAATCCGGGACACGCTCAACGACCGGGTCCAGGCTCACAAGTCGGTCCGGAACGAGCTGAACGCGAAGGCAAACGAGCTCTTCGAGAAGGTCGAGGACATGAAGGCCGACCTCGAACTGGACGAGGGCAAGGACCTCGAAGAGCTGAAATCCGAGATCGAGGACCTGGAGTTCAAACAGCAGACCGAGGTCCTCTCGACCGAGGACGAGCGGGAACTCATCGAGGAGATCGAGGAGAAACGCGAGGAGTACCAGAGCCGCAAGGAGAAACTCGACCAGAACGACGACCTCGAGGAGTTCGTCGACCGCGCGGAGGAGGTCCGGGCGGAAGCCTCCAAGCACCACGAGAAGGTCACCGAACTGGCCGACCGGGCCCAGAAACATCACAACCAGATGATCGAGGCCTACCGGGAGGCCGACGACGTTCGTGACCGGGCCGACGAGACACACGAAGAGTTCGTCAAGGCACAGGAAGCGGCCGACGCACACCACCAGGCCTTCGTCGAGGTCCAGAAGCGCCTGCGCGAACTGGACAAAAAGGAGGAAGAGCAGCGCAAGGACCAGCGCGAGGAGAAGCGCCAGGAAGCTCGCGAGGAAGCCGAGGAGATCTACGAGCGGTTCAAGGAGGGCGAAACCCTCGACACCGAGGACCTGCGCAAGCTCCAGAAGAGCGGCCACCTGTAGGCGACACCGGAGGTTTTTATTCCGTCGGGGCGAGTTGACAGCCGGATGCAGACCCTGGTCGTGGCGATCGATCGCACCGGAGACGTCCCGGGCAAGACCGGCGTTTCCCTGCCCGTTAGCGGTGTGGAGACCGTCTCCGATCTGATCGTCGAATTCGGGATGGAAGACCCGGAGGACTCGACGGTCAACACGTTACTCGAGGCACTCGCCGTCGGCCGGGACATCGAGGAAACGGGGGAGTCAGCCGTCGTCGGGATCGTCTCGGGCAACGCCGAGAACGTCGTGTCCGCCGACCAGGCCATCGCAAAACAGATCGACGAGTTGATCGAGATCCACGATCCGGACTCGGCAGTGGTCGTCATCGACAGCACCGAGGACGAGCGACTCTTGCCGATCATCGAGAGCCGGATTCGGATCGATTCGGTCGATCGCGTGGTCGTCCGCCAGGCCAGGGACCTCGAATCGACCTACTACCTGCTCAAGCAGTTCCTCGCGGACGAGGAGCTCCGGGGCACGGTGCTGATCCCGATCGGGATCGTCATGCTGGTGTTCCCGGCGATTCTCATGTTGAGCGACGTGGCCGTCGCCATCGGGTCGATCACGGCGGTCATCGGCACCTTCCTCCTCTATCGCGGGTTCGGGGTGGACGAGCGGCTCGCGACCCTCTCCACGCAGGCCCGCGATGCGCTTTACTCCGGGCGGATCTCGATCGTGACCTCCGTAATCGCCGCCGGCCTCGCGCTCGTCGGAATCTTCGTGGGGGTTCTTGGCGCCTCGGAACTGCCGATCGAAGGGTTAGAGTTCGTGACCGTGATGGCCTTCGCGTACTACAGCGTGCCCTGGATCGCCCTGGGCGCGATTGCAGCCTCGATCGGGCGGCTCGTGGACGAGGTCCTCCGGGACGAAACGATTCGCACCGCCTCCCTGAACCTGCCCTTCGGGGCGCTGGCCATGGGACTGGTCGTCCGTGGATTCGCCGCGTACTTTCTGGAACGGGCGGCCATCATCGATGGGATCGTCCTCGAACCGACCCGGATCGGCGCGATCACCATCCGCGGACTCACGCTCTCGCCGGAACACCGGCTGGCCGGCTTCGTCCTCCTGGGGATATTCGTGAGCCTGCTCGGGATCGGACTCACCTCGCGGTTGACCCACGATGGCGACCGGGACCCCGAAGCGGCCTGAGTCGGACTGGTTTTCCCGCTCGGGCACGAATTTGAGGCATGGAAGACGGGCAGTGGGTCAGTCTCTTCTCCGGGGGCAAGGACTCGGTCGCAGCCTTCGTCATGGCCCGGGAGGCCGGGTTGGCCGTGGATCGGCTGGTGACCGTCCACCCGGAGGGTGACTCCTATCTCTATCACGTGCCGGCAACCCGCCTGGCCGAGTTGGCTGCAACGAGCATCGGCGTCGAGTTGACGGCGGTCCCCGGCGGCACGAGTACGGGCCACGATTCGAGCGAGCGCGGGGACGAAGAGCTCGAACCGCTCGAAGAAACCCTCGAAGCCCTCGACGAGGAGGTCGCTGGTGGCCTGGCCGGTGTAACCGTCGGAGCCATCGAGAGCGAGTTCCAGGCCACCCGAATCGCGGATATGTGCCGCCGACTGGGCATCGACATGTACGCTCCGCTCTGGCGACGGGATCCCGTCGAACTCGGCGAGTGGTTCCTCGACCGGGGCTTTACGATCAAGATCGTGGCCGTGGCCGCGGCGGGACTCGACGAATCCTGGCTCGGGCGAACCCTCGACCGCGAAGCGTTCGCGGAGTTACAGGCCCTCAACGAGCAGTACGGGGTCCATGTTTTGGGCGAGGGCGGCGAGTTCGAGACGCTCGTCACAGAGGGTCCGCACATGAACCAGCCGATCGAAATCGAGTACACGACACATTGGGATGGCACCCGTGGCCACGTCGAAATCGAGTCCGCCCGGCTCGGCTGATCAGTTCGACGCGGAGAGGTCGGTGTGAGCACCGACGAGTGCCCCCGAGAAATCGATGTTCTCGATGCAGGTCTCCTCGTCGATGATCGAGTCCCGCACCTCGCAGTTACGGATCGTCGTGTTCGGAAAGATAACGGCGTTGTGAACCTGTGAGTCCTCGATACGGGCCCCGCCCATGACGTGAACGTTCTCCCCGAGGGTGGAGTCGACGAGCGTGGCATCCTCGGCCACGACCGTCTCCCCGTCGAGGGCCCAGCGGACGGCGTCCAGGTAGCTCTCCGGAGTTCCGATATCGAACCACGCGCCGTCGAAGGTAAAGGCATGGACCGGCCCCCGCTCCTGAAGCCACTGGATGAACCACCCCGGCTCGTCGGGGTTGTTGTCACCTGCCAGGTAGGTCTCCAGTTGCGAGAGTGACTCGGCGGGGAAGGCATAGGTGGCGATCGAGACGAGCGTGCTCTGCGGGTCGGCCGGCTTCTCCTGGAAGTTCGTGACGGCGGTGCCGTCCAGTTCGACCAGCCCGTAGGACTTGGCGCGTTCCCGACTGCCGACGTCGTAGGCGGCGATGGTCGGGGTGCCCCTGGATTCGAAGAAGTCCACGAACTCGCTCACGTCGAAGCTGATGAGGTTGTCCCCCGCCAGTACGATCAGATCGTCCGTCACGCCCTCGCGGTCGACCAGTTGAGCGAGGGCCCCGATCACGCCAAATTTCTCCGATTCGGCGGTCGTCTCCTCGATAGAGAGCTGTGGTTTCTCGTAGTCAGTGCTCTTGAGGTGTTCGCGAAAGTCGGGTGCAAAGCGCTCGTTCGTGCTCACATAGACCGTCTCGATGCGCTCGTCGGCCTCCAGTTCGGCGAAAATTCGGTCAATGACCGTTTCGGATCCGATCGGGAGAAACATCTTTGGCCGATGTTTCGTGATCGGCCACAGCCGGGTCGCATATCCCCCCGCAAGTACGACAGCATCCATAACCCTACCCTCCGCGCGCGGTCCTAAGTCCTTTTTCATCCACGGAGCCGGGGAGCTTTGACTCGGTTTCCTCCTCCTGAAGTTCCGAGAGCGGTGCTTTGACTGCCCGTTCGGTGGCCGTCGCTGGGGCCATCACGTCCCGGTCCGGGCTGTCACCGGTCGTAAAGAGCGAGCGAAGCCACTCGACCAGCGAAACGCGCCACATTCACGCCGCCCCCAGTTCCGCTCGCAACGCCCGATTCATCGCCTCGACTGGCGCATTTTGTCCCGTCCACCGCTCGAAGGCGGCGACCCCCTGGTAGAGCAGCATCCAGGCCCCGTCGATCGTCTGGGCGCCGGCCGCCGCGGCGTCCCTGAGAAATCGTGTTTCCAGCGGGGTGTAGACGGCGTCCATGACGGCCATCTCCGGGCGGAAAATCGACGCGGGCACGGGCGAGCGATCCGACTCCATGCCCACGCTGGTCGCGTTGATGAGGAGATCAGTGCCTGGTGCAATCTCGGGAACGGCATCGAGTGGGTGGCCCGTCGCGTCCAGGTCCGCCGCGAGCGATTCGGCTCGCGAGGCGGTCCGGTTCGCGACGTGGACGGTCGCCCCGGCCTCAACCAGCATGAACCCGATCGCCCGGGCGGCCCCACCAGCCCCGATCAGCAGGGCCGTTCGCTCGCCCGGGTCGACATCGTGGTGCGTGAGCGCTCGCCTGGCTCCGGCGGCGTCGGTATTGTGCCCGGTCGGCGTTTCGCCCGAGAAGTCGATCGTGTTGACCGCGCCGATCTTGGCGGCGGTCTCGTCCGGTTCGACCAGTTCGAGAACGGCCTCTTTGAACGGAATCGTCACGTTCAGGCCGTCGATCCCCAGGGCGGCTGCCCCCTCGATCGCCGCTCCGAGGCGGTTCGGGTCGGTCTCCAGGGTCACGTAGCGTGCGTCAAGCCCACGGGCCTCGTATGCCGCCTCGTGGAGCGCGGGCGAGACGGAGTGCCCGACGGGGTTTCCGACGAGTCCGTAAACCTCCATACCCGCGGTCAGGCCCGTGCCAGGTTAAGCGTTGTCGCCCACGATCACCGAGACGGCAAGGCCGCCCCGATCGTCCGGCTCGCCCGACCCAGAAGGGTCGTGAACGCGCCCCACCGAGTGATAAAGAGGAACGCCCCGAGGACGAGATAGATGCCAGTGTAGACCAGCAGTAGTTCGTGGCTGGTCAGGGGCAGTGCCACGGCATCCCGAATGATCAGGAATTCGAGGCCCACCTGGGAGACGAAAAGCCCCAGCAGCATGAGGGCCTCGCGGACCGAGATCTCGAAGTTCGTGAGGATTCCGAGGGCGAAAAAGGACTGGGCGGCGGTCAGCCAGATTTCGGCCGCCTGCTTCGCGTCGAAGGGGAGCACGCCGTAAGAGCCGTAGGCGATCGAGTAGACGACGACCAGGGTCCCGATCAAAAGTGTCCACTGATTGAGCTTCGAGGAGATCAACGCGTTGAACCCGGCCGTGGATCGGGCCTTGTTCACGAGGTAGACCACGACGATGAGTTCCGGTGACTCGGAGGCCAGCGGCGCGATCCACTGGATCATGAAGAAGGGAGGCACGCCGATGTTCGTCCCGATCGTTTCGAGGCCGTGAGCGAAGGGCTCGACGGCGGTGAAGATGATCAGTCCCGAGTAGGCAAACAGCGCCAGAACCGTCGAGACCCGTCGCCACTTCGGCTGGGCCTGGAGGGCCGCCGGCACCCCGACGTGTTCCTCCTCTGGCTCGATATCACCCCGGAGAATGACCAGAATGTAGGTCACGTAGATGCCAACCAGGATCGCCATGTCCAGGGCGTCGATCCCGCCAAAGAGCGGGACGAAAAACGCCCAGAGCGTCGCAGCCAGCAGAAAGGTGATGTCGAGCGCGAGATCCTTGTGGACGGTCACGGCGTCAGCGAGCAAGCCGTCCCGATGCTCGACGGCGGGATCGAGGTCCGCCCCACTGCGATAGACGGTGAACAGGGCGATTCCCGCCCACCCGATCCCGATGAGAATCCGGTTGGCCCCGGTCATGTTCGCAACCGCGAGGTTTCCGGCCTCGATCCCCCTGGGCGTCCCGGCGAAGGCGCCCGCGTTCCAGGCGTAGAGGGCGTCGACTGAGTACTCGGGCGCGACGGCCAGCACCGCGAGCACCGCGATCGCGAATGGCCGGGGCACGTCACGCTCGGCCGTCTCGGCCGCCCAGGCGAGGAGGAACGCCGCTCCCAGCACCGAGATGCCGCTGACGAACACGGTCAGGTTCGTCGACAGCCCCTCGACCGAGAACAGCCAGACGACGAGCCAGGGGACGGTCAACCCGATCGCACCGAGCAACGCACCGACTGTTTGCCGATTCATGGCGCCGCCCCTCCCGGTCCCGACACGGCCGTCGAATCCCCGTCCGATCCACGAGTGCACCAGGACATCGCTACTGTTTGCAGGTCACTCCGGGGACCCTTAAAAGCCACAAGATCCTTCGAAACTGGCAGTTCCCCAGGGTGGGACCGCTCTTCGCGTCCGGGAAGTGAGACAGACCGACCAGGGGGCAAAACAGCGCCGAGGAGGCCTGAAACGGAGAGAAACACCACTATCGGCGATAGATCGTTCGATGTTCAGCCTGACCAGTCGGTCCTTCGATGTCCAATCAGACCAGTGAACTGCCTCGGGGTCAAGTGGTTCGAGACGCCGGAGGCGTCTCGTCATCACGAGAGAGCTTCGCTCTCTCGAACGACCCCGAGGCTTCCCGTGGATTAGTCGGACACGCCTCGGATACCATTGGGATGGTGCCCTCTCGCGGTATCCGAGGTCACGGTCGGGGCGTCCACGGCCCCCGATGCCTGCCGTCGTCGTCCGAAAATCGAAGATTTTCGGGATCACGAGAGACTTCGTCTCTCGGTCGACACCTTCCGCACTTGGGGAAGGCTGTTGAGAGCAGGCACATTCCAGTCTTGATGCTTCTCGATACCTTTCACAGCGATGTTGACGCTCGCACTTCGGTCGGCGTGGTCCTGATGCTGGCACGACCGGCACTTGAACCGCTTTCTGTGGCGGTTCGCCCGTTCTGTGTGTCCGCACATCGGACACTGCTGACTCGTGTATTCAGGGTCAATCCACGCCGTTGGCACGCCCTCGAAAGCGGCTTTGTACGACGTGTAGTATTGGAGCGCACGGAACGGCAGGTGGTGCAGGCGTCGGTTCATCCGAGTGCCGTAGTCGATACTGTCGCGCATCTCTTTGAGGTCTTCAAAGACGATGCACGGCTTCTCGAACTGGTGGCTCCATTCCACGATGTGACGGCTCACCTTGTGGAGTCGGTCACGGACGAACCGTTCTTCCCGACCTTCGAGCGTATCGTGCATACTCGGTTTCTCGGCGTTCTGCACCCGCTTTCGCATCGTGAAGTAGCGGTGACGCTCGAACTTGATTTCGGGGAAGTCAATGACAAGCGTATCCTCAACGCCTTCTGCTGACAGTGCCGACAGTGCCATGTTGTCTTCGTTCACGTCCACGCCAATGACTGTCCGAGAGTCCTGTTTCTCTCGGACGGTACGCTCGGTGTTCGTGACATTGACGTGCAACTCGGGTGTTCCGTCGTGGAACAGGGCTTCGGCTGTCCCGATGGACCACTCGTCACCAGCGAGTGCCGTCCGCAGAATGTCGAGATGGGTGTCGTCGCCCTCCAGCACGCCTTTGACGTGCTTGTACGGTTTGGCACTGATACGGAACTCGATAGTACCGTCGTCTCGGAGCGTGAGGTTGTAGCCTTCTTTGTAGTTGGCTCGAAGCGGGTACGCGCCGTCTTTGGTGTGGCTCGGCAGGCCGAAGTCCTCGTACTCGTGGTAGTTTTCCATCGCGCCGAGTGCTTTCGCAACGACGCGCTGTGTGGTATTTTTCACGAGGTCGGCGTCGTCGGCCACACGGTCGGGGATTTCATCCCAGTCAACGCCCTGCTTGGCGAGACGGATAGTTTCGTTGTACGCCCACCGGGATTCGAGCGTGGCGTCTTCCAGCAGACTCTCGTTGTCACTATGGATGTTCAGTTGGAAATCCAGCGTCTTCACGAGAGTCTGTACGTCGGTCATTCTTCGGATTCGTTGAGCCAGTCTTGGACGAGTCCACGCACGACTTCGGACTTAGTTTTCTCAGCGTCGATGCATTGCTTCGAGAACTCCTTGTATAGCTCGTCCTCGAAGTCCACGGTGAGTCGTTTAGTCATCTCACACGTATTGCTTATTCACTGAAATGCTTAAATCTTGTCCACTCACTGACTGTATGGGCGAGAAACGGTCAAACCATAGGGTATACAACGTCAACTACCACTTTGTGTGGTGTCCGAAGTATCGACACCCAATACTGTGTGTGTGTGATAGAAGATTCACTGGAATTGAGTTTTCGAGCGGTGTGCGACGAGTACAACTACGAGATTCTGTCGTTGCACATCTCACCCGACCACGTACACCTGTTTCTGTCGGCACATCCCAAACACGCCCCGAGTGAGATTGTACGGACAGTCAAGAGCATTACAGCACGAGAGATGTGGCAACAGCACGAACCTCTATTACAGGAATACCTGTGGGGCGGTGGGTTCTGGGAGGAATCGTACTACGTCGGGACGGCTGGTGATGTTTCGACCAGCACGATTGAACAGTACATCGAGCGAACGGAACACGTTTAGCCGAGCTTACGGCCTTCACCCTCGGGGTCAAGCCCCGAGGCACTCGGCCTGTTCCGCCTGTAGATCGATTGATTCCCGCCCGTTCAGTCCTCGAGTACTTCGACGGCGGCGTCGGCTGCGCCCCGTTTCACGCTCTGGATACCACGTTTCGCGCCCTGTTTCGAGCTGTAGCCCTCGCCGCTGTCCGCGATGATGTTCCCGTTCGCGGCGACGAGTCGCCATCGCCACTCACCGGCCCTGTCCTCGAAGATTTCAAACCGTTGCCCAGTACTCATCGTCTGGATTCACGCTCGCGAGCAACTAAACTTCCACGGGCTTCGACGGCCTTAATCGCCGCTCGATACTACACGAATCCGTGATCGGAATCGTCTGCAGCACCGCGGATCAGGCTTCGGTGACGATCGCCGAGGAGTTGCTGGACCTCGTCGATTGGACCGAGTCCGAACCCGGGGTCTACCATCACGGTGCGTTCGAACTCCGCGAGTTCGATCGGCTCCACCTGGAACTGGACGAGGTGGCGGCGGCCTTCGACGACCCGGAGTATGTCGTCGTGGCCTCGAAACACTCCGGGGACAGCGGCCCGCTTTTGAGTGCACACTTCACGGGGAACTTCGGTGACGCCGAGTACGGCGGCGAGCCGCGCAGTGTCTCCCAGCCCGCGCCTGGCGCGCTCAAACACGTCATTCGCGAACTCGACTATCTCGCACCGGAGCCATACGAAGTCGCGATGGAGTGTACCCACCACGGCCCGACCGAGTACGGCGCGCCCGCGATGTTCGTGGAACTCGGCAGCGGCCCGGAGCAGTGGGACGACTCGGTTGGCGGCCGGGCGGTCGCCCAGGCCATCCTGTCACTGGCAGGGGTTGGCCCCGACGCTGAACGAACGTTCGTCGCCGTCGGCGGGAACCACTACGCTCCCCAGCCAACTCGGCTCCTCCTGGAGACCGACGCCGCGATCGGACACGTGGCCGCGGACTGGAGTCTCGAGGAACTCGGCGACCCCGAAGCCAATCGGGATCTCGTCCAGGCACTTTTCGAGCGTAGCAACACGTCCGCCGCGGTCTTCGACGGGGACTACCCCGAGGTGGCCGCAGTCCTCGAGTCACTGGGCTACGAGATCGTGAGCGAGACGTGGATCAGAGAAACCAGCGGCGTCGATCCGGCCGTCGTCGAGCGGATGGAATCCCAACTGGGGACTGTCGAATCCGGGCTTCGGTTCGGCGAGCGGACGGCGACTGAGGACCTGGACGTGCGCGCACTTCCAGACGAACTGCTCGATGCCGCCGCGGCGATCGACCCGGCGGATACTGTGGCGACCGTCGCGGCACACACGGTCGCCTACCAGAGCGAGGAGAACGGGAACCGGGTCGGCGATCGCGCCGCGCTTCCGGACGAGGCGGCCTACGACGCGCTGATCGATGGCCTCCTCGGGCTGCTCGAACGGGAGTTCGAGACGGTGAAGCGAGTCGACGGGCAAGTGATCGCCGAACGGGAGGGCTTCGATCCGGCGCTGGCAGCCGAGCGCGGAGTGCCCGAAGGGCCGTTGTTCGGCCGGCTCGCGGCGGGCGAGTCGGTCACTGTCGACGGGGAGACCATCGAACCGGAGACAGTCTCCAGTCGGGAAACCCAGCGATTCGACGTCTGACGGCCGCGTGACGATAGGGGAAAGGTAATTAAGGTTCATCCGGTAACCGATAGCCAAGATGGACTCTATCGTCGAGGACGCGATCGACGAGGCCGAAACGGGGAGCGCGGCCTCGGGGGACACTGAACACCCAACGGGGGAGATGACAAACGAGGAACTCGAGGCGGTCCTCGAGGACCTCAAGACCGACATCACCGTCGTGGGCTGTGGCGGGGCCGGAAGCAACACGATCAACCGGATGTTCGAGGAGGGCATTCACGGCGCGTCGCTGGTCGCGGCCAACACCGACGTCCAGCATCTGGTCGACATTCAGGCCGACAAGAAGATCCTGATGGGTCGGGAGAAGACCCAGGGCCGCGGAGCCGGGTCGCTCCCTCAGGTCGGCGAGGAGGCCGCCCTGGAGAGCCAGGACGAGATCCGCGAGACGATCTCCACCTCGGACATGGTCTTTGTCACCGCCGGCCTGGGTGGTGGCACGGGCACCGGCTCCGCGCCGGTCGTCGCGAAGGCCGCGCGTGAGACCGACGCGTTGACCATTGCAGTTGTCACGACCCCCTTCACGGCCGAGGGCGAGGTACGGCGGACGAACGCCGAGGCCGGGCTGGAACGCCTGCGCGACGTGGCTGATACTGTCATCGTCGTTCCGAACGACCGACTGCTGGACTCGGTCGGCCAACTGCCGGTCCGCCAGGCCTTCAAGATCTCCGATGAGATCCTGATGCGCTCGGTCAAGGGAATCACCGAACTGATCACCAAGCCGGGGCTCGTGAACCTGGACTTCGCCGACGTGCGGACGGTCATGGAGAAAGGCGGCGTCGCGATGATCGGCCTGGGCGAAGCGGATTCGGACAGCAAGGCCACGGCGTCGGTGAAGGAGGCCCTGCGGTCGCCGCTTCTGGACGTGGACATCGCCGGTGCGAACTCCGCGCTGGTGAACGTCACTGGCGGCCCAGACATGTCCATCGAGGAGGCAGAGGGCGTCGTCGAGGAGATCTACGACCGGATCGATCCGGACGCCCGGATCATCTGGGGGACCTCGATCGACGAGGACCTCGACGGGCACATGCGGACGATGGTGGTCGTCACCGGCGTCCAGTCCCCGCAGATCTACGGCCGGCAGGAGGAGGCGACCGAGCAGACCCCGGCCCAGGAACTCGAGGACTTCGATTACGTCGAGTAGCGAGAGCGTTTTCCAATAGATAGAAAAGCACCCGCCCCAAACGGAGGCCCATGGACGTACCTTACGAGTTAAACGCCTACACGCGGGTGCTGAAACTGGCCAGCACTCCGGACTGGGAGGAGTTCTCCCGCATCTCGCTCATCGCGGCCGCCGGGATCCTCCTCATCGGCCTCATCGGCTTTCTCATCTTCCTCATCATGGGTGTACTGCCGGGGGCCTGATCATGTCGATATACGCCGTCAAAACCACGGCCAGTCAGGAACAGACCGTGGCGAGCATGATCGCGAACCGCGAGGAGAAGAAAGTCCACGCCGTGCTCGCCCCGGAGTCACTCACCAGCTACGTCATGGTCGAGGCCGAGGACACGGGCGTGCTCGAGCGCGTGCTCGAAGACATCCCCCACGCCCGGAGCATCGTGCCCGGGGAGAGCAGCATCACGGAAGTCGAACACTTCCTCTCGCCAAAGCCCGACGTCGAGGGCATCGCGGAGGGGGACATCGTCGAACTGATCGCCGGCCCGTTCAAGGGCGAGAAGGCCCAGGTCCAGCGGATCGACGAGGGCAAGGACCAGGTGACAGTCGAACTCTACGAGGCGACGGTTCCGATCCCGGTCACGGTCCGTGGGGACCAGATCCGGGTGCTCGACAGCGACGAACGGTAAGTTACTCGGCGGCCGTTAGCTGCTCCCCGACGGAGGCCAAAATCTGTTCTCGCCACCGGATCGCGTCGGAGTCCCCGTCGTAGTGTCTGACATACTCGGCTCGCGTGTGTTCCTCGAAGGCATGCCTGATGGCGAAAAAGCCCGCGGGGACCCGTTCCCCACAGATTTCACAGGTGTGACCCTCGTGATCGTCTCTCTGGTGTGCGAGGAGGGACTCGACGTCCTCGAAGCCCACCATACAGCCCTCGATCGCACAGAGCCAGCGCGACATAGCGGCCCTTGGCGAGGCGATCCCATAAGATTTCCCACGGCGGGATCAGTTTCGCAAGGGAGATTACCGGGCCGTGTATAACCCGAATCGTGTCGGAAACGCGTATCGATCCCCACGTGAAAATCCTCGACGAACAGGTCGTCGAACGGGCGAAATCCCGCGGGCTCGACGTCCTGGTCTACGCACCACACTTCACCAGACTTCCCGCGGCCCGCCGACGGGCCGAGCGCCTGAGCGACGAGGACTTGCTCGTGGTGCCAGCCCGCGAAATTTTCACCGGGCCCTGGCAACACCGCAAACACGTGCTGGCGCTGGGGCTGGACGAACCGGTCCCGGACTTCATTACCCTGGAGGGAGCCATGCGGGAACTCGACCGTCAGGACGCGGTGGTCCTGGCCCCACACCCCGAATTCCTGACCGTGAGTCTCGACCGCGGCGATCTGCGGGCCTACGAATCCCAGATCGACGCCCTGGAGGTGTACAATCCAAAGCACCTCGAACAGCACAACGAACGGGCCGTGGAGATGGCCAAAACTCTGGACATGCCGGAGTTCGGGTCCTCGTATGCCCATCGAAAACAGACGATCGGCGAGGTCTGGACGGCCATCTCGGGGGATATCGATTCGGAGGCGGCCCTGCTCGAAGCGTTTCGGGAGGGGCGTGACCGCCGTGTCGAGCGGCGGAACGGCTCGCGACACGACTGGCGCTGTCGGGCCGAATTCGCCCACCTGGCCTGGGAGAACACCTGGAAGAAGTTCGACCGACTGCTGCTCTCCGGGACCGAGCCGACCCATCCGGACCACGTCGCCTACGACGGCCGGTTCGACGACGTGGCCGTTTACTGATCCCGGACCGCTTCGAGGACGGACTTGAGCGCGTCGCGGGCGGCCTGTGACTTGATCGCGGTCCGCGACCCGTCGTACTCGTGGTGGCTGACCGTCGTCCCGGTGGTTCCAGTGCCCCACTCCCCAGCATACGCAACCCCCACGTACACCGTCCCAACTGGTTTTTCTGCCGTCCCGCCGGTCGGGCCGGCGATGCCAGTGCTCGAAACGGCCCAGGTAGTGCCCGCCGCGTCTCTGGCGGCCTGGGCCATCTCGCGGGCCACCGGTTCGCTCACGGCGCCGTGTTCGTCCAGGGACTCCCGGGTGACCCCCAGGTCGAGTTTGGCCGCGTTCGAGTAGGTGACAAAGCCACGGTCGAAGTAGGCACTCGACCCCGACACGTCGGTCACGAGCGAGCCGATCAGGCCGCCAGTACACGATTCGACGGTCGCGAGCGTCTGGTCCCGGTCGTCGAGGGCCGCTCCCAGACGGGCCTCGATGGGTTCGTCCATGGGGGCTCTCGCTCGGCCGCCGCCAAGAACCTGTGGGCCGCTCGAAGAAAAGATACTCCCGGCTCCGTGCGAAGACAATGCATGGACGACATCGAGGTCGAAGCGGTCGACTCCCTCGAACCGGGCGTGGCCGGTGGGACGGCCGAGTACGTGCTCTACGGCGGGAAAGGTGGCGTCGGAAAGACCACGATGGCCGCGGCGACCGGGCTGGCCAGCGCTCTCGACGGGACCGACACCCTCGTCGTCTCGACCGACCCGGCCCACTCGCTGGGAGACGCCTACGGCGTCTCGATTCCATCCGCCCCGACCCGAATCCGCGAGGACATCCCGCTTTTCGCCGTCGAGATCGACCCGGAGACGGCCCTCCAGGAGGTCGGCGCGTTCGGTGGCGACCTCTCGATGGGCGGGGTCGGCGACCTGCTGGGCGGCGAGGAGCCGGATCCCCTGCTGGACGGCCAGTTCCCCGGCGCGGACGAAGCCGCGGCGATGCAACTCTTGCTTGAGTACCTGGACGACGACCGGTTCGACCGGATCGTCATCGACACGGCCCCGACCGGACATACCTTGCGACTGCTCGAACTGCCCGAGATGATGGAGACGATGATGGGCCGGTTCGTCCGGTTGCGGGACCGACTCGGTTCGCTCGGCGAGAGCCTGACGGGCCTGTTCGGCGAGTCGGAGGGGGCTGAAGGCCCGGATCTCGACGCCCAGATCGAGCGCGTCGAACGGTTGCGAGCGCTGCTCGCCGATCCGGAGCGGACCGACTTCCGGATCGTGACCGTGCCCGAGGAGATGGCCGTCGAGGAGGCAAAGCGACTGGAGAACCAGTTGCAGGGCTTTGGAATTCCGGTCTCGACGGTCGTGGTCAATCGCGTGATGGAGCCACTCGAATCGATCGTCGACGGCGTGGCCCCCGGGGAGTACGTCGCTCCGAACCTCGATGGCTGTCAGTTCTGTCAGCGACGCTGGGACGTCCAGCAGTCCGCACTCGGAACGGCCCAGGAGCTTTTCATGGGCTATGACGTGAAGCGGGTCCCGCTCTTCGCCGAAGAAGTTCGCGGGGAGGAGTTACTCCGACTCGTCGCCGCCTGTCTGGAATGAGTTCTCCTCGACGAGCAGGATTCGCAGATCGTTGACGTTCGTCCCGGTCTGTCCCGTCACGATGGTGCGGTCCCGGGCCTGGAGGTACGCCCCGGTGTCGTTCGCGTCGAGGGCGGCCTGGGCCGCCTGGCGATCCACGACTGACTCGTCGACGAGCGCGCCTGCGGCGTCGCTCGCGCCGTCGATCCCGTCGCTGTCGACCGCGCCGACGATAGTCGAACCGTCCAGAGACAGCCCCGCGGAGAGGGCGAACTCCTGGTTCGGCCCGCCGGAGCCCCCATCGCCGTCGATGGTGACGGTGGTCTCGCCGCCGGAGAGAATCGCTGCTGGTGGTTCGACCGGCGTTCCCGTGGCTCGGATCTCGTTCGCGATCGCGGCGTGGGTCTTTGCCGCCTCGGCGGCCTCACCCTCGATTCGCGAGGAGAGCACGAGCGAGTCATATCCCGCCGCCTCGGTCACGTCCGCAGCGGCCGTGAGGGCCGTCATCCCGTCCGCGATGACGTGTGTCGAGACGTGCTCGAAGACCGGATCGCCCGGTTTCGGCGTCTCTTCGAGGTCCCCGGCGACGCCGGCTCGAATGCGTTCGCTGACCGAATCCGGCAGCGAGAGATCGAAGCGATCGATCACGGCCTGGGCGTCCGCGAAGGTGCTCGGATCGGGAACGAGCGGGCCACTGGCGATCACATCCAGATGGTTCCCCACGACGTCACTGAGAACGAGCGAAACGACCGTCGCCGGGGCCGCCAGGGCCGCGAGCTGACCGCCCTTGATCGCCGAGAGGTGCTTGCGGACGGCGTTGATGTCCTGGATCGGCGCGCCACTCTGGAGCAACTGATCGGTTGTCGCGACCAGATCGTCGAGTTCGATGCCCGCCGCCGGGGCCGGCATCAGCGCACTGCCGCCACCGGTGATTACACCCAGGACGAGAGTCTCCTCGGTCGCTGCCGCGGCCCGGTTCAGGAGTTGTCGGGTGGATTCGACGCCGCGCTCGCTCGGCACCGGGTGATCCCCGGGCCGCACCGTCACCCGCTCGGTTTCCACGGGATCGTCGGTGACAACCAGCCCGCCGTCGAGCCGGTCGCCGAGGACCGCTTCGAGTGCCCGAGCGACCTGCGAGGCGGCGTTCCCGCCACCCAGGACGACGACCTCGCTGTAGGCTGCCAGGTCGTAGGTCGTCTCTCCAACCCGGAGCTGGTCACCGTCGAGTGAGACCGTCGACTCGACGACCGTCGCCGGGTCACTCGCCTCGATGCCAGCGAGCAGCGCGTCGAGAACCGTCTCGTGGGCCGGCGACTGGGCGAGTGCCGCCCGGTTCTGAATCCGTGTCATGCACCGAGCCTCCGCAAAAGCGAGAAGATGCGGTCCCGGACCCGGTCCGGAAGCAACCGGGCCATCGTGAGGTATTTCGCGGCCGGGCCGACGGTATACCGCGACTGCGGATCCGTCGAGGTCCCAGCTTCGAGAATCACAGCGGCCACCCGTTCCGGTGGGACAGCACCCATCTCGCCGACGATTCCCGCATCGGTGAGCGCACCGTAGAGGTCCTCGTAGGCTCCCGTTCGGTCGAGATCAACGAGCGAGGACTGTGCGCGGTCCTCGAACTGCGTGTTCACCGGCCCGGGCTCGACGAGGGCCACGTCGATGTCGAAGGGCGTGACCTCCGCCCGGAGCGCGTCGCTCATCGATTCGAGGGCGGCCTTCGAGGCGGAGTACACGCCCATTCCTGGCGCCGAGAGCAGCCCGGAAACGGAGGAGACGTTGACGATGGTCCCGCGTTCGGCCTCGCGCATGTGGGGGAGGGCGGCCCTCACGAGTCGGTGCGGGCCGAAGACGTTCACGTCGAACTGGGACTCGACGTGTCGGGTCGGCACGTCCTCAAGCGGGCCGAACTGCGCGTAGCCCGCGTTGTTCACGAGACAGTCCAGTCGCCCGGTCTCCGCGATCGTCCAGTCGATCACGTCCTGGCACTGGGCAGGTTTAGTCACGTCGAGTTCGTGGGTGAGGGCTCCCTTCTCGGCGAGGTCCGTGATGTCTGCCTCCTCGCGAGCGGTCGCGATCACCGTCCACCCCTCCGCAAGAAAGGCCTCGGCCGTCGCATGGCCGATGCCCGAGGAGCAACCGGTGACGAGTACGGTCCGTTCCATACCCCACCCTCGCCCGAGAGGCAGTTAATGCTTGCAGTCCGATGCGGCCCGATCGGCCAGGCGCACCGGTTCGGGTAGCTTGTAGCCGGCTCCCATCGCGGCGACCAGCGACACGGCGGTCTCGGCGCTCACGCGATGGCCCGGACTCACGTAAATGGGGTTCACGTGCCGGACCTCGGGGTTCGGGAACTGCCGTGACTGGTAGGCGTATCCGAGAATCGTCCCCGGCTCAGCCGTCACCGATTCGTCCGCATAAATCGGTACCTGGGTGCCAGCCGGCAGCGGTTCAGCCAGCGATTCGGCCGGCTGGCCACAGAGCAGGTTCTTCGCCACGCCGATGGCTGGGCGGTCGTAGAGCACCCCGAGATGGGTCGCGAGCCCGGCCTGTCGGTAGTGGATACGCCCGCTCCCATCGAAGAAAAGGAGGTCCGGATCGACCGAGAGCGAGTCGAGCGCGTCGATTATCGGCCCGCCCTCGCGAAAGGAGAGCAAGCCGGGGATGTAGGGGATCGAGAGTTCGGTCCGACCACAGGCGACCTCGACGACCGAGTCGCCCTGAATTGCGACGACGGCGCTCACCGCGACCCCGTCCAGAAAGGCCTGATCGACGCCGGCGACGATTGGCTCGTTGCCCGCTGGCGAAGTCCGCTGGTCGAGGTCGAGTGGCCCCTCGATCTCGACGGCTGCGGGGGCGGGACAGCCAGCGTCGGCAAACGTGGCGACACTCGCGATTTCGCGCTGAAGGGCGTCCATTTCGTCCCGCGAGGCGTCGGGGTTCGGAACGTACTCCGGACGGACCGGCTTCATCTCAGCGGCGACGACGGCGATTGGGCCCGCTGCCCCCGATCCGGAGCTGCTGGGGGGCGCGGGTTCCAGTCCGCTTGAGGTACAGCCCGTACAGCAGGCCGATTCCGAGTCCCGCGAGGTGGGCGATCTGCGCGACGCCACCGAATCCGACTCCGCCAGCGGTGCTCACGAGCACCGAGTAGCCCGCGAACAGCGCGGTCGCGACCCAGAGGGGCATGGGCAGGATGAAGTACAGGTAGATCCGGAGGTTCGGGTTGAGCACCGTCAAGACACCCAGCAGCGCCGCGATGGCCCCGCTCGCGCCGAGGACCGTGGCCGTCCCGCCGACGGCCAGGGTCGCGAGGACCTGGGCCAGACCGGCGGCGACCCCGCTGACGAGGAACAGCGCCGCGAAGGCCTTCGACCCGATCTTCCGCTCGACGACCGGGCCGAAGAAGTACAGCACGATGCTGTTGAAGAAGATGTGCATGAAGTTCGTCGGGGAGTGAGCGAAGATCGAGGTGACCCAGGTCCAGACGTACTCGATGTGGTTCGTATCGAGCGTGAAGAGGGCGCTAAAGAGCTGTGCGTCCTGGAGGCCGAACGCGACCAGGAGTTCCAGCGGGAAGACAAGCCAGATGATCGCGAGGAAGACGTAGGTCATGTTCCGCCGGACGTACCCCCCGATCCCACCCGGGCCGCTCCCCAGACCGAGCCGTTCGAGGACACTCCGCCCGGCCCGCGTGGAGGAGCCCGAGACCGAGTCGTCGAATCCCGAGTCGAAGACCCCGCCCGGGTCCTCCCACTGATCCAGTCCCGGACAGTCGTGATTCTCGGGGAGCCGGTGCTCGGAACAGAACGTGCCGCCGCACATGCGACACTGGTACGGCATGCCCTCCTCGCGCCCACAGTAGTCACATCGCACCATGGGCACGGGTTTGTCAGTCCTCGGGATAAAACTCCCGACGGCGGACGTGTGGATTTTTGGGGTTTGGCCGAGTACGAACTGGTGTGCAGGATTACGAACGCGAGCGACTCCTCGAACGGATCGATCGTGAGGGCGCCACGGTCGGGGCCTCGATCCCCGACACCCTGGAGGTGGCCGGCGAGCAGATCGATCTCGCGGCGTTCGTCCTCGACGCGAGAAGCGAAGGCCCCGAACCATCGGAAGAAGATGTCCAGTCGCTGATCCGGGAGCTGCGAGCCGAGCGGAAGCGACGCCGGGCCGAAATCGAGGCCGGGGAAATTTCCCGGGATCGCGGCGAACGGCTCGCGGAGTCGATTCTCGGGATCGATCGGGCGCTGACGGCCCTGGAATCCGACGCCGATACCGACCTCGAAGCCGAAACGCGACGACGAGAACGGGCCGATCAGAAGCGGTGGCGATCCTTTCTCGATTCGGTGACCGGCGAGGACGAGAAGCGAGGCGGTCGCCGGGGGAACACGTGGTAACAAACGACACGGTCGCCGACCGGCTGGAGGAATTCGCGGCCCTCCTGGAGGCCCAAGACGTCGAGTACAAACCCAGAGCCTACCGGAACGCGGCCGCGAACGTTCGCTCCCACCCGGAGCCGATCGAGGACCTCGCCGCGTCGGGACTGGATGCCGTCACGGCGATCGAGGGGGTCGGCGAGGCCATCGGCGAGAAGATAATCGAGTACGTCGAGACCGGCTCGATCGAGGAACTCGAAACAGAGCGAGCGAACCTGCCGGTGGACATGGCGGCACTCACCCGCGTCGAGGGCGTGGGTCCGAAGACGGTTGGGGCGCTCTACGAGGCACTCGGCATCCAGACCCTCGACGATCTCGAAGCCGCCGCCGAGGCCGGCGAGATCCAGTCCGTCTCGGGGTTCGGGGCCAAGACCGAGCAGAACATTTTGGCGAACATCCCCTTCGCCAGACAGGCCGGCGAACGGGTCCTGCTCGGGAACGCCCGACCGGTCGGTGAGGACGTCCTCGCGTACGCGAGAGACCTCGACGGCGTGGAAGCGGCTGCCCTGGCCGGTTCGCTCAGGCGCTGGCGACCCACGATCGGCGACGTGGACGTACTGATCGCGAGTGACTCGAAGGCCGAGGTCACAGCCCAACTCACCGACTGGGAGCGTGTGGAGTCCGTGGCCGAATCGGGCGAGACCAAGACGAGTCTCCGCGTGGCCGATATGCAGGTCGACTTTCGGCTGGTGGATCCCGCGGAGTTCGGGAGCGCACTCGTGTACTTCACCGGCAGTCGCGATCACAACATCGCCCTGCGGAACCGGGCGATCGAACGCGAGCGCAAGGTCAACGAGTATGGGGTCTTCGCCGTCACCGACACAGAGCGCGCCGAGCAGGACACCCGGGCCGGGACCAGGCTCGCCGGCGAGGACGAGACAGGTGTCTACGAGGCGATCGATCTGCCCTGGATACCGCCGGAGTTGCGGGAGAACCGCGGGGAGATCGAGGCGGCCGCTGAGGACTCGCTCCCCGATCTGGTCGAAGCAGGGGATCTCCGTGGCGATCTCCACGCCCACACCACCTGGTCGGACGGCAACCACTCCATCGAGGAGATGGTGGCCGGAGCCGCCGAATACGGCCACGACTATCTGGTCATCTCGGATCACGCCGCCGGACCGGGCGTGTTCGGCGACAGCGGGCTCGCGGACGAGGAGATTCGCGAGCAGATCGAGGAGGTACGGGCTGTCGCCGCGGACGCACCCATCGAGGTCCTCACCGGAATCGAGGCGAACGTCGGCCCGGACGGCGCGGTTGGCGAAACCGACGCGGCCGTGCTGGGTGAACTTGACGTGGTGATCGCCTCGCCACACGCGGACCTGGGAGACGACGAGGATCGGACCGAACGCCTGATCAAAGCGATGGAACACCCGGCTGTCGACGTGCTCGGCCATCCCAGCGGTCGGCTGCTGAACCAGCGGCCCGCGATGACGTTCGACGCCGATCGGCTCGGCGCGGCGGCGGCCGAAAACGGCGTCGCCCTGGAGGTCAACGCCAACCCCCACCGGCTGGACCTCTGGGGGCGTGCCGTCAAGGCGGCGATCGAAGCCGGCGCGACCATCGCCATCGACACCGACGCCCATGCGCCCAGCGAGTTCGCCTACCAGCGGTTCGGTGTCCACACCGCCCGTCGCGGCTGGGCAGAAGCCGAGGACGTGCTCAATACCCGTGACATCGACGGCCTGCGCGAGTTCCTCCACTGATGGCCCGGCCCGCGGACACCCGACTTCTCCTCGACGTGATGCTCGGCGGGCTCGTCTCGATTCTCCGGATGGTTGGCTACGACACGGCCTACGCACTCGACCGGGACATCGAGGCCGACGAGGCGATCCTCGCCTGGGCCGAGCAGGAGGGGCGACTGCTTCTCACGCGGGACGTTGACGTCGCCGAGCGAGCGGGTGACAGCCTGCTGCTGAAGGAACTCGATCCACAGGACCAGCTCGCGGAACTGGCCGACGCCGGGTTCGAACTCGAACTGACGGAGCCGACCCGCTGTTCGCGCTGTAACGGGCCGTTAGCGCGGGTCGAATCGGGACCGGGTCCAGAAGCCGGGCCCGACCCCACCGACGAGCGGGTCTGGCAGTGTCGGGACTGTGGGCAGTTCTACTGGATCGGGAGCCACTGGGAACACCTCCGGGCGCAGTTACCCGATTAACTCGCGTTCCCCTGCCACCACTGGCAGGCCGCCATGTCGTCCATCGGCTCCTCTGAGAGCCCACAGTAGGGGTGCATGTCGCCGTCCCGCTCGGTGTACTCGAAGTGCGTACAGTTCCCACAGTACTGATCCGGCCCGGTTGCGGGTTCGTCCATCACCTCGCCGTCGTCTGCCTGGGCCGTACGCTCCGCGCCCGGTTCGACGATCTCGGCGTCCGCCGAGACCCCGCCGTCCGATACGGAGCCGGCCTGTTGGTGGGGCTGTGGCCCGAGATCCGTGGTTTCGGTCTCGTCCCCGAAGGTCCCGATACCGCCCAGACCGCTGCTGATGGCCTTCCCGGCGTTCTGGAACTCGGTCTGGACGGCCTCGACCGCCCGCACCGTCGCCCCCGGGTTGTCGACAGAGAGCGAGACCGTGCCCCCGGGATCGTTTCGGGTCTTGAAGGTCGCGACGGCGGTGAAAAGCGTCCAGAAGGAGACCAGGATGCCGGCGAAGTAGACCAGCAGCAGGCCCAGGACCAGCGTCGAGGGGACACCCGGGCTGGCATACCAGTTCTCGGGGTAGGCATGCCGGAAGAGCGCCACGCCGACGAGGGCCAGGGCGGCCCCGAGTCCGGCAGCGGTCTTGTGGAACCGCGTCGCTGGGAGGACGATCGTCACCCCCAGGAACACCGCCGGGATCCCGACGCCGCCGAGGATACCCGCTATCTCCCGGCTCTCCAGGACGCCAAAGCCGTTCTCCACCAGGAGTCCAGTGCCACCGATCAGGATCGCGGCCACGAGGAGGACGGCCCCGGCGACGAAGAGCCCGGTTCCCAGGAGCACCTGCTTGCGGCTCGCAACCCCGACCCGGCGCTCGTAGGTCTCCCCCAGGCTTGGCATACGGCCCCGTTGGAACCGGAGGCCCATAACACTATGTCAGACGGGCCGCCGGCGCAGTGCATCGAAAGCTTGAATCGGCGGCCGGGAAAAGCCCCTTCCATGGCCGAGGACACCGACGAAGCGGACGGCGTCGAACTGGGTTCGGGCCCCGACGTGGAGGGCGCCCCGATCGCCCGGATCGCCGAGCGACTGACCTGGGCGATCCAGAAGAGCGAAATCGACCGCAAAGAGGGCGACACCGTCGTCCGGACGCCGGATGGGCCCCAGGAACTCACCGACATCCTGGCGGAGATCGACGAGACGTACTTCCCCACTCGACAGGCCTTCCGCGAGGCCGTCGAAGGGGTCATCGGTACCGGCCCGGTTCCGACCGAGGAGTAATCAGATCGCGGCGGGCACGTCTCCCATGACCGAGATCGAGACGTAGAGCAACAGCACCAGGGTGGAATTGTACACGCCGTGGATCAAAATTGGGACCACCAGGTTCTCGGTGCGCTCGTAGGCCACCCCGAAGACCAGACTCGGCAGGAAGAGGATCGCGATGGCGATGAATCGGGCCCCG
Source organism: Halodesulfurarchaeum sp. HSR-GB (assembly GCF_031432215.1). Classification (NCBI taxonomy): domain Archaea; kingdom Methanobacteriati; phylum Methanobacteriota; class Halobacteria; order Halobacteriales; family Halobacteriaceae; genus Halodesulfurarchaeum; species Halodesulfurarchaeum sp. HSR-GB. The sequence continues at coordinate 1,223,849 of NZ_JAVKGN010000001.1, read as the reverse complement.
CTGCCGCCCGTCAACGAGAAGTAGTGAACCAGCGCGAAGAGTGCGGCCGTCAGCGGGATCGCGAGTTGGGCCGAAAACGCCTCGCGAAGTCGTCCCTGGACGACCCCCCGAAACAGGAACTCCTCGCTGGGTGCAATCACGAAAAGGGAGAGCGGGACGAGCCAGAGCAGCAGTTCCGGGTTCTCGATGCCCAGTTCCGCGGCCTGGTTTGTGGTCTCCGGCTGAACCCCACCGACGGTGAGCGCCACGCCGGCGGCGAAGACAAGCCCCATCGCCGCCACGTAGCCACCCCCTGCATAGAGTAGATCACGCAGTCCGGGAACGTCCGCAGGGACGTAGGCTCGCGGCGAGAGGCCACGATATCGGAGATAGAGGACGCCCCCACCCACGAGCCCCAGGGCACTCGTGAGAAAGAGGAGACCGACCATGACCAGAAGCGACAGGTCACGAAAGAACCCGCCAATAGCCAGACCGAGGACTGCTGAGAGCCCGAAGGCCAAAAGAATGCCACCGATACCCGCCGCGATCGCCCCGAGCAGGGCGTACCCCTGATGGGAACCACGGGGGGCCACCGGTCGCCACGGGTCAGTATCGCTCATACCCGACCTGGGAGCGGAACCCGATTAATCCTTCTGGCCCCGGCACTACGCCTGGAAGTCCGCCAGGCCGGCCTGCCGGCCCGCGACGAGTTCTGACTTCCGGCGAAGCGCACCCAGCGAGACCGGCAGGTGGGGGACGGTCTGTCCGATCGCCGACTCGAAGGTCTCGGCGACGCCGGGTTCGCCCGCCAGATCGGGCTTTGGCCCCTCCTCAAAGGCGTTGCGCACGCTCTCTCTGACCTGCCAGACCCCGACTGGAGCCCAGTAATCGTCCGACACCTCCCGGAGCACCAGCGCTTTGGCCTGCCGCCCGATCGATTCCAGGTATTCGAGCACGCCCAGACGGGCGGCGTAGTACGCCCCGGCGGTCTCCTCCACGTAGCCCGAGCGGCCCTCGTAGTTCTCGTAGGCACTCGACATGAAGATCTCGCCGGTCGGCTCCGGGTTCCAGATGCTGCCCGGGGCTTTCATCTCCACGAGTTCGAACTCCCAGGAGCCGGGGGCCAGCACGACCCAGTACCGGTTGCCGATGTACTCGTTGACGAATACCTGCACCTGGTCGATCGACGGCGCGTTCCGGATCGACCCCCGCAGGAACTTCGAGACGGTGTCGTCGACGGCCGTGATCGACCAACGGGTGGGCACGAGCCGTCGGTTCTGCGACTGGCCGAGTGCGCCCACCGAGAGCACCTGATTGATGTCGTACACGTCAAAGCCACGGCGATAGAGGTAGGTCATCGCACCCTCGGCCCGCCAGTCGTCGTCCTCCAGGGTCTTTTTGACCTGCCGGGGCACGTGCGGATTTTCACCCAACTCCGCCCGGTCGGCAGTCGCGCTCGGACCGCTCGGCGCGTTGGCCTGCGGGTTGCGATACCGGTCCAGGTCGATCTCCGGGGTGTCCCGGAGCCCGATTTCGACGTCGACCGGGCGATCAGCGATGGCGACCTCCCGCTGGGTGCCCACAAAGCCGTCCCAGACGTCCTCGACGTCCACCTTGGCCGAACGCCGGGAGTTGAGCAAGCCGGTGCGGTACTGCAGGACGTTCTCGATGTCCAGTCCTCGCTGGTACCACTCGCCGCTGGTGGCAAACTCGGCCGCGGTGTCCTCCTGGCCGACCGGCGCGAGAATCCCGGTGCTCACGTTCGGATACGACGAGCGGCCCACGAACACTGACGGGGAGGTACTCCCCACGAGCGAATCACCCTGGAGCGAGGACTGGAGTCCGGTCTGGAGGTCCTCGACGTAATCGATGATCTCGTAGGACTTCTCCTCGGCGAGGCGGCGACGGCGGGCCGACTCGTCGGGCTGGAAGCCCTCGATGTACTCGTCGAGGCGCATTACTGGAATCCAGGGCCGGGATCGGGTTAAAACTCTCGGGGTCAGCCCACGCTCTGTTGCCAGTCACGGATCCGGTCGGCCGAGACCCCATCGACGTTGCCAGCCAACTCCTCCGGGTCGGCCGAAATCAAATCCGGCACGGACTCGATCCCGGCCTCGATGAGCTTGTCCTTCGTCTTTTCCCCGATGCCGTCGATGGATTCGAGGTCGCCGTTCTGCCGGGCGGCGTACTCCTGATAGTTACAGATCGGACAGCCGAACTCCCAGGGCTCGTCATCGTCGTCGTGAATGCGGAGTTTGGGCAGGTCGTGTTCCGCACACCGCTCCTCGGTGACCTCGATCTCACCGCGGCGGGGCAACGGGACGGCGTACTCACAGTCGGGGTAGCGGGTACAGCCGACCAGTCGGGAGCCGTTTCGCAGGTGCTTGATCGCCAGTTCGCCGCCGTGGTCCTCACCACACTCCGGACACGGGCCGATAACCGTGTCCTCGGTGGACTCGGCGTCCTCGACCTGGCAGAGCGGACAGCCGTGAACGAAGGTGTTCCGCCCGTCGAGCATCTTGATGTGGTGCAGGTCGTGCCGGTCACAGGTCTCGTCCATGACCTGGGGCTCGCCACGGTTCGGGAGCGGGGCGGTGAACTCACAGTCCGGATAGCCATCACACCCCACGAAGTAGGAGCCATACCGGTTCTCGCGAACCAAAAGGTCCCGGCCACATTCCGGGCAGGGCCCGAGGGTTCGGTCGGCCTTCAGCGAGGACCGAAGGTGATCACCGATTTCCGCGCGTGAAGCCCCGAGCAAGTCGAAAATTCGGTCCAGTGCGTCCCGGGAGTCTGCAGTGACATCCTCGAGGTCCTTCTCGCCCTCGACGATGGCCGTCATCTCCGCTTCGAGTTCCTGGGTCATCTCCTCGCTGACGACCAGGTCGGCGTACTCCTCGGCGGCCTCCACGACCGCCATCGCGAGCTGGGTCGGACGCGGCGGGTCGTCCTCCAGATACCCGCGGTCGTAGAGCTTCTCGATGGTGTTGTGGCGGGTACTCTTCGTCCCGATGCCCAGCTTCTCCATGGTCTCGATGAGCCGAGACTGGCCGTACCGTCGGGGTGGCTGGGTCTCCTTCTCTTCGAGGTCGACAGCGGAAATCTGGAGGGTCTGGCCCTCCTCCAGATCGGGGACGTAATTCTCCGACGTGTCGACGTAGGGGTAAACCGCGTGATACCCCGGCTCGACCAGGCGCTTGCCGTTTGCCTTGAGCGAGCGGCCCTCGGCGACGGCCACCACGCGCAGGTGCTCCCAGATGGCCGGCTCCGCGAGCGTCGCGAAAAAGCGACGGGTCACGAGTTCGTAGACCGTCCACTCGTCCTCGGAGAGATCCCCCTGGTCGGGCACGTCCGGCGTGGGGTGAATCGGCGGGTGATCGGTCGTCTCGGAGTCCCCACGGGTCGGCTCCAGGTCCTCGCCCGCAAGGAGCGAACTCGCCGCCTCGTCGAAGGGAGTTCCCTCGAAGAGCGCGAGCAACTCGGCCGGCTCCAGATCGTCCGGATAGACGGTGTTGTCGGTTCGCGGGTAGGTGATGTAGCCAGCGGTATAGAGGTCCTCGGCGATGCTCATCGCCTGACCCGCGTTGAACCCCAGCGACCCGGCCGCCTTGATGAACTGCGTGGTGTCGAAGGGTGCGGGCGGGTCGTCGGTGCGCTGTCGTCGCCGGACCGATTCCACACTCGCGGTCCCGGCCCCGGCGAGGTCCGCCTCGGCATCGGTGGCATGCGTTTCGTCCCAGATCCGTTCGGCTTCCGACCCGTCATCGTCGTAGAAGTACTGGGCCTGGAAGGTCGTCTCGCCACCCGCGAGATCGGCGAAGAGTTCCCAATAAGTCTCGGGATCGAAGGCCTGGATCTCCCGCTCCTTGTCGACGACGAGTTTGAGCGTGGGCGTCTGGACCCGGCCCACGCTGATGAAGTCCTGGCCACGCTGGCCGGCCGAAAGCGAGAGAAAGCGGGTGAGCGCGGCCCCCCAGAGCAGGTCGATGCGCTGGCGGGCTTCGCCGGCCGCGGCCAACTCGAAGTCCAGTTCGTCCGGGTTCGCGAAGGCGGTTTTCACCTCGTTTTCGGTGATCGAGGAGAACCGGACCCGATCGACCGGCACCGACTCCTCGACCTCGCGGACGAGTTCGTAGGCCTCCTTCCCGATGAGTTCGCCCTCGCGGTCGTAGTCGGTGGCGATCACGACGCGGTCGGCCTTCCCCGCGAGTCGCTTGAGGCTGGTGACGATGTCCGGTTTCGTCACCCGGGTCTCGATCGGCGCGTGAACCAGTTCGGCCGGTTCGACGTCCCGCCAGTCCTCGTACTCCGGCGGGAAGTCCACCCCGACGACGTGGCCGGCGAGCCCGATCACGCGGTGGGTCCCCCAGGCGTACACGTCGACGCCCCCGACGCGTTCGGTTCGGGCTGAACCGTCGCTGAGGATGTCTGCGATGCGGCGGGCCGCGTTGTTTTTCTCGGTGATGATGAGTTCCACGGGAACTGAGTTGGCCGTAAGCCGGACCGGTTTGTAAGGATTTCGTCGTTCGTGACTGGGCCCCAGCCTCGTTGCAACCGTCGGACTCTTCGACTGGACTCTTTATGGGCTCTACCGGGCCACCTATTACTGGGCCGCGAGTCGGTAATTCGCTCTCGCGTGTCTCGAAACGGCCGCAAAACCGCTTAACTCCGAGTTTACTCCAGTTGCTCCTGGAGGAGCTGGTTGACCTCGCCCGGGTCGGCGCTGCCGCCGGTCTGCTGCATGACCTGCCCGACGAGGAAGTTGATGGCCCCGCCCTCGCCCGCGTGATAGTCTTCGACGGCGTCGGGGTTCTCCTCGATGGCCGTCTTCACGGCCTGGGCCACTTCGTCGCCGGTCGTCTTGCCCAGTCCCGCCGCCTCGACGATTTCATCCGGACGCTCGCCGTCATCAAGCATCCGGCGAAGGACGACCTCGCGGGCGTTCTTCTCGGTGATCTCCTCCGCGGCGACCATCTCGACCAGCCGGGTGAACTCCTCGAAGCGGTCGGCGATGTCGGTGATCGCCATGTCCCGGTAGTTGAGTTCGCCCAGCAGATCGTCCGCAACCCAGGTCGCCGCCAGATCGGGGGCAAAGCGATCCGCGATGTCCTCGAAGAAGTCCGCGACCTGCTTCGTCGAGGTGAGTTTCGCCGCCGCCTCCTCGCCCAGGTCGTACTCGGCCTGGAACCGTTCGCGACGGGCCTCGGGAAGTTCCGGGATCGGGATCTTCTCCTTCCAGTCTTTGACCTCCAGCGGCGGGATGTCCGCTTCCCGGAAGTATCGGTACTCCTTCTCCGCTTCCTTCTCGCGCATCGAGACCGTGATGCCCCGTGACTCGTCCCAGTGGCGGGTCTCCTGGGTGACCTCCCGACCGCGCTCGATGGCGTTGCGCTGACGGGTGACCTCGTAGGCCAGGGCGGTCTCGGCCCCCTTGTGACTGGAGATGTTCTTCACCTCGGTCCGGTTGGCCGATTCCAGCACCGACGCTGCGATCCCGCCGTCCGAGTCGATCTCGCTTGCCTCGACCAGCGAGATGTTGGCGTCGACCCGCAGACTCCCGTCGCGCTGGCCGTCGTAAATTCCCAGATACTCAAGGACCTCTTCGAGTTTGCTCAGGAACGCCCGGACCTCGCCGGGGCTCCGGAAGTCCGGTTCGGTGACGATCTCCATCAGCGGGATTCCCGCGCGGTTGTAGTCGACGAGGGTGTAATCGGCGGTGTCGATGTGGCCGCCGGCGTGTTGCAGACTCCCCGGGTCCTCCTCGAGGTGGGCCCGCTCGATGCCGATCTCGCGGCGCTCGCCCTCGTGGGAAATCTCCAACTGCCCCCCGGCACAGATCGGCGCGTCGTACTGGGTGATCTGAAAGCCCTTGGGGAGGTCGGGATAGAAGTAGTTCTTCCGGTGAAAGCGGGTCCGCTCGGGGATGTCGGCCTCGATCGCCTTGCCCAGTTTGACCGCCGCCTCCACGGCTGCCTCGTTGAGAACCGGCAACGCGCCGGGGAGGCCGAGACAGACCGGACAGGTGTGCGTGTTGGGTTCGGGATCGGGGTCCGTCGAACAGCCACAGAAGATCTTCGTCGCCGTCTCTAGCTGGACGTGGACCTCGAGGCCGATGACGGGAGCGAGAGTGTCCCGCGCTGAGGCCTGTGTCATTGTGCTTCGATTCCCTACCGAGGGCTTTTAACCTGACGAAGGGTGGGGCCGGTCGTCTGACGGGCGTCTGCCGCACGCTTTAAGAGGATCACGGCGGTTCGTCCAGGCATGACCGACGGCGACGCCGATTCTGCCCGCGTCGAAGAACTCGCTGCGACCGTCGACGGACTGACGACGGAGCTACTCGACCTCCAGGAACGCGTCCGACTCCTCGAAGCCGAGTTGACCGAGGAGACGGATTCCGAGAAGAGCGTCGAGGAACTGTTCGCGGCAGAAGAGACGAGCGATGAGGACGGGGAGGAACGGGACGTCGAGACAATCGGCGATGACATAATCGTCGGCTAACCCTCTCGATGTACATCGACCAGATCGTCCTGGAGAATTTCAAGAGCTTCGGACGAACCACCAGGATCCCCTTCTACGAGGATTTCACCACGATCAGCGGCCCGAACGGCTCGGGCAAGTCGAACATCATCGACGCGATCCTGTTCGCGCTGGGCCTGGCTCGCACCCGTGGCATGCGCGCCCAGAAGCTCACCGACCTGATCTACAATCCCGCCCACGAGGAGGACCGGGACTACGACGGCGCTCGGGAGGCCAGCGTCGAAGTCACCCTCGACAACGAGGACCGCACGATCTCGCCCTCCCAGATCGCCACGGCGATCGGCACCGAGGACATCGAGGAAGTCGATCAGATCCGAGTCAAACGGCGGATCAAGCAGACCGAGGACAACTACTACTCCTATTACTACCTGAACGGGCGCTCGGTGAACCTTTCCGATATCCAGGACCTGCTGGCCGCGGCCGGGGTCACCCCAGAGGGCTACAACGTCGTGATGCAGGGGGACGTGACCGGCATCATCCAGATGACCCCCCACGAGCGCCGGGAGATCATCGACGAGATCGCTGGCGTCGCGGAGTTCGACCGGAAGAAGGCAGACGCCCACGAGGAACTCGAACAGGTCCAGGAGCACATCCACGAGGCGGAGTTACGAATCGAGGAGAAAGAAACACGCCTCGAACAGCTCGAAGACGAGCGGGAGACGGCCCTGGAGTACCAGGGCCTGCGCGAGGAGAAAGCCGAATACGAGGCCTACCGGGACGTCGCCGAACTCGAAGAGCGCCGGCAGGAACTCGCGGCCACCGAGGCCGATATCGAGGATCGCGAGGCGGAACTCGAATCCATGGAGGCCAAACTCGCTGAACGCGAGGAGCGGGTCACGCGACTCACCGAGGACCTCGAAGACCTGGAGGCCGAGATCGAACGGACCGGCGAGGAGGAACAGCTCGAACTCAAACGCGAGATGGAGGAGCTCAAGGCCGAGATCGGCGGCCTGGAGGACCGCATCGACGGGGCCGAAGAGCGGATCGAGGAAGCCACCGAGACTCGGCGACAGGCCTTCGTCAAGATCGACCGCAAGCAGGAGGAGATCGAGGACCTGGAAGGCGAGATCCGCGAGCTGAAAGTCGAGAAGGCCTCGCTGGTCGGCGAGAAGCAGGACCTCCAGGAGGAGATCGAGTCGGTCGAGGCTGAAATCGAGGCCGTGGACACGGCCTACGACGATCTCCGGGCGGATCTCGAAGCGGCGAAGGAATCCCTCGAAGCGGCCAAATCCGAGCGCAACGACCTCCAGCGGAAGAAGGACCGCTATCTCGACGAGGCCCGGCGGCGGTCGACCGAACTCGAATCCGCCCGGGAGGATAAGAAAGCCGCCCAGACCCGTATCGAGGAGCTCGATGAGCGACTCGCCGATCTGGACCGCGAACTGGAGAAAGCCCGGACGAACAAGACCCAGATCGAGGAGGTCATCGAAGACATCGAAAACCGACGGGAAGAGCGGCGTTCGGATCTGGAGGCCGTCGAATCGAAACTCGATGCCGCTCAGGAGGAGTACGCGTCACTCGAAGCACGGGCCGACGAAAGCGGTGACAGCTCCTTCGGCCGGGCCGTCACGACCATTCGCAACGCCAACATCGAGGGCGTCCACGGCCCCATCGCCGAACTCGGAAGCGTGGAAGAAGCGTACGCGACCGCCTGTGAGACGGCGGCCGGTGGCCGGATGGCCCACGTCGTCGTGGCTGACGACGGCGTCGGCGAGCGCTGTATCGAACACCTGAAGTCCCGGAACGCCGGTCGGGCAACCTTCCTCCCGATCACGGAGATGGAGCACCGCTCGCTCCCCAGCCTGCCCCAGGACCCCGGCGTGATCGACTTCGCGTACAACCTGGTCGATTTCGATCGGACCTACGCGCCGGTCTTCTCCTACGTGCTGGGGGATACGCTCGTGGTCGAGGACATGGCGACCGCCCGGGAGTTCATGGGCGAGTTCCGGCTGGTGACCCTCGACGGCGACCTCGTGGAGAAAAGCGGTGCGATGACCGGTGGCAGCCGCTCCGGGTCCCGCTACTCCTTTACGGCGACGGGCCAGGGCAAACTCGAACGGGTTGCCGAACGGATCGAGTCCCTCGAGGACGAACGGGCCTCCATCGAGGCCGACATCACCGACCTGGACGAACAGCTCGACCGGGCGCGCGAGAAACGCGCCGACGCAGTCGAGAGCGTGCGGGAGATCGAGTCCGAAATCGAGCGGGCCGAGCGGGACCGCGAGGAGGCCGAGACCGACATCGAGGAGCTCGAAACCCGGATCGCGGAACTGGAGGGAGAACGCGAGTCCGTTCAGGCCGAAATGGCCGAACTCGACGCCGAAATCGAGGCCGCCGAGGAAGAGATCAGCACCACCGAAGCGGAGATCGAGGATCTGGAAGCCGAACTGGCCGAGTCGAAGATCCCGGAACTCACAGACGAAAAGGAGTCCCTGCAGGCCGAGGTCGCGGACCTGGAGGATCGCATCGAGGACATCGACAGCGAGCTCAACAGCCTGAACCTGGAGAAGGAGTACGCCGAGTCGGCCATCGAGGACCTCCACGAGACCGTCGAGTCCGCCCAGAACACGAAAGCCGAACAGGAAGAGCGGATCGAAGACCTGGAGGCGACCATCGAACAGCGACGCGAGGACATCGAGGAGAAGGAGGCGGAGATCGCAGAACTCGAGTCGGAACTGGCGGATCTCAAGGCCGAGCGCGAGGACCTCCGCGAGGAACTCGCGGCGGCCCGGGACGAGCGCGACGAGACGAAAAACGAGGCCGAGAGTCTGCGGAACCGGATCGAGAGCCTCGAACGGTCGGCCCAGCGGCTCGAAGCCGAGGTCGCCAAACTCGAGGCAAACGTCGAGGAGACCGATCCCGAGTCGGTCCCCGACCTCGAAACCGTCGAGCAAAACGTCAGGCGACTCGAACGCCAGATGGCCCGCCTGGAGCCGGTCAACATGAAGGCCATCGAGGAGTACGACACCGTGGAATCGGCGCTGGACCAGTTAACCGAAAAACACGACGAACTCGACGAGGAGCGGGCGGCAATCGAAGAGCGCATCGACCGCTACGACCGGCTGAAACGCGAGAACTTCATGGCGGCCTACGAGGCGATCAACGACCAGTTCCAGGAGATCTTCGAGCGCCTCTCGAATGGGACCGGCGAACTCTCACTCGAAGATCCCGAGCAGCCCTTCGAGGGCGGCATGACGATGCGCGCCCAGCCGGGTGACAAGCCGGTCCAGCGCCTGGACGCCATGTCGGGCGGCGAGAAATCACTCACCGCGCTGGCCTTCATCTTCGCGGTCCAGCGGTACAACCCGGCCCCGTTCTACGCGCTTGACGAGATCGACGCCTTCCTCGACGCCGCGAACGCCGAGCGGGTCGGTGAGATGGTCGACGAACTGGCCAGCGAGGCCCAGTTCGTGGTCGTCTCTCACCGCTCGGCCATGCTCGAACGCTCCGAGCGGGCCATCGGGGTGACCATGCAGGAGAACAACGTCTCGGCGGTCACGGGCATCGACCTGGCCGGCCGGGAGGAGGCGGTCGCCGATGACTGAAGCCGCGGCCTTCGGCCCGGAAGAGCCGGATGAGGAGGGGCCGGAACCCGTCGAGGTGCTGGTCGGGCTCGCGGAACGGGGGGAGATCGACCCCTGGGACATCGACATCATCCAGGTGACCGACGCCTTCCTGGCGGCCATCGACGAGGCCGAAATCCGGACCTCTGGGCGGGCGCTCTTCTATGCCAGTGTCCTCCTCCGGATGAAAAGCGACGAACTGTTCGTCGAGGACGAGGACCCGGAGCCGGACGAACCCGAACGGGTCGACCCGTTCGCAGGTGACACGCCTCTCGACGGGCCCGAGACGGGGGTCGGCGATCCGATCGACCAGCTAGAGGCCGAAATGGACCGCCGGCTGGAACGCCAGTCCGCCCGTGGGACCCCCGAAACCCTCGACGAACTCGTCCACGAACTCCGGGAGGCCGAACGGGGCTCCTGGTGGAAGTCGGGCCGGTCGTATGACACCGAGAACTCCCCCAAGGGGTTCCAGCGCGGCGTTCAGACCCTGGATTACCGCTCGGGAGACGACACACGCAGCGAGGGCGAACCCGAGGAAGCGGATGTCACCGGCACCGCCCACGACGAGGACATCGACGAGCTCATCGAGGCCGTCGAGGCCGAACTCCACGAGCGATACGACCGGGGCCGAGCCGAGGTCCTGTTCGCCGAAATCGCGGACGCTGGTGGCTCGCGAGTCGACACGTTCCTCGCGCTGCTCTTTCTGGCCCACCGGGGAGCAGTCTTCCTAGATCAGGACGAACTCTTCGGCGATCTCTGGATCGAGGATCGGCGGAGTGAGGAGCCCCCAACCGCCGAAACGGACGTGTCTGCGGACGGCGAAAAAACCACAACAGAGCGCGAAGACGCAGTCGGAGACGGAGAGGCCGAGGAAATCGGCCCCACGGAGCGCGTCGAGGCCGAAGACTAGAGGTAGTCCTCGACGAGTGGGGCTACCGACTCCAGCGTCGATTGGGGGATGTGCTCGGGGTCCGTGTTGATCGTTCCCTCCAGCGCCGACCCACACTCACAGGAGCGGGTTTCGGAGAGGGATTCGATGGCCGCCCCGACCACGTCCTGAATCGCGGCCTCGTTGTGCGAGGCGTTCTCCAGCACCTCCTCCAGGGAGACCTGGCTGTCTGTCTTCCAGACGTCCCAGTCGGTCACGCCGGCGACGGTGGCATAGCAGAGTTCGGCCTCGCGGGCGAGTTTGGCCTCCGGGATGGCGGTCATGCCGATGATGTCGAATCCCTGTTCACGGTAGAACTCGCTCTCGGCCCGGGTGGAGAACTGTGGCCCCTCGATCGTGACGTACGTGCATCCGCCCTTGACGGACGCGTCGGTCTCCGTGACGGCGGCGTTCTGGAGTTCCTTCGAGAGTTCGGGACAGAACGGGTCGGCAAAGCCCTGGTGGACCACCATCCCGTCTCCGAAAAAGGAGTACTCCCGATGGCGGGTGCGGTCGAAGAGTTGATCCGGCACGACAAGCGTGCGGGGCTCGATCTCCTTGCGAAGGCTCCCGACCGCGTTGCTCGCGATGACCCGCTCGACGCCGAGGCGCTTGAACGCGTAGATGTTCGCCCGATAGGGCAGGTCTGTCGGCGAATACTGGTGGTGCCGGCCGTGTCGGGGGATGAACGCGACCTCGGTCTCAGTCCCCTCGTAGGTCCCGATCGTGACTGGGGCACTCGGTTCGCCAAAGGGCGTCTCGATCTCGCGCTCGCGGACGTCCGTGAGCGGAAGGGCTTCGTAGATACCGCTTCCACCGATGAATCCGATCATACCGATAGCTTCGTCCCTCGGGCCCTTAACGTTGGGTTCCCAGACGGTCAGTTCGCGTCGGTGAGCGCCCAGGCGTTCTCGCCCTCCTGGGTGATGACCCCGCGATGGGCCATCTCCGTCAGGACCTCCGCCAGGCGGTCCGGCTGGGCGATCTCCATCTCGATACGATCGATCCCGTGATAGGTTTCGAGAAGAGTACGGATCTGCTCGGGGCGGTAGGGACCGTCACCGCCTTTCTCCATGACCCCGGCGACGAGATCGACCATGTCCTCGATGAAGTTCCAGGGATAAACGATCCAGGTCCAGTCCGAGAGGCGTTCGCCGATGAAGTCCGGTTCGAACTCGCTTGTCTGCAGGAGCTGGAGTGTGGCCGTGCGGACCTCCCCGGAGTTCCGGTCGGTCACGTACTCGTAGGCGTGCTCGATCGACCCGCCGGTGTCCGCGATGTCGTCGACGATCAGCACGTCCTTGCCCTCGACTGAGCCTTCGGGCATCGGGTAGCGGATCTCCGGCTCCTCGGATTTCGCCGCCGTACCGACGTAGTGTTCGACCTTCAGGCTGGTCAGGTCATCCAGCCCCAGGAAATCACAGAGGACACGCCCGGCGAACCAGCCCCCGCGGGCCAGCGCGACGATGACGTCCGGTTCGAAGTCCGCCGCGCGGACCTGCTTGGCGACGTCCCTGGTGAGACCGTAGATGTAATCCCAGTTCGTGATGGTACAGTCAAATTCGTCCGGGAGCTCACCCATTAGCTTCGGTCACCATTGGCCACCGAGGGGAGCGAGGACTTTAATCCACTCGTCTCGGCCCGATCAATCCGCAGTGTTGAACTCGAACTCCTCGGCTTCCTTGAGGTCCCGCACCTCCCGATTGACCGACTGGAGGTCCTGTTGCATGTCAGCCAGGCGGTCGTCGAGCACCGCGACGATGTCACTTTTGACGTGTTCGGTGTCGTAGGTATCCCCGAGTTCCTCGCTCACGGCCCCGGAAAGCGTGTGATACAGGGCCCAGGCCTTGCCCGCGCGCCAGACGACGACCCCGAGGACGACCGGCACGATACCGAAGAAAGACGTGCTCGTGACGTGGGGATAGGGGACCCCGTAGATCGTCTCCGGCCCGAGCATGAGTCCGCTATACGCCAGGTAGCCACCGAGTCCGACCAGCAGGAGGCCCAACAGGCCCAGCCCAGTGGTGTAGAGGAAGTACCGACCAGCCCATCGAAGGGATCGAGTTCGCTCCATGCCGGTGACGGGTGTGGGGTCCGGCTTAAATCCACCGTCACGAGGTCCGGGTCAGTACCCAAGTTTACCGGAACCGGCCCTCCGCAACCTTCATGGGCTCGCTCCGGGTTCGTTTACCTGCCACATGGCTGTACGCTGGCTGGAAGACATACGAGCCGACGACATCGGGAGCGTCGGCGGGAAAGGGGCCTCGCTCGGGGAGATGACCGACGCCGGGCTCCCCGTCCCGCCCGGGTTCGTCGTCACCGCGGACACGTATCGATCGTTCATCGAAGACACCGGCATCGACGAGGAGCTGTTCGCGGCCGTCGACGTCGACACGGAGGACTCCGGGGCGCTTTCGGCGGCCGCCTCGCGGGCCGAGGAACTGATTCTGGAGACCGAGATGCCCGAACACATCCGCGAGGAGATCATGGCCGCGTACGCCGACCTGGAGGGCGAACAGCCGTTCGTCGCGGTGCGCTCCTCGGGGACCGCCGAGGACCTGCCCGAAGCGAGTTTCGCCGGCCAGCAGGAGACCTACCTCAACATTCAGGGCGAAGAACTGCTCGATCGGGTCCAGCGGGCCTGGGCCTCGCTTTTTACGCAGCGAGCGATCTACTATCGCGAGGAACAGGGGTTCGCCCACGACGCGGTCGACATCGCCGTGGTCGTCCAGCAGATGGTCGACGCCGAGAAAAGCGGCGTCCTCTTCACCAGCCACCCGTCGACTGGCGCGCCCCAGACCATCATCGAGGCCGCCTGGGGGCTCGGAGAGGCCGTCGTCTCGGGATCGGTGTCACCTGACAACTACCACGTCGACCGGGAGAGCCGTGAGATCGAGTCGGTCACCGTCGCCGAGAAGAAAATCGAGATGGTCCGGGACGAGGAGACCGGCGAGACCGTCACCCGGTCGATCGAGGACGATCGCCGTGATTCCCAGGTCCTGACCGAGGCCGAGATACAGGAGCTAGTCGAGATGGGCGAGCGGGTCGAGGACCACTACGAGACCCCACAGGACGTCGAGTGGGCCATCATGGACGGGACTGTCTATATGCTCCAGTCCCGCCCGATCACCACGATCGACGACACCAGTTCGAACGACACCGAGGTCGAAGGAGCCGGCGGCGAGGATATCCTCTCGGGGCTGGGAGCCAGTCCGGGAATCACCAGCGGCGCCGTTCGCATCATTCGCAAACTGGACGAACTCGACAAGGTAAGCGAGGGCGACATCATCGTCACGCCGATGACCACTCCCGATATGGTGCCCGCGATGAAGCGGGCCTCGGGCATCATCACCGAAGAGGGCGGCATGACCAGCCACGCCGCCATCGTCTCCCGCGAACTCGGCGTGCCGGCCGTGGTCGGCACCGGCGGCGCGACCGAAATTCTGAGCGACGGCCAGATCATCACGATCGACGGCGAGCGCGGTGCAGTCCGCGAGGGCCGTGACACCCCCAAAGAGTCGGAACGGGAGCCCATCGAGGAGGCCCGCCCGAAAGCGCCGGTCAAACCGATGACCGCCACGGAGGTGAAGGTCAACATCTCGATCCCGGAGGCCGCCGAGCGGGCGGCCGCAACCGGGGCGGACGGGGTGGGACTCCTCCGGATGGAGCACATGGTCATGGGGACGAACAAGACCCCCAAGCGGTACATCGACGATCACGGAGCCAAGGCCTACCGGGACGAGATCGTCGACGGGATCCGCACCGTTGCCGAGGAGTTCTACCCGCGACCGGTCCGGGTGCGCACCCTCGATGCGCCCACCGACGAGTTCAGACAGCTCGAAGGCGGCAACGACGAGCCGAGCGAACACAACCCGATGCTCGGGTACCGGGGCCTCAGGCGCAGTCTGAACGAGCCCGAGATCTTCGAACACGAGCTTGCGGCCATCAAGCACCTCTACGAACTGGGGTATGACAACGTCGAGATCATGTTCCCGCTCGTGAACGACGCGGAGGACGTGCGGCGGGCCCGGGAACTGCTCGAATCGGCGGGCATCGACACGACGAAACGCGAGTGGGGCGTGATGATCGAGACGCCAGCCAGCGTCATGACGATCGAGGAGATGGCCGCGGAGGGCATCGACTTTGCCTCCTTCGGCACGAACGACCTCACGCAGTACACCCTGGCGGTCGACCGGAACAACGAGCGGGTCTCGGACCGCTTCGACGAACTCCACCCCGGCGTGCTCAAACTCATCGGTCGCACGATCGAGATCTGCCGGGAGCACGACGTGGACACGAGTATCTGCGGCCAGGCCGGCTCGAAGCCCGAGATGGTCGAGTTCCTCGTCGAGGAGGGGATCTCCTCGATTTCGGCGAACATCGACGCCGTGCGGGACGTCCAGCACGAGGTCAAACGGACCGAACAGCGCCTGCTGCTCGACTCTGTTCGCTAAACGTCAGACGTTTTTACCTGCTGCCGTATCGAAGCGTATGCTCGCGTATCACGCCGTCTTTCTACTGCTCGTGGGAGGCTCGACGGGAGTCTTTGCCGGGCTCGCCGCACTGAACGTTCGGCACGCGGATCGGACGATCCGGGAGCACTCCGCGTGGCTGACAGAGACACTGGCCGTCGATGACCCCGCCCGTTTGCGCCAGTACCATCGCCTCTCGACGAGCGCCGGCACGCTAAAGAACGTGCTCGTCCTCGCGGTCGTCCTGTTAGTGCTCTACACCGGCCTGTTCGGAGACGCAGTCGCCGCGATCGACGGAGCGATCGGGCACGACCTCCTCGCCGGGGTCGGGATTTTCGTCGTGGCGACAGTCACAATGCAACTGCTTTCCCTTCCCTTCGAAGCCTTCGACACCTTCGGGATCGAGGCGGCCTACGGATTCAACGAACAGTCCCCACGGTTGTTCGTCCGCGACGCGATCGTTGAGACCGCCGTCTCGGTGGCCTTCGTTTCCATCCTGGGGGCCGGAATTCTCCTCGTGCTCCAGCAGTTCCCCACCTGGTGGTGGCTCGCCGCGACGGGCGTCGTGGCGCTGTTCGTGCTCGGCTCCCAGATCGTCGTCCCGCGGGTGATCATGCCGCTTTTCTACGACTTCGAGCCGATCGAGGAGGGGGACCTCCGGACGGCCGTCGAAGCGGTCTTCGATCGGGCCGGATTCACCTGCGAGGACGTCTACGCGATGAACGCCAGTTCCAGATCCGGCCACTCCAATGCCTTCTTCACGGGGTTCGGCCGGACCAAGCGGGTCGTCCTCTTCGATACCCTGATCGAGCAACTCGAGGCGCGGGAACTGCAGAGCGTGCTGGCCCACGAACTCGCCCACTGGAAGAAGGGGCACGTCTGGCAGCGAATGGCCGTCTCGATCCTCGAAGCGGCCGTGCTGCTCGCGCTCGCCCAGGTGCTCATGGGCCAGTCCTGGCTGTACGCCATGTTCGGCGTGCCCGAGATCCCGGCGGCCGGGCTCCTGCTCGCGGGGCTCTGGCTGGAGCCGGTGCTGCAGTTCACCCAGCCACTCTCGAATCGCCTCTGGCTCAGAAGCGAGCGGGCCGCCGACGAATTCGCCGTCGAAGTGATGGGATCGGGCGACCCCCTGGCGGACGCGTTGGCACAGATGACCGGTGAGAACCTCTCGAATCCCTTCCCGCACCCGCTCTACGAGGCGTTTCACTACCAGCATCCGCCGGTCCCCGAGCGAATTCGCACCCTCCGGGAGGACGGGCATTGATGACACCGAATCGCTCGCACTTGGAGCCACAGTCCTTCGACCGAGTGCTCTCCTCGATGTGCACGGAGCCGGCGCCGGCAGCCAGACGGGCCGCGATGGAGTTTCTGGGCTCGAATCCTGGCGACCCGGCGACCTTCCAGGCCGTCGCCGCACGCGAGCGGGAGACGGTTTCGATGCTGGGTGAACTGGCCGGCCTGGCGGACCCCCACGGCTATGTCACGGCCGGCGGTTCCGAGGCGAACATCCAGGCGGTTCGGGCCGCGCGAAACCGAGCCACGGTGGCCGAACCGAACGTCGTCGCGCCCACCAGCGCCCACTTCTCGCTTCGGAAGGCCGCCTCGCTGCTGGATGTCGAACTCCGACTCGTGGAGACGGGGCCGGATCATCGCGCGGACCCCGCAGCGATGGCCGACGCCGCGGACGAGCGGACCGCCCTCGTGTTCGGCGTCGCCGGCTCGACGGAGTACGGCCGGGTCGATCCCATCCCGGCCCTGGTGGATCTTGCCGACTCCGTCGACGCGATGGTCCACGTCGACGCCGCCTTCGGCGGGTTTCTCCTTCCGTTTACCGATCGGGAGTGGCACTTCGGCCACGCCGAAATCGATACGATGACGATCGACCCTCACAAAGCCGGGCGGGCGGCGATTCCGGCTGGTGGGTTCCTGGTGCGTGACCGATCGGTGCTCGACGCGCTGTCCGTCGAGACGCCCTACCTGGAGTCCGAATCCCAGGTCTCACTGGGCGGTACCCGGAGTGGGGCGGGCGTCGCGAGCGCCCACGCCGCACTCGAAACGCTCTGGCCCGACGGCTACCGTGCTGCCTTCGAGCGGACGATGAAACTGGCCAGGTGGCTCGCGACGGCACTCGATTCGCGGGGATTCACGGTGGCCGAGCCGGAACTCCCGCTCGTGGCCTGGGAGGCGAGTCAGTCGCTCTTCGAGCGCCTTCGGGAAGCGGGCTGGCGGATCGCCCGGACCCAGCAGGGGGCGATACGGATCGTCGTCATGCCCCACGTGGACCGGAACATGCTAGAAGCGTTCCTGGCTGCTGTGGACCGGCACCGTCCGTGATCGGCACGGTTTTGAGACCGGAGCCCACAGGGAGAGCCAATGCTCGAAGCCATCCTGGACCTCGGGCTCGAAACGGCCGTCCGGGCCGCCTCGGGCTGGTCCGGGCTTGGCGTGATCTTCGTCTACTCGGCGCTCATCGCCTTCGTGCTTCCGTTTCCAAGCGAGATCGTTCTCTGCCCGGTTGGCTATCTCTGTCCGACCAATAGCCTCGCGCTCGCGCCGTTCCCCTACGAAGTCCAGATCGGGCTCGTGATCGTCGTGAGCGGGCTCGGAAAGGCCCTCGGGAGTGTTATCGCGTTGATGGTCGGCCACAGCGCCAGCCACTCCGGGATCGTGACAGGGGCGATCGAACGGCTGGGATTCGACCCGGTGGCGTGGTCACAGAAGCGAATGGTCGAACTCGGCAAGCGGTGGGGGCCCCTGGGGATGGCGATCGGGCTCAGCGTTCCGTTCTTCCCCGATACGGCCTCGATCTATGCCTTCTCGGTCCTCGGAACCGGTTACCGGCGCTTCGCGGCCGCGGCCTTCGCCGGGAGCGTGGGCCGACTCGTGGTGACGATCGGGCTCATCGAAGGAGCCCTCTTCGTCGTGTAGTTGAGCCACAAATTATTATATACTGACAAGACCTACCGGTGGATATGGACTTTCGACGAACCGGTCGAACGACGACTGCCTTTCTCGTCTTGCTCCTGGGGGCCCTCCTGCTCGCCGGCACGACCGGGGCCTTCGCGACTGAATCACTCTGGAACTGGGTCCCTGCGGTTTTCGTCCTCCTCGGAGTCTGGGCGCTGGTCCGGTCCCGGGGCCGAAACCTCACCGGGCCAGTAATGGTCATCGCCGTCGCCGGAACCGTTCAACTTCGAAACCTGGGAGTCGTCTCGGACGCCCAGATCGAGGCGTGGTGGCCGCTTTTCGTGGTCCTGTTCGGGCTCCTGTTACTCGTGGGCCGCAGTCGCCGACGGAGTCGTGTCGAGGGAACGAGCGGAGAACTGGATGCGATCGCCGTCTTCGGCGGGGCCGACAAGCGGGTGACCGCCACGGACTTCACCGGCGGCGACGTCATCTCGATCTTCGGTGGCTCGGAGATCGATCTCCGGGACGCCGAGGTCTCCCACCCACCGGCCGTGATCGAGACGGTCACCCTCTTCGGTGGCACGGAGTTTCGGGTCCCGCCGGAGTGGAACGTGACCGTCGACGTGCTCGCCATCTTCGGGGGCACGGAGGACTCACGGCGGCGGGAGACGGTCAACGAGACCCCGGACCTCGTGGTGACCGGTGTGACACTCTTCGGCGGCGTCGAAATTCTGGACTGAGGACGCCCGCCAATCACGGGACTTTAATCGGTTGGGGTGGCATCCATACCCATGAGCCACGAGTCCTTTCCCACCGAGAACCCGGCGGTGGTGACCTGTGGACTGCCCTACGCGAACGGGGACCTCCACATCGGTCACCTGCGGACCTACGTGAGCGGCGACGTGTTGACACGATCGCTGCGAACCATCGGTCAGGAGACCGCCTTCGTCTCGGGGTCGGACATGCACGGGACGCCGATCGCGGTCAACGCGGCCGAGTCGGGGGTCTCACCCGAAGACTTCGCCCTGGACTGGCACGAGACCTACGAGGAGACCTTCCCGCAGTTCGACGTCGATTTCGACAACTACGGGCACACCCACCAGTCCGAAAACGTCGAGTTGACCCAGGAGATCGTCCGAACCCTCGACGAGGAGGGGCATGTCTACGAGAAGGAGATCGAGGTCGCCTGGGACCCGATCGAGGACCAGCCGCTCCCCGATCGCTACGTCGAGGGGACCTGTCCCTACTGTGGCGCGACCGCCCGCGGGGACGAGTGTGACGAGGGCTGTGGCCGCCACCTCGAACCGGGCGAGATCGAAAATCCGACGAGCATCCTGACCGGGAACCCCGCGGAGTATCGCACCCGCGAGCACAAGTTCTTCCGCGTCTCGGCGTTCCAGGACTACCTCTCGGAGTTCATCGACCGGCTGGAGGGGACCAAAAACGCCCGCAACCAGCCCCGGGAGTGGATCGAGGGCGAACTCCAGGACTGGTGTATCACCCGGGACCTGGACTGGGGCATCGACTACCCGGAGGACGAGACCGATCTGGTCCTCTACGTGTGGGTCGATGCACCCATCGAGTACATCGCCTCGACCAAACAGTACAGCGATCGCGTGGGCGCGGACACCTACGACTGGGAGGAAGTCTGGCGCGAGGGTGAAAGCGAGATCGTCCACGTCATCGGCCGGGACATCATCCAGCATCACACCGTCTTCTGGCCCGCGATGCTCGCCGGGGCCGGGTTCAACGAACCGCGAGCGGTCATGGCAAGCGGGTTTGTCAACCTCGACGGTGCGAGCTTCTCGACGAGTCGCGATCGAGCAGTCTGGGCCGAGGAGTACCTGGACTCGCCGTTCGACACGGACCTCCTCAGGTTTTACATCGCGACGGCGGGTCCGTTCGAGCGGGACATCGACTTCTCCTGGGAGACCTTCCAGGACCGGGTCAACGCCGAACTCGCCGACGACGTGGGGAACTTCGTCTACCGGGCGCTGCTCTTCGCGAACCGGAACTACGAGGGCACGCCCGACGCCGCGGTCTCCGCCGACGTCGAAGCCGAGATCGAGTCGGCGATGGCGGAGTTCACGGCGGCGCTCAACGAGTATTCGGTCCGGGAGGCCGGGACCGTCCCCCTCGAACTGGCTCGCTTCGGGAACGAGTACATCCAGCACAACGAGCCCTGGAAGCTCGTCGACGAGGATCCCGAGCAGGCCGCCCAGGTCATCCGTGACACCGTCCAGCTCGTGAAGGCCATCGCGATCACGATCCAGCCCTTCACGCCCCAGACCGCCGAGCAGATCTGGACCGACCTGAACGAGGACGGGACTGCAGCCGAGGCGACGATCGAAGACTGCCTGGACGCGCCCCCGGCCACCTTCGGCGAGCCACGGGAGCCCTTCGAGAAGATCGACGACGAGCAGGTCGAAGCTCGCCAGGCGGCCCTGCAGGAACGCATCGAGGACGAAGACACCGACTCCGAGACCGACACGACAATGACCGACATCGAACCCCTGAACGAAGATCGCATCGCCTTCGAAGACTTCCAGGACCTGGACATCCGGGTCGGCCGTATCGAGTCCGCCGAGCCGATCGAGGGGGCTGACAAACTCGTCCGCCTGCAGGTCGACATCGGCGCGGAGACCCGGCAGCTGGTCGCGGGAATCCGAAAGCTCCACGACATCGAGGAGCTCCCGGGCACCAAAATCATCGTCCTGGTGAACCTGGAGAAAGCCGAGCTCTTCGGCGTGGAATCCAACGGCATGCTCCTGGCGGCCGGCGACGAAGCCGACCTGCTGACCACCCAGGGCGAGGCCGGTCCCGGCACGAAGATTCAGTAACCGAGCCTGCCACCTTTATTCGGTGGGGGGTCCAACCCCCCGTAATGCGAAACGCGAAGATCGTCTGTACGCTCGGCCCGGCCAGCGACGACCGGGCCGCGATCAGCGATTTGGCTGAGGCGGGGATGACCGTCGCGCGGATCAACTCCAGTCACGGGACCCGCGAGGACCGGGCCGCGCTCATCGAGCGGGCCCAGCGGGTCGACGCCGAACTCGACAAACCGGTCGCGGTCATGGTCGACCTCCAGGGCCCGGAGATCCGCACCGGCGAGACGGCAGCGCCAGTCACCCTGGAGAGTGGCTCGACGGTCACCTTCCGCGAGTCTGCAACCGTGACCGAGCAGGAGATCGGCCTCTCCACGGACATCTCACGTGTCTCTCCTGGCGATCGCGTACTGCTCGACGACGGCCGAATCGAGACCGTCGTCGAATCCGTCGACGGGAATGCGGTCCACGCGACTGTCGAGAGCGGCGGAAAATTGCGGAGCCACAAGGGCGTAAACATCCCGGGCGTGGACCTGGACGTGGACGTAGTCACGGCGAAGGACCGCGCGGACCTCGAACTGGCCGTCGAAGCGGGGGCGGACTTCGTCGCCGCGAGTTTCGTCCGGGACGCGGCGGACGTACTCGACGTCGAGGCCGCCATCGAGGAGTTAGGCGCGGAGATCCCGGTCGTGGCGAAGATCGAACGGGCCGACGCCGTCGACCACCTGGACGAGATCATCCAGACCGCCCAGGGCATCATGGTCGCCCGGGGGGACCTGGGCGTCGAACTTCCGATGGAAGACGTCCCGCTCATCCAGAAGCGGATCATCCACAAGAGCCAGGCTGCAGGCGTGCCGGTCATCACCGCGACCGAGATGCTCGACTCGATGGTCGAACAGGCCCGCCCGACCCGTGCGGAGGCCTCGGACGTGGCGAACGCGGTCCTCGACGGGACCGACGCCGTCATGCTCTCCGCGGAGACCGCGGTCGGGGCCCACCCGACCCGGGTCGTCGAGACGATGGACCGGATCATCCGCGAGATCGAGGAGAGTGTGGAGTACGACGAAATCATCGAACAGCGGGTTCCGGAGGCGACCGGCGAGAGCCGCACGGACGCCCTCGCGCGCTCGGCACGGTATCTGGCCCGGGACGTGAACGCGAGTGCGATCGTCGTCGCGAGCGAGTCCGGGTACACGGCCCGACGGGTCACCAAGTTCCGCCCCAGCGTCCCAGTCGTGGCGACCACGCCGAACGACCAGGTCCACCGACAGCTGGGACTCGTATGGGGCGTGAACGCACAGCACGCGAACGTCCAGGTCGGGACGGCGACCACGGTCATCGAGGACTCGGTGAAAGCCGGGCTTGACTCCGGGATCGTCGACCCCGGGGATACCGTCGTCGTCCTGACCGGCATGATGACCGAACTGGAGGGGGAAGACACGACGAACACCCTCAAGGTCCACGTGGCCGCCGAAACCCTCGCCGTCGGTCGGTCGGTGGTCGACGGGCGGGCCACCGGGCCGGTCGTCGACCTGGAGCACGTGGCCCCCGAAACGATCGAGTCCGGGAGCATCGGCGTCATCCACCGGGACTTCGAAGGCGAGTTCAGCGACGGGCTGGAGAAACTCGGCGGGATCGTGAGCGCCCGCTCGGGGATGACTGGCTATGCGGCCATGGTGGCTCGCGAACTCGAAATCCCGATGATCACCGGGGCCGACATCGAGGATCTCGAACCCGGGCAGCGGGTGACCATCGACGGCGAACGCGGCGTGGTCTACGACGGCGAGGTGAACAAACCCGCGGCGGGGCGCAAACGGGGGCCGTTATGAGCGACTGGAAGTTCGAGTTAGACGAGGTCGGGCCCGAGGCCGAGCTCGAGGTCCCCGAAATCGAACCCGGAAATCCGCGTCTGGAACACGTACTTCCGTTCCTGCTCGGCGCCGGTCTCGCCATCGCGATCCTCGTTGTGAGTCTCTAAGCGCCGATTCCGGCAAGGGGCGCTGTCCGGGCAACGGTTTTCCCCACCCGGGTCCAAACGTGTGACATGGCCTCAGTACTCGGGACCTCGCTGTCGACGGTCCTCCTGCTCGCCGGGCTCGTGCTCGTCGTGCTGGAAGGATTCGCACCGGGTGCACACTTCATCGTCCTGGGGGTCGCGCTCCTCGCAGCCGGGCTTCTGGGAATCCTGGTCCCGGGCGCAGCGAACCCGCTAGTGCTCGGGCTCACGGTGCTTCTCGCCGGGGCCGGCTCCTATTATGTCTACCGTCACTTCGAGTTCTACAAGGGGACCGACCGGGGGAAAACCGAGGGGTCGGCGGAGCTCATGGGACGACGCGGTTACGTGACCGAGCGTGTCACGCCCCGCACCGGCCGTGTGAAACTCTCCGAGGGCGGTTTCGATCCAACCTACGCCGCCCGGAGTGTCGAGGGCGAGATCGACGTAGGTGCCGAGATCATCGTCGTGGATCCCGGCGGCGGCAACGTCGTCGAGGTGGAAGCCCTCTCGGAAGTGGACGACATCGACCGCGAACTCGAACGCGGTCGCGCCCGCGAGGCGGATGTCGAAGCCGAGACCGAAGACGAATCGGCCAGGTAGTGTGAATCAGTGGCACGACTGACCGGCTGGCGCAACTTTATC